>JAKQEA010000200.1 GCA_029558715.1 Bacteroidota bacterium | reverse complement strand
GAGTAAAGACATCCAGATACAGAAAGCCCCGGCCTGATACCTGCCGGGGCTTTTTAGTTTAGTAATTATCTTTTCAAAACCATAATTTATACGACCGGTTCTGCCGGCTTGGCAAATACCTTTTATATTCGCTGAATAATTTTACCGATGAGAAAATATTGTATCCTTTTCCTCGCTTTATGCATGCAGCTTTCAGGTTTTTGCCAGGCACCGCAAAGCTGGTCTTCGGCAGATATGTACCTGGCCCTTCGCAAACTGAATGTGCTGGGTTCAGTATTGTACATAGCGGCACATCCGGATGACGAGAATACAAGGCTGATCACTTATTTGTCAAAAGACAGGTTGTACCGAACCGGGTATTTATCATTGACAAGAGGTGATGGCGGACAAAATCTTATCGGTGACGAACAGGGAATTGACTTAGGACTGATACGAACACAGGAACTACTGGCTGCCAGAAGAATAGATGGCGGGGAACAGTTTTTTACAAGAGCTTATGATTTTGGTTATTCAAAAACACCACAGGAAACTTTTACTAAATGGGACAAAGAAAAAATATTGAGTGATGTGGTGTGGGTGATCAGGAAGTTTCAGCCGGATGTGGTCATTAACCGCTTCCCGGAAACGGGAGAAGGAGGGCATGGTCATCATACGGCTTCAGGTATCCTTGCCAATGAAGCATTTACTGCTGCAGCTGACCCCAATCGTTTCCCGGAGCAATTGAAACATGTTTCGGTATGGCAACCAAAAAGAGTACTGTGGAATACATTCAACTTTGGCGGTACTAACACTACAAGAGAAGACCAGTTCAAAATAGATGTGGGAGGGTATAATCCGTTGCTTGGAAAAAGTTACGGAGAGATTGCCGCTGAAAGCCGCAGCCAGCATAAAAGCCAGGGATTTGGTGTGCCTGCATCAAGAGGCGAATCATTGGAATATTTTAAAGCCACTAAAGGGGATCAGCCCGTTAATGATCTGATGGATGGAGTAGAACTGACCTGGAAAAGAGTTGCCGGTGGTGAAGCAATCTCCAAAATGATTGATGAGCTTACCCGGAATTTTGACCTGTTGCACCCGGAAAAATCAGTAGAGAGCCTGGTGGGATTGTATAAGGCCATTAACAACCTTCCGGATAGTTATTGGAAGACCCAAAAGCAAAAAGAAGTATATACACTGATAGCCCAATGCAGCGGGTTATTTTTAGATGCCACCACTACGGAGCAATTTGCGGTACAGACAGATTCAATAAGGATCAATTTTTCTTTCAACAACCGGCTTGGCACAGATGCAGTTTTGGAGAAAGTACAGGTGGATAATTTTGATTCTGCTTTTGCAAGAAAACTGGAGAAGAATAAGAACCTGAATTTTTCCAAAACGATGTATATACCGGCGGAAAAACCGATCACCCAGCCTTATTGGTTGGAGAAAAAAATGGCGGAGGGATATTTTAATGTAACTGACCAATTGCGGATAGGGCAGCCGGATATAGATCCTGGTTATTTCGCTTTTATAGTGGTAAAAATATATGGCGAACGTTTCACTTTTATGAGACCAGTCAGGTACAAATTTACTGACCCGGTAAAAGGTGAATTGTATCAGCCATTGGTAACCGTTCCACCGGTTATACTAAGTCCGCAGGAAGATGTGAAAGTCATATCTCCCGGTAAAACAAGCCTGAAGGGAACAATTGCTGCCAGGGGTATGAAAAAGGGATTTAATGGGAATGTGGAGGTATTGTCTGCTATTTCTGGAAAAGAAATGAAAAATGTATCTATCAGTAACAAGAACCTGAGTATTGATACAAAAAACCAGGTAAAGGAAATTGAGTATACCGGCGAAGCAGAGAAAGAAAACGAAGAATTACTTTTCTCTGTATCGGCAGATGGAAAGAATCTTGTGTCAGATGATAAGCATGAGATAAGATATGACCATATACCCTGGATCAACTACTTTCACAAGTCTGCAGTAGCGGTTAAGTATATTGACCTGAAAACATACAATAAGAAGATAGGTTATATTACCGGGGCCGGTGATAAAGTGCCTGAAGCGCTGGAGCAAATGGGGTATGAAGTGAGTTTGCTTACAGATAAAGAGCTTTCAAGGAATAATCTCGGACAATTTGATGCCATCATAACAGGAGTCAGAGCTTATAATACTCATGAGTGGATGAATAAGCACTATGAAAAATTAATGAAGTATGTGCACGAAGGAGGTAACATGATCGTTCAGTATAATACCAGCAACCAGATCGGACCGGTAAGGGCCAAAATAGGACCATACAATTTTAATATTACCAGGACCAGGGTTACAGATGAGAATGCAGCAGTTTCATTACTGAAGCCTGAGCATCCTGTCTTTAATTTTCCAAACAAGATCGGAGAGGATGATTTCAAAGGCTGGATACAGGAAAGAAGTATTTATCATGCTGCAGATACGGAGGGCAAATTTGAAAAATTAATTAGCATGGCAGATCCCGGCGAAAAAGCCGATGAAGGAAGTTTGCTGGTAGCTAGATATGGAAAGGGTTGGTTTACGTATACGGGAATTGTATTTTTCCGGGAATTACCTGCCGGTGTGCCGGGTGCTTACCGGTTACTGGCAAATATTATTGCATTAAATAAGAAAAAAGGATTCTGATGCCGGGACAATCGAAACCCAATATACGAAGAGGAGAAATGGCTTTTATTTTCGCTATCATTATTGGGCTGGTGGTAGGAATACTTATCAAAAGAGTACGGATCGGTATTTTGATAGGACTTGTTCTCGGATTTATAATTGTTTTTACGGGCTGGTTAAGAACCACCCGGAAATAGCATATGCAAACACCGGATAACGATAAGGCGCCATTTTTTAAGAACTGGAACAGCTGGTATATCCTGGTGATATTATTCCTGTTATTGCTGATCATTCTATTTTATTTTTTCACTAAACGATTTGCATGAGCCAGCTGGATTGGATAATACTGGTGGTAACATTGCTGTCTATCATTGCCTATGGCTTGTATAAAAGCCGTACCTCCCGTAATCTTGAGGGCTACTTTCTCAGTAACCGAAGCATGCCCTGGGGCCTGGTATTATTAAGCATAATGGGAACCCAGGCAAGTGCTATCACTTTTTTATCAGCGCCGGGACAGGCATACACTGATGGCATGCGGTTCGTTCAGTATTATTTCGGTCTGCCACTTGCCATGGTGGTTATCTGTATCTTTTTTGTTCCTATTTTTTGCAAACTAAAAGTGTATACGGCCTATGAATATTTAGAGAACCGTTTTGATGGTAAAACCCGGACACTTACTTCTTTTTTGTTTTTACTCCAGCGGGGACTATCTACCGGGATCAGTGTATTCGCTCCCTCTATAATTCTTTCTTCACTGTTTGACTGGAATATTTATTATACCAATATTTTCATGGGGGGGCTGCTCATTATTTATACCATGAGCGGAGGGGCAAAGGCTGTTGCCTATACACAACAACTGCAATTAATCATCATTTTTGCCGGAATGTTTTTAGCCGGGTACATGGTAGTAAACATGTTGCCGGCAAACGTAAGTTTTACTGATGCACTGGAAGTAAGTGGCAAAATGGGGAAGCTGAATGTTATCACTACCGGTTTTGAGAACGGAAAATTTAACTGGAGTGATCAGTATAATTTATTGAGCGGTTTGGTTGGAGGGTTCTTTCTGGCACTTTCATATTTTGGAACTGATCAAAGCCAGGTGGGTCGTTATCTTACTGCTAAATCATTGCGGGAAAGCAGGCTTGGTTTGTTGATGAATGGGCTGGTAAAAGTACCGATGCAATTTGCCATCCTGTTAATAGGCGCTTTAGTATTTACTTTTTACCAGTTTAATAAGGCACCGATCTTCTTTAATGAAGTACAGGTGAAAAAACTGGAACAATCAGTCTACAAAGATTCTTTTGCAATAGTACAGCAGGAGTATAACCGGTTAGCGGCAGAAAAGCAAGAGCTGGTAGTTGCATACACAGCAGCCTCTGACAATAATGATAAGCAATCAGAGGAGCAATCATTGTCTGTATTGCAGAGTCTGCAGAAAAGATCCGATAGTTTGCGGGGTAAAGTGAAAAGCTGGTTGAATACTAAAGAAGTGGGAGGAGATGGCAATGACACTAATTATATCTTTCTGCGGTTTGTTGTAGATCATTTACCTGCCGGACTTGTAGGGTTACTGATCGCCATTATCTTTCTCGCTTCATGGGGAAGTATTGCTGCGGCCATCAATTCATTGTCTTCTTCCACGATGGTAGATTTTCACAGGCGGTTTTCACAAAAGAAAGTATCGGGAGAGGATGAATATAAATTGTCAAAATGGTATACACTGGCCTGGGGTGTCTTTTGCATTATTGTGGCCATGTTCACCTACAATATAGGTAACAGCCTTATAGAAGCAGTAAATGTGTTAGGTTCACTTTTCTATGGTGTGATACTCGGCGTTTTCCTGGTAGCTTTCTTTATGAAAAATATCAGGAACGGCCATGTGGTTTTTTGGGGCGCCATACTGGCCGAGTTGCTGGTATTGTCTGTTTTTATTTTAACGAAAGCAGGAATTTTTAAAATGGGGTTCCTTTGGTTAAACCCTATTGGTGCATTTGGAGTAATCTTTTTTAGCCTTCTCCTTAACAAGTTAATCACCCAAAAAGAAAGCCCTGCTGTTTAGGCAAGGCTTCTTGTATTTTTAAATTCAGGCAATTATTTATTCAGCTCAGCCAATAACTTTTCATTCAGTTTTACATAATCATCATTCTTGGCTGCGGCTGCCAGTTCTTTTGATTTTTCTGCAGCGGCTTTTGCTTCTTCTTTCTTGCCGAGTTTGGCCAGGCAATTAGCCCTTTGGTGCTGGATCCAGAATGCAGAAGGATTCAGTTCGACTGCTTTGTCAAACCAGGTCAATGCCTGGTTCAGGTCTTTACCATTGTCCATATAATACATGGCAGCATTAAAATAAGGACGGTTATCCTTATTCATCAGCTGATCGATCTGGGCCATTACTTTTCCATCAACATCTGTAGTGATGGGAAGTGCTACTGCTGTATTTTCCCACATGATGTGCAGTTCACAACTGGTAGGTTTTACTTCGGCAAACTGCATGGTGAAAGTTTCCATTTTGTCGCCCATTTTCATCGTTTTTACTTCTACTCTTGCTACATCATTTTCCTGTTTGTAACCAGCAGGACTTGTAACATCCAGTTGTTTAGAGATGATCAGGATCCAGCTGTTTTTGTCAGGGATACTTAACAGGCCATATTTACCCGGGGTAATTTTTTTACCACCGATTGTCACTGCATCACTGAAAGTAATTGTAGTGGCATTATTGGCACCGGTGCGCCATACATTACCGAATGGCACCAGGTCGCCGAAGATCTTTCTTCCTTTCATTCCCGGACGGGAATAGGAGAGTTCAATATTACCAAGTCCGAAATCTTGTTTAATGGTTTGTGTGGTACTTGGAGCAGGTGTTTTTAACTGGGCTTCAGCAATAAAAAAGCATAAAGCAGCCAGGGAGGTGAAAATCATTTTTTTCATAAAAAGCAATTTTGAAATGCGAAGGTAAGAGGATGAGATGAATACCCGGAACAAGTTTTACCTGCTAGCGAAACAACTGGTTAAATGGTATAGTAACCGTAGTACGGCCTTTGCGGGCATTGCGCTTCCATTTGGGTCCTTCTTTAATAAGCCGGATGGCTTCTTTATCACATTTATCGCAGAGAGATTTTTCAACCCTGATGTTGACAGGCTCACCATTTTTGTCTACTTCGAAAGAAACCTGTACAGCGGCAGCGCTGTTTTGTTTTGTTGTAAAATCGTCTGGTACATTCAGATTATTGGCCAGGTAAGTATCATAGTTATCCCATCCATCAGCAGGTTCGGGTTCTTCCAGTTTTACGTTATTATTTTGTGACCGGGCCGCGGCGTTAGGTTTTTGATTGCTGATCACCATTTCCGACAAACTTCTGCGGTCATCCTGCATCACCACCTGGTTATTGGGTACATTATTTCTTAGTTGCAGGTTATTAGTTTCAAAACCAATGGAACGTACCTGTACATTTAAAATGGTATCTGGTGAAGTGAGATTGAAATAGCCTTTGGCATCTGTATAAGTACCTGCATTATCTTCCACATTGGTTACATTGGCAAAAGGTACACCTACATTGGAGGCATCGGTCACCCGGCCGCGGAAAATATTTGAATTCTTATAAAGATCGTCTGATCTCCGGTTGGCGGCAACAGCTCTCTTTGTTTTCAGGTCATTGTTCTCTGCATATCCGCTGGGAACATCCTTCTTGGGAGTAGTAATAGCAGAAGGTGTCACTTCTTTCTTTTCTGCTGCTATATCAGCATCTAAAGATTTATTGTCTGCGGCAAGAGTTTTTGCCGGACCATCAGTTTTTTGACGAATCTCCTCTGTACTGCCGGATGCGGCGGCAATGTCGTTTTCCGTTTCAACAGTATTTATTGCAGTTGTTGTTTTGGCTTTTGTATCAGCAGTAACTGCCGTTCCTTTACCTGTTGCCACAGTTGCAGTGGAAGTGTTGCTATCTGCAGCCGGATCATTTTTTATAGCAGCAGTACCTGCATCTTTTTGCTGTTCAGTCTTCACCTGTTCAGCTTTGGCGATTTCTTTATCTTCTTTATTGAATATAAAAACATAGGATAATAAACCTGCGCCAGCCAGTATAATAAACATTGCAGCAGCTCTCAGCCAGGGAAAGCCGGAACGTCCGCCTGCATTCAAGGGGATTACTTTTGCCTTTTCTGTTCTTTCGGCCAGCCTGCTTTTGAGATCGGAAATATCGGCAGAGACATTTACCCCACTAACAGCATAGCCCTCCAGTGCATCTGCCAGGAAGGGATCATCAAGCGCTGCTTTTTCCAGGTCATGCATTTCTTTGGGAGAAAGCAGGCCCTTGTGATATTTTTCAATATCCAGGGCGGTAAATTCTTTTATGTTGTTATCATTTGCCATGAGGCGTTACAAAGTTCATATTTTTTTTCATTGTTCCCGGCTTTTAACTTCTGCCCCTGCCTTGTCCATACAGATCTTTAAATTCCGGCGGCCATTCTGTATCAAACTGCGTACCTGGTTCCATTCCATCCCGTTCAGGCCCACGATCTCGTTATACGATTTCCCTTCCAGGTAAAAGAGCCGGATACATTCCCGTTGCTCATCTGTCAGTGTGCCAAGGCAGTATTCCAGTTTTTTGAAATTTTCCTCTTTTTCCAGGACACCATTCAGATGCACATCTTCTTCCGATTGCACAAGTTCAGTCTTGAATTCCACGGTTTTCATGTTTTTAGGTGTCCGCAGCTGCATCAGGCAGTGATTTTTAGCCAACTGGTGCAGCCATCCCCTGAAATTGTCCACTTCATGCTTTTTCAGCTTTGTAACCAGTTCTTCAAAGATCAGCATCACACTGTCTTTCGATCTCTCCGGTTCTTTAAAATACTTGAGACAGACACCATAGACCAACTCCATGTACCGCTGGTATAGTTCGCCCAGTACGGCCATGTCGCCCGACCCTTTATACAGAGCTACCAGCTCTTTATCGGTTAGTGAGGTGTGGGATATGTTCTTTATGAAAGCCAACGCCTTAAAATTAGCGAATAAAATTTTTATATCCCTTTATGCAATTGCTAAAATACCGGCATCAGGGTATGAAAATACTTTTATGAAACGAATACTTCTTCTTGTAATGCCTGTTATCCTGGTGGTGCTGGCCTTCCGGCCTATTAAAGCCATAACAGTTTCAGGAACTATAACTGATGATAAAGGTAGCCCTGTTGTTGGTGCGTCAGTGATGGTAAAAGGAACCCGGTCCGGTACCAGTTCCAAAACAGACGGTACATATAAAATTGTGGTGGCCAATTCTAATGATGTATTGGTTTTTTCTGCAATCGGCATGGAAACAAAAGAAGTAAAAGTAAAAGGGAGGTCAAAGATTGATGTGTCATTAACTCTGTCAACAAACACAATGAGTGAAGTTGTCGTTGTGGGATATGGGCAGGCCAGGAAAAAAGACGTTACGGCAAGTGTTTCAGCAATTCAGGGCAGGGCTTCCGGATTGTATGTTACCACAAACAGGGGTGTTCCCGGTTCTGCTAATGATATCAGCGGGTATTATGATTTTAAAGCAACTGAATTCGAAAGGGAAGGTTATGACCATATCACAGAAAATAAATTTTTAAAAGTAACAGATAACCCACTCTCTACGTTTTCTATAGACGTGGATGCAGCTTCTTACAGCAATGTCCGCCGCTTTCTGAACAATGGACAACTGCCTCCGGCAGGTGCAGTACGTATTGAAGAAATGGTCAACTATTTTAAATATGAGTATCCCCAACCGGAAAATAAAGACCCTTTTTCCATTAACACAGAGATATCTGATGCCCCATGGAATAAGGAACATAAACTGGTATTGATCGGCTTGCAGGGCAAGAAAATACCGGTAGAAAATTTACCGGCTTCTAACCTGGTTTTTTTGATTGATGTATCTGGTTCTATGAGTTCTCCTAATAAACTTCCATTAGTTAAGGCATCTATGAAATTGCTGGTGGATCAATTGCGGGAAGAGGATAAAGTAGCCATGGTGGTGTATGCGGGAGCAGCCGGCCTGGTATTGCCTCCTACCAGCGGAGAAGAGAAAACAAAAATCAAAGATGCCATTGACCGGTTAGAATCAGGTGGTTCTACAGCCGGGGGAGCAGGTATAAAGCTGGCTTACAAAACTGCTAAAGAATATTTTGTAAAAGGAGGTAATAACCGGGTGATACTTTGTACCGATGGTGATTTTAATGTAGGGGAGAGCAGTGATGATGCGATGGAAAGAATGATCGAAGAAGAAAGAAAAAGTGGTGTATTCCTGACAGTACTCGGATATGGTATGGGTAATTACCAGGATGCCAAAATGCAAAAGCTGGCCGATAAAGGAAATGGCAACCACGCATATATAGATGGAATTACCGAAGCAAAGAAAGTATTGGTAAATGAATTTGGCGGTACACTGTTTACCATCGCTAAAGATGTAAAACTGCAGATCGAATTCAATCCGGCCAAAGTGCAGGGCTACCGCCTGATCGGTTATGAGAACAGGATGCTGGCTAAAGAAGATTTTAATGATGATAAAAAAGATGCCGGTGAACTGGGCAGCGGTCATACGGTAACAGCGTTGTATGAAGTGATACCTGTGGGAGTAAACAGTAATTTCCTTAAGAATGTTGATTCATTGAAATACCAGAAAAATGTGGCGCCTTTCAGCAAATCCTCACATACCGATGAGATATTAACTGTGAAGTTTCGTTACAAAGCTCCTGACGGGGAAGTGAGCAAGCTGATCGAACATCCTGTAAAGGATAAGCAGATACCGATAGCAAAAACATCGGATAATTTCCGGTTTGCAGCATCTGTGGCCCAGTTTGGCATGCTGCTGCGCAATTCTGAATTCAAATCATATGCATCATATACTGATGTGATCAGCCTGGCCCGTAAAGCAAAAGGCAATGATGAAGAAGGATACCGTTCAGAATTTATCAGGCTGGTGGAAAGTGCACAACTGCTGGCAAAAGGAAAGCCAGAACCAAAAGACGATGCTGATACGGACGAAGGCGGACCTATGCCTGTCAGCAAGCGAAAATAAAATGACTAATCATTTAACAGCCGGTTAGTGATACGGGGCTGGTTTCTACCAGCCCCTTTTTTTTAAACCAGTCACACTTGGCCTGATGGAGTGTGAGAAAAATAAAGCTTATGAGAAAAATATATACACTCTTATTATTGTGCATTTCATCTTTTTGCCTGGCACAAACCACGGATACGGACAAAATTGTTATATCCGGGAATTGCTGGGGTGCTAATAAAACAGACAGAAACCCAACCTCATTAGAAGAAGGGCTGAAAGGGAGGGTTACCGGGTTGAATGTGCAATCAACAACAAAAGGAGTTTTTGGTGATCAGAGAATAGTCATGCGTTGCTACAGAGTTCGCAGCAACGACACTTCGCCAATGTTAATTGTAGATGGAATTGTCAGAAAACTGGATACTCTTTCCAGGATTAACCCCAATGATATTTCCTCGATTGATATTTTGAAAAGTGCCCCAGCGGTAGCACTTTTCGGACCGGATGGGGCTAACGGTATAATAGTAGTAACACTGAAACAATCTTCTTTCAGGAAATTTTGCGTTAAAGACTTTATGGATGGAAGTAAAATAGCAGGGGCAACTGTTTCCTTTATTTCCACCGATAAGAAAGATACACTGATGTATGTGGCCAACGATAGTGGGGTAGTGGTTACTGATAAATTGAAACCGCTTGTTCAGTATGAAATAAATGTATCAGCTGTTGGATACGAGCCTGTATGCGATCTGATAACAAATATTAAAAATGAACAGCAGATAAATTTAAGAAGAGAACTGCGTACATGTACTGAAGTTATTCTTAAGTCGACAGGTTTAGTGCGGAGATGCGGGTTATATTGTATTTGCAATACAAGAGTTATATGGCCTGATTCGATCGGAACTAAATGCAGTTCAGGCCCGCTTATAAAATTATTCCCCAACCCGGTCCGAAAAGGAGGGGTAATAAATATTGAAACCGAAAACGGTAAGGAAGACAGGATCACTGTAAAAATATTGGCATTAGATGGGAGGTTGATGCTCAATAAATCAGTTCAGGTTTTAAAAGGAGCCAGCCGTTTTCAATTGGCTACCGATACCCGATGGGCAGCAGGAGTGTATATTATTCAGCTTGCTTATGCAAACGGGAAGATTCTTGCATCAGACAAAGTAATTATCGAGTAAAACACTTTGTATGAGCAAGAAGATACAGCTTACCGTTCCCAAACCATGTCATGAAAACTGGGATGCTATGACACCCGTTGAAAAAGGAAAATTCTGCGGTTCCTGCCAGAAGCAGGTAATGGATTTTACCACCATGAATGACCGGGAGATAGCACAGTTCTTTAAAAAACCAACCACTGGTTCAGTATGTGGACGATTTCTGAACGACCAGTTGGACCGGGAAATTGAAATACCAAAAAAGCGGATACCCTGGCTGAAATATTTTTTCCAGATCGCATTGCCTGCTTTTTTCGTAACTAAAATATCTGCACAGAAAACGATAAGTAAGATCGCACCAATACCTGCGAGGGATACATCAAAAGTGAGAGTGACGGATGAATTGAGAACACTGGGTATGGTATTGCCGACCTGTATTAAACCAGTCACGGGTGATACCATAATTACTGCTGTGAAAGGTGAGATTGTAAATAAGCCGGTTGAAAACAGAAGAACAATAAATGGATCGGTGATGGATCAAACCGGTTCGCTTCTCCCGGGTGTATCAGTATATATTAAAGGAACCCGTACAGGAGTTGCAACGGATATAAATGGGAAGTTCAGGCTGGAGGCCAGGAAAGGGGATATAATTATTGTTTCGGGTGCTGGATTAGAAACAAGGGAAATGACTATTGACAATGAAAAAGAATTGTCAATATATCTGAACAGGCTTACGATGGGGGATGCCGGGATAGTAGTTGTCGCAGGGCATGTATCCGTTAAACGACCCAGAAAAGAAAAAAAACCAATTCCATTGATCACACAACTATTCAAAGACACCGCATCTAAATTCTTTAAAGTGTATCCTAATCCTGTTCCGGCCGGTTCAAATATTTCCATTGAATGGAAGCAAACTGAAGAAGGATATTACACCCTTCAATTATTCAATCAGGCGGGTCAGCCTGTTCATCAGCAGGAGATATGGATTGATGCAGAAGCAAGGTTGCTGAATATTGATATCCCTGTTATTGCGGCGGGGAGTTACTTCCTGGTAATGATGAATAAGAAAAGTGGGAAGAAATATTCAGAGAAAATTATCGTTCAGTAAATAAAACAAGGTGAAACGGTATACAGCGGCCATCTTCAGTATTGTTTTGTGTTTTTTTCTTTCAGGAAAAGCATATTCCCAGCAATCAGCCGGTGCAAGTGCCTCTACAGGGTTGAAAGAACTGAACATTAAGTTTATGTTGCGTGGATATTTTTATGCGGGTTCAAATATTGAGGATACTACGGCACCGGGCGGTTTTGGAGGAAGTAACAATAAGCCAAAGTTGATAGTGAATGAAACAGCCCGGATGGGCGACCTTAAAGATATTTCCCTTTTGATTGACACCACATTACATTCGAATTTTGCTGGTGAGTATAAAGGCTATAAACTTTTCCTCGTTAATAAATCAGGCAATACTATTTCCCTGCAAGCCTCAGACAGCAGGCTGTATATTATTGCTGAAATATATTGGGGAGGAACCTGGCAGCCGATTGAGTACCTGCCATCAAGTTGGTGCGGCAACAGCTATCATCGGGTATTCCTGGGGAATAATGAGTATTGGGAATTTGATATTCCGAAATACCACGGCAACAGGAAAACGAAATTACGATACAGATTAAGCAGGGGCAAAGAGGGGATAATATATTCAAATGAGATAATTACTTATTTCAATAAGCAGCAGCTGACAACCAAACAAGGACACAAACCCCAGGGTATTATGGATCCCTATAATGACTAATCAGCCTTTAAATCCCGGATGAAATTGTTCCAGTGTTTTTCGTAAGAATTCCCTGTCCAGATGTGTATAGATCTCTGTAGTGGTAATACTGGCATGCCCCAACATCTCCTGTACCGCTCTCAGGTCAGCACCGCCTTCCACCAGGTGCGTAGCAAATGAGTGACGGAAAGTATGAGGAGAAACCGTTTTTTTTATACCAGCTTTCAATGCAAGTTCTTTGATGATATAGAAGATCATTACTCTTGATAATTTACTCCCCCGTTTATTCAGGAATAGAATATCCTCATTTCCCTTTTGAGGTGCTGTATGTATCCGT
>JAKQEA010000183.1 GCA_029558715.1 Bacteroidota bacterium | reverse complement strand
GCGGATCTTGTTTTCGTCTTGTGTGAGTTCTTCACGATAGTTGCGGAGCTGCTCTCTCCAGGCGTTGCACTCCGCTGAGAGCTGTGAGATGTCTACCTGTACCATGGGATTTAATTTTTAGGTGTTAAAAAATAAAGAACTATAAACTGCCTGTAGCTGGCAGATTTTCCCGGGGTGTCGGATCCTGTGAGGTGGGTTATTTGTTATTCAGTAAATTAATACCATTTTGGAGAAAATCAAATATTTGTGAGGGATATTTATAAAAAAGAAATGCACAGACCTTTATCTGTGCATTTTCCTGGTTATGAAATAAACTTACTGAACTCTTCCTGGTTTTGCCAGGGTTGATTTTTTGGCTGTATCATCAATGATTCTCTGGTTATTCGGTGCACCTTGATTGACAGAGTTGTTTCCGTTTTTTTTCTGTGAAGCCTGTTGATTGATTTGCTGCTTATTATTGCTGCCGGTATTGCTCAGTTTTCCTGGTGCAGGATTTCTTATAAATAATAATGAATCGTCTATTTTTCCCCGGGAATTCTTACTTGTTTTATTTTGTGCATTACTTCCGGGGTTACTTATTGTTCTGGCCTGCTGACTAGTGGTGGCCTTCACTTTCTTGGTAGTGTCAAAAGGATTCTTCAGGTCGTCTAATTTTGTATTATTAACTGTTTTCCCTTTTGAAACTGTCTGTTTGGGTTGCTGACCGGTTTGCGAATAGCCCGGCAAAATAAAGAATACTATAATTGCCAGAATGATTAATACTTTCTTCATATTAAATAGGTTTATTTCCCCAAAATGTAAAAAAAATAAAAGAGTTTTTTCACCCTAACGGGTGAAAAAAAAGGCTCATCTATGTGATGAGCCTTTAGATAATTATTTTGTTGTGAAGCTTAGTGTCTTCTTACTTTCACCTTTGTTGCCTTATTACCCCTTGGTCCTGTAACGGTTGTTTTTTTAACTGTCGTTGTCTTTCCCCGGGGACCAGTAACGGAAGTCCGGGTCCTGCTTACCCGATAATTATTCACTGCCACAGAATGACGGGTTCTTACTGTTACAGAAGCAGAGCGGTAAGGAGTATAAACCCTATGGGCTCTGCCAACCCTGTGTGTATGAACAACAACAAAACCAGTGTGATAATGTACCCTTCTTGGATGCCATACATGCCAGTGAAGTGGTCTCCAGGGCCTCCACCAGGTTGGATAGTATCTCCAGCGCCAGGGAGAAATCCATGGCCTGTATAATGGAGTGTAAACAAACCTAACGGACGGCCAGAACCATACATTGACTACGATCCTTGGAAAATAAGCATCATCAAAACCTGCATTAGGACCGCTTAAATTGGTATTATTGCTCCAGTTGATATAGGCTGCATCATCTCCTCCCCCATCTGGCTCTACAATTACCTGTTCGCCATATATATCTTCATCTCCGATTATCTGCAAAATTGCAGTAGTATCACCAGTCTTTTCCAGTTCAATTACGGCAATATCCTGATTTTCTTTTTCTGATACAGGAACCTGCAAAACAAAAGCATGAACATCTCCATCCATTTTGTCTATCACTTTTATATAATCCGTCTCTCCGTCTCCGTTCAGGTCAAGGTTGTTTACATTATTGTCCTGTGAATTAATAAGTTTCTCAAAATCTTCAGGTGAAGTGGCTTTCTGAAACATTTGAAGGGCACCCTGAAGGTCAAAATTATCACCGGGTACACCTGTAGAATCGGCTGGGTTATCCTGGGCTTTGATTTTTGACGAGGATAATGCCATTACCAGCACAAAAGGCAGAATTTTCAGGTATGATTTCATAAAAAAAGTTTTGTATGAGACATATATAAATTCCATCCGTTTAATCTCCGGAAAAATTATTTGCCAGATCTTTAATCATTCGGGCAAAGTTTTCTCCGGTCAGAGAAAGAATTGACAAAATTGATAGCATCCTGGTCCTGCCTGACATAAATCCCATACTCAAGTATTACCAGTTTTGTTTGTGCAACACCTTCAATATACCCGACAGCCATCCGGTCAATGATGAACTGGGAATTACAATTGTTGACAGCACCGGTAATTGTAATCGTTTTCCTTGTGGTACTATTGCCCCAGTTTTCCACTTTAAAGGAAGGCTTCTCACAGTACATCAGTTTATAAGTAGCTTTATTGTTATAAGCGGCTGTGATTACATTAGCAAGATTTTGCTCCTGTACAGACTGTAATTGAACTGTACTTCCTTCTACAAAAAAACCGGATGCCAATACCTGTAACATTACAGCCCTGAATTGATCAGGGGTGCCATGACGTAAAATACCATGAATAAATCTAACCATTTCGTCTGCGCTATTAAAGACAGGGACTGTTACTTTTTTAGCAAGTAATTCAGCATCCTGCCTGGCTTTTTGTTCAGACATGGTAAAAGCAAGGGTTTGTTTTTCCAGATCTTTTACCTGCTCTGCTGTATATTTCTTAACACCCGATATTTTACTGTCTGAAGCATCCTGGCTTCTGTGAGCAATAAAGTTCTTCCATTCTCCTTTGGGGTCATCCCTGTATAGCCTGATTTTCCATATTGTTTCCACTGTTTCTACTTCAGTGTAACTGATGATATGATCAAATTTCAGTTTCATTTTAAATTCAACCGAGTTTGGTGTATGCCAAAACCATTTAGGGTCATCGGCTAAAGCAGGTTCGGTATGTTCTTTGATGATTTTTTGAAAATAATAGCCATAAAATTTCTGCCAATCCCTGCTTAGGAAGTTTTTAATTTCTGTAGCTGTTGGATTAGGAATGCCAAGATATTGATTGCTGATAGTCCGGAATTTCCAATAGCTGTATTTCCCAACTCCTGTATATTGGTAAACAACATCACCAATGACAACCAGGTCAATTCCGGGATAATCACTCTTTCTTATTACCTCCACCCCTCTTACCCACTCCCAGTTACCAATATCGCTGTTCCATTGGCGGGTACCTGTGGACTTTGTGAATTTGATTGCTTTTGTTCCTGCATTTGTCAATTGCTTTCTTATATCGGCTTCTGATGGTTGCGCCACAACCAGGCTTGTCAGAAAACCTCCGATAAGCAGTAATAAAAGGTTTTTTTGAATAAGTGACATATGTATTTTTTTAAAACTGGTATATGAATAATTTACAGATATGACATATATTTTATTGTAATTCTCATTTTAAGACGGTACATTGAATAAGTAAAAATACAAGAACTTAATTTTAAGCCTCCCACAAGATGTTTTGGCTACTTAAGCATAAGTTCCCTGAGACGATTTATCACATCAATTCTTGTATTTGCATCCAGTTTCAGGTAAATATTTTTAAGATGAGTTTTTACAGTATTAATACTAATAAATAGTTTTTCAGCAATCTGTGTATTTGTATTCCCGTCATAAACCAATTGGGATAATTCAAATTCTCTTTCACTCATAGAAGAAATTAAATGATTATTCAGTTTTTCGTAGTTCAGTTTGGGTAAATCATGATTTTTTTCTGCTGCATGGTTACTTATGGCAATTTCCAATGAGGCCAGTAAGGTTTTCTCATTAAACGGTTTTACAATATAGCCGCTGGGTTTCACTTTTTTTGCTCTTTCAAGAGTAACTTTATCCGAGTAGGAAGTAAGAAAAACAAAGGGTAGCTGATATACAGCATTAATATAGCCGGCTATGTCAATACCGTCTTTATCACTTTCGAGGTTAATATCCAGAATAATAGCATCAGGGGTATTTAGTTTTAACTGATCCATAGCTTCCTCACTGTCATAGGCAATACCGCTTACTTCAAAATCATTATTATCCAGGTACAACGAAACATTTTCTGCAATTACCGGTTCATCTTCTACAAGTAATACTTTTATTTTGCTCATGCCACTTTAAATTTTGCAATTTCCATTTCTACTACTGCACCATTATTGTTATAAATTTCCAGTCTGGCTTTTAGCTTTTGGGCGAAAGCCTTTATCATCTTCAGCCCAAAGGATTTGCTGTTTTTTACATCCAGGCCTTCCGGGAAACCATTCCCGTTATCTCTGATTAACAGGTGTAATTTGTCAGCATTTTCTTTAAGCAATATTTGCAACTCACCTCCGGATTTTTCTTTAAATGCATATTTAAAAGCATTACTGACAAGTTCATTGATTACAAGGCCCAGTGGTATCATTGTATCAACATCAAGATTCAGATCATCAATAAGAACATTTATCTTGATTTTTTCGCTGCTGATGTTATATGAACTGCATAATGCCATCAAAAGATTATTAATATATTCCTTTACTTTTATACCTTTTATATTGCCCTCGGAGTATAAATTCTGATGGATCAGCGCCATACTCTGTACCCTGTTTTTCCCTTCTTTTACAGCTTCGCTGGCCTGTGCATCGTTGATATAATGACTTTGAAGATCGAGCAGACTGCTTACTATCTGTAGATTATTTTTTACCCTATGATGAATTTCTTTCATTAGCACTTCCAGGTCCCCGGATTGTTTCTGAATGATTTGAGTTTTTGCTTTTTGTTTCTGATACAATGAAAATATAGATATACCAGAAAGCAGCAATAAAACTGCACTGCCTGCCAAAATCCATTTGGTTTGTTTTTCTTTCCTCACTTTTGCTTTTTGTAAAGTATTTTCCCGGGTAAGTGCCTGCATCAGGTCATTCTCTTTTTTCAGTTTTATTTCTTTAAACCCATTCTCACTTGCCAGTAATGCACTATAGGCCTTTTCTTTTTTAACAATGGAATCCATCAGCATATTCTCCCTTGCTAATGCGCTTTGCTGGATCAGTTGCTGTTGCAGTAATAAAGTATTCATTTTCTGATCAGCAAGCAGCAGGTCAATTTTTTTTTGTTTTTTTTCGGTTTCAAATTTTGTTTCAAGTGCATATAACTGATCCCTTTTTTGAAGCATCAGTATACTGTCTTTTAGTTTAAAAAGGGCATCCGCCATTTTGTTGGCTTCTTTATAATTTCCTGTTTTTTCCAATAAACTATACTTCACTTTTTTGCTTTCATAAATGAAATATATGCCGCCTGTTTTTGTGGCCAGGTCTTCACTTTCATTTGCAAATTCGATTGCCTTCTCATAATTTTTTTTCTTTTCATAATATTTTATAAGATAATTATTTGCCAGAAGCGCTTGCTGAAGTAACCCACTGTTTAAACATTGTTTTTTTACTGATTCCATAAACTCCACGCTGTTGATGAGCTTACTTTCTGTAATATTTCTTAACACATCCTGGAGTGGGTCTGTAATATTTTTTTTCTTTCTCTCCTCCACTAGTAAATTGTATTCTTCGATTAAATAACCGGCATTTTCCGGCTTGTTTTGTGCCAGGTAAAAGTTTAGGAAAATTATAAGCAGGTGCAGGTGGTCAGGTTTCCCTTCCCGGGTTGAAGTAAGAAAATAAGATTTCTTAAAATATTTTTCTGCTTCGGTAAAGTCATTCATCTGTTTATATAATTCTCCCAGTGACATATAAACCAGATAATTCCGGTAAGGCATCTTTTCAGCATTATATTCCTCTGCCATTTTATAATAATACACAGCAGAATCTTTTCTGCCCGTTAGCATATAATGATTAGCCTGCAGTAAAATCCCGGTAATCTTTACCTCATAGATATCTGCCTTTTCAAGATATGGTAATGATGCCTGTATAAATTGCCCTGATGTGTTGTACTTTCCCTGTAGGTTATAAAGGTTTGCATAATCAATATAACAGCGGGCAATAATATTATAATTTCCACTTTGCAAAGCAAGTTCCAGCGCTTTATCAAGGTTGCTTTTTGCACTGTCATATTTCAATTTCATCATTAGTTTCCTTGCTTCCAGATCAATTGAATCTGCAGTCAAAGCCTTGTGACTTATGGCATAAACTGGATTTTTTTTCTGTTGGGCAGCAACATTAGCGGCATGCAATCCTATAAATACTACTATAAACAATACTTTGTTAATCATGAAATAATAATTTGCCGGCAGTCATTATAGCGCTACAAAATTATCATTCAATTTAAGCATATTTTCACCCGGCCGGGTGAAAAAGAAAAACCACCCCCGTAGGTAGCCCCTAAAATGAAGCTCCGCAGGCAAACCCCTGAGGGTTCTTATCAGTTAAAGTTTAGAAAAGATGATTTACGGTTTTCGGTACTGCCGCATCCATGCCCAATGATGACGGGGTGCATTCATCCAATGATTAATACCATTTGGATAAATATGCCCCAGGTTTTTCACAAATACATAACGGAATACGTTTAATGTATCGCCAGGGGTAAGTGAATGATAACTGGCAACCATTACTGAATTGGTATCGCCGCTTATAGTATAAACAGAGTCTAAGCTGAAATTATTTATGTATTTCCTGGCTTTATTGTAATACTTACCCCCGATTACAGGTACATCAGGTGTACTTATTACATAACTAAATGAATTTAACGGTATGGCTGGCCCGGTATTACCGGGGCCGTAATCTTCATTGCCAATCTGGAATAAAACCGGTAACCTACGCTGAGGGGCATAAACAGTATCCTTGTTAAAAGTGGAGGCATTGGAGGCAACCGCTGCAAAAATATTGCTCATTTCAACGGCACATTTGGCTGCCATTTGCCCTCCATTTGAAAAACCATTCATATAAATCATACCGGTATCAATATTAAATTTAAGCTGCATTTCAAGAACAACTTTTTTCAGAAACTTTATATCATCCAGCCCGGTATAGCCCGGCATAAATATAAAAGTTCCTTCGGGCAGAATGTTCCATTTGGTAGTGTTTTGAACGGTGCTATCTCCGAAATTAAAAATCTTATACCTGCCGGAGGAGGGATAAACTGATATGAAATTTTCTTCTTCTCCCAATTCTTTCCAGCCGCTGATATCATAAAATTTCTCGCCATTCCCGCTGGTTCCATGAAGCACAAATACGAGCGGAACGGCGGCATTGCCGGTATAGTCTGCTGGTATATGAACATAGTATTCTCTTTCTACGTTATCTACCATAACGGTAAAGCGGTTTTTACCTTTTGTATATCCGGCATTATTGTTATTTCCCTCTTCTTTTTTGCATGCGGTAAAATGCAAGATGGTAACAAGAATGGTAAGGCCGGTAATCCTTTTTATTAGCATGTTGTATTTTTTTTCACTGTAAAAATGGGCATGCCGGATGAAATTAAATTAGAACCAGGGGGTGATTTTAAGAAATGATGAGAATTATTTAAGCATGTATTCCCTCAGTTTTGCTATTGCAGAAGTACGGCTTGTTACATCCAGTTTGAAATAGGCATTATTAATATGTTTCTTGAGTGTGTTCATGGCAATGAAAAGGATGCCGGCTATCTGCTGGTTGGTTTTTCCCTCGTATAAAAGTTTGATGACATCAAATTCTCTTTCACTGAGCGATGTAACAAGTTGCCGGTTTATTTTTTCAAATACCAGTGCAGGGACATGACGGTTGTTTTGCTGTGCATGATTGGATAAAGCAATCTCGATAGTAGCAAACAGGGTTTTGTCGTTAAAGGGCTTTACGATATATCCATACGGATTTGTTTGTTTGGCCCTCTCCAATGTTTCCTTATCCGAGTAGGATGTAAGGAATACAAAAGGAATATTGTAATGCTGGTTAATGTACTCTCCGAGGTGTATGCCGTCTTTTTCGCCTTCCAGGTTAATATCGAGAATAGCAAAATCAGGAGGGTTTCTTTTCAGCTGTATCAATGCATCATCTGCGTCATAAGCGATAGCAGACACTTCAAAGTCATTATTATTAAGATACATCCCGATATTCTTTGCTATCAGGGGTTCATCTTCCACAATCAGTATTTTGATGCCTGTCATGACTTATTCCGCGGTTTTGAATTTTGATATGATGAGTTGTATGTCGGCGCCATTAATGCTATCAATATTCATGCGGGCTTTCATTTTCTGGATAAACGCCTTGATGATCTCATAGCCGAAGGAAGTTGTATTTTCAGGATCAAAATCCGGAGGTAACCCAATGCCATTATCTTTTACCCTTAACAGCAGTTCACTCTTTGTTTTTTTTACCGTAACCCAAATATCACCCTGCTCCCTGTTTTTGAATGCATATTTGAGTGAGTTGCTGATGAGTTCATTTAAAATCATTCCAAGAGGGATGGCGGTATCGGTGTGGAGGCTTAAGTTTTCAATTTCAGTGTGCAGGCAGATCTTCTCGGGGCGGATATTGTAGGAATGAAAAAGATGGTTGGAAAGCATTTTGATATACTCATTCATATTTACTCCGTTTACTGAATTGCCCTGGTAAAGATTCTGGTGGATGAAAGCCATAGATTGCACCCGCTGTATTCCTTCCTTTATGATCGCTGTGGCTTTATCATCATTGAGCGACTGCGACTGCAGATCCAGCATACTGGATATGACCTGCAGATTATTTTTTACCCGGTGATGAATTTCTTTGTTCAGCACTTCCAGTTCGGCCGATTGTTTTTTGATGATTCTGTTTTTTTTTTGCTGCTTTTTGAATTGAAAGAAAATGATACCACCCAGCAATGTCATGGCGCCCAATCCCAGCCACAACAGGTTTTTGTTTCTTCTTTCATTTACCAGCATCCGTTGTTTCAGTTTGTTCTCCCTGCTGAGCGACAAGCTGAGTTCTTTTTGCTTTTCGAGTTGATCGCTCCGGAGGCCAGCTTCTGTTTCCAGCGTCTTCATCAGCAGTTTTTGGTTTGCCAATGAAGAATCTTTCAATATGTTTTCCCGCAGCAACGCCATCTGTTTTATTTCTTCCTTGCTTAGCTGTTCCTCTTTCAGTTTGTTTACCAGGTTGAGATATTCAATTTCTTTTTCTTTTAACCCCGTTTCTGCATAATTTTTTATCTCGGCGCTTATTCTTTCTATATTTTCAGTGCGGAACATATCCTTATAGGTATCCATCATTTTCATCATCCTGTATGCAGTGGCCGAGTCTCCATTGCGGTTGCTCATCTCTTCCAACAGGCTGAGACCGTAAATGGCAAGCTCCGGGCTTTTGGCTTCGGTTGTTTTTGCAGCTGCCAAATCAAAATATTTTTTTGAATTCACAGGATCCTTTGCCCCCATATAAAATCCGGAAGTGGCAACGAGTAATTTCAACCGGTGAAACGGATTACCTGCCTCGGCTACTTGCCTGTCGGCATTTTGCTTGGCCTGAGCTGCCTCCTCCTGGCGGCCGAGGTAAGAAAGAATAACCATTTCATCAATGACGGCATCCGTGAGCAGATCTGAGCCTGCATAGTTGCTTCGCTGCACTTCTTTATTAAAGAGAAGTGCACTGTCGTATTTTTCCAGTGTAAGAAATAGTTTTGAAAGCTTTGATTTTACGTTCACTGCACCTACATAATCGCTGAGATTGTTCTTAAGTGTAAGCGACCTTCTGTAATGCTCCACGGCTCCGCGCCACCTGCCAAAGTCCACCGCATTATTAGCCATTGCATCCTGGCATTCGTTGAGCAGTTTCAACTGGTTTGTTTTTTTCAGCAATACAGCGGCCTCACGGTAATAGTCGAACGACTGCCTGAAAAAACTTTTTGAGGCATAAGCCTCTGCCAGGCTTTTGTACACCCTACCCAACTTTGCTTCATCATTTAAATATTGAAGTATGGGCCTGGCCATTTCAAAACTTTCAATGGCTGCCTTATAATCCTTACTGGCCAGGTACAGTGTGCCGGTAATGATACAGGCATCTGCGATTCCATTTTTATAATTCAATTTTTCGGAAAGCGCAAATGCTTTTTTGGCATATTCAAGAGATACTGCCGGGTTATTTTTTTGATGAAATTGCGCCAGTTTTAACCAGTCGGTTACTTTTGATGTATCTATCCGGAATTCTGTTGAAAGATTACCTTGCCCGGAACAAAAACAGGAAAATGTAAAAAATATAGTATACCAAGAAAAAAATTTCATTCCTGAAAATACAAATTTGTGTTTTGAAATTTCTGGCATCCACACGAATCTCCGTGGCAAAATTGCGAAACCGGGTTTGCAGCGGTATGACCCCAGGGGGTTATTTTCCATTTTGAAGGCGCTATTTAAAGTTTTAACTTGCCGCTCTCCAAGAGTAAAGAAGTGTGATTTCCCAAAATACCATACAGCAAATCCTTTCCCGTCTTGATATCATTGATGTGATCGGCAGTTTTGTTAAATTGAAAAAAAGAGGCACTAATTACCTTGGCCTTTGTCCTTTCCACAATGAGAAAACCCCATCATTTACAGTCTCTCCCAGTAAAGAGATCTATAAATGTTTTGGTTGCGGGAAAAGCGGCAATACCGTCAGTTTTATAATGGAGCATGAGAAATACAGTTATGTAGAGGCCCTGAAATGGCTGGCCAATCGCTACGGAATTGAGATCGAGGAAACATTTGTAAATGACGAGCAGCGTCAGCAGATGCTGGCTGCTGATAGCCTGTTTATCATCAACAGTTTTGCCCAGCAGTTTTTTAGCCGGGTACTTTTTGAAACGGAGGAAGGACAAGATATTGGTCTTGCTTATTTTAAAGAAAGAGGGTTTAGAGAAGATATTATCAAAAAATTCCAGTTGGGTTATTCCCCGGAGCAGCGGGATAGTTTTACAAGGGAAGCTATTGCCAAACAATACAACACAGAGCTATTAATAAAATCTGGCCTCGTCGCCAACCGAAATGATCAATTGGTAGATAATTACAGGGGGCGAGTAATTTTTCCTGTTCATAACCATAGTGGCAAAGTAGTTGGATTTGGAGCGAGGATATTAAAAAGCAACGACAAAGCTCCTAAGTATATCAATACGCCGGAGAATGAGATATACATCAAAAGTAAAATTCTCTATGGATCTTACTTTGCCAGGCAGGCTATTGATAAAGCAGATGAATGCCTTCTGGTAGAAGGGTATACGGATGTGATCTCTTTGCACCAGGCCGGAATTGAAAACGTTGTGGCAAGTGGCGGTACATCCCTCACCCCTGATCAATTGAGGCTGGTCAAGAAGTATACAAACAACCTTACCATAATTTATGATGGTGATGCTGCAGGTGTAAAAGCTGCTTTAAGGGGGCTGGATCTTGCACTGGAAGAGGGACTGAATGTTAAATTGGTACTGGTACCAGATAAAGAGGATCCCGACAGTTATGTAAATAAAGTTGGTGCCGGAGCTTTTACACAGTTTGTCCAAAAGAGCAAGAAAGATTTTATTCTATTCCAGTTGGAGGTGGCACTGAAAGATGCTGGTAATGATTCAGTGAAAAAGTCGGAAGTAGTTAACCGGATGGCAGAAACGATTTCCAGGATCAATAAAGCAGAAGATTTTACAAAGCAGCAGGATTATATCAAACAATGTGCAGAAGTGCTGAAAATCGACGAAGCAGGGTTACATGCACTCGTTAATAAATTTATCAGGGACCGCATCTCCACAATGGAGAAAAAAATGCCTTTTGAAGAGGCAAAACAGTTTGAACAGAATGCAAGACAGGCGGAGCAGACAGATTATGATGAAGCTACATTCAACCTGCTTTTTAAAGATGACCTGCAGGAGAAAGAGATAGCAAGAATATTGCTCGAATATGGCATCAGAAAGTGGGATGACAAGAAACTGATTGCTGAACATATTATTGAGGAAATGGTGGATGATAGCCTCCTTGATAATACAGATGTGATCAGACTTATTGCTGTGTTTAAGGAATTACTACAAGAGAATCCGTCTGTAGCTAACAGGAGTTATTTTATACATCATCCTGATACAAAACTTAGCGCTTTTTCTGTATCATTACTAAATTTCCCTTACGAGGAAAGTGAGCATTGGCGAAGGGAATTCAGCCAGGCAAGCGGGTATCAAAAAAGACTTTTTGAACAATCCTATGAAGATTTTATCAAAACGGTCTCTCCTGAAAATAATGACCAACTGATGGGTTTTCTGAAAATGGATGAGGATAAAACAAATGAAGAGGTTGACTCTGTCATTAATTATCTCAAACTAAGGAAAATAAAACGAATGTTGCTGGAAAACCAGTTTGACCTGGAGAAAGAACATACCCCTGAAGAATTTCATATGCTTCACCAAACACATGATCATTTGAAGCAAATGGAAATGGAACTGACAAAAAAGATGGGCACAGTAATAATCCGTTAACCCTTCACAAGAAGCATATCGCTATATGACAGACTAATTAAATCTTCTTCTTTTATTCCAAGTACTCTAATATAAAAATCACATTGTTCTCTCAGTTCATTTTCAGATAAATCAGCAAGCTTATTTCCCGCTTCAATTTCTATAAAATCACCTAACCCCGGTACTTCGTCAATGTGAAATTTTACATTGTTTATAAAATAGATTTCTCTTTTCTTTTTCACGACTATTTTTATTCCGTTAGCCTTTGATAAGGCATCTTTTAGCCCGACAGCGTCTTCCACCTTCACTAGTTGAAAATGCGAACTTTTAGGTCCTGACTGGTTATCTCTTTCATAAAAGATGAGATTATTTTCAATATTACCTTCCCGAAGTTTCAAACGTCCATTAGGAACATTAAAGTAAGTGTCAGTCTGTTCGTCGGTTCCCCTGAATTCTGCACTATTGGACAAAAGATAATTGCGTACAAAGCCACTATTTATGGATCTTGCTTTGATTTCTATATTAAGGAAAGCCATATAGCAAAATAAAAGGTTTGTCAATAATTCTGACAAACCTAAACACATTTAAAGAGACATTAAATTATTCTGCAACAGCTGCAGCCTGTCTTTTCCTTGAGGATACCACTTCTTCACCGCAGATGTTTTCACCCCTGGTAAAACGCATAGCACTCCAAACATGGTCTAACTCTACTCTTTCGATACTTTCGTACCCTTCGCAGGTAAGACGATTCCAACTGCATTCCCGGTTAAGATCTGTAACGATCTTAGAAGTAGTTTTTGGGTAGGCTACCCAGAACTTTGAGCCATCCTTTAAGGAAGGCATTACATCCTTCAGAATACCATTCAGCTGATTTTCGCTAACAGCGAATACTAGAGCAAAATCTATTTTCCGCGACTTAAGCAACGGTGTCATGTTTTTGCAGAATGATAATTTGCTGAATTGTTTCTCGATGGAAGAGGGCAAACCCTGAATTAGAAGATTCTTTTCGTCTGCCAGTTGTAACTTTTCAAAAACAGTTTGTGACATACTTAGAAGCTATTTTAAAGGTTTCAGTCAGCATTCCGATAAGAGGACAGTAAGCTGAAAGAGTTCTCAGAAGCAGGGAGGGCAAAGATACACATTTTACCGTGTATTTTCTACACCAAATCAATAAAAAACCCGTTCATCGAAGTTTTGAACGGGTTTTTTATATGAAATCCTGTAAATCAGTTGCCAACAGGCTTATAGTATTGCAAAGCTTCGGGCATATATTTCTTTAATTGATCGATTCTTCGGCCTTCTGAAGGGTGAGTGCTCAGGAATTCCGGAGGTTTTTGCCCGGCTGATAATTTTTCCATCCTTTCCCAGAGACCTATTGCTTCCTGTGGATTGTAACCTGCCATGGCAGTAAAAATCAATCCATACCGGTCGGCTTCCAATTCATGTTTTCTGGAGAAAGGGAGCATGATACCAACTGTTGATCCTGCACCATAAGCTGTCATAAATAAGTTTTGTGTTTCCTGTGGTTTATTGGCCACAGCCACAGCAAGTGCAACACCACCCAATTGTTGTAATAGGCCTTGACTCATTCGCTGGTTGCCATGTTGCAATAAAGCATGTGAAACCTCATGGCCCATTACTGCTGCTAATGCGGCCTCATTTTGGGTTACTGGTAAAATACCGGTATAGACTACAATTTTTCCACCCGGCATACACCATGCGTTCACAGTTTTATCATCCACCAGATTAGTTTCCCATTTAAAACCAGCCAGCTTGTCAGTCATACCCTTCTCAGCATAAAATCTTTCCACTGCTCCAACAATACGCTGACCTACTCTTTTTACCATCTCTGCATCTTTATTATTTGTTGTTGCTACAACTTTATTAGTAGAAAGAAACTGGGCATACTGGGTAGTGGCCATTGCTTGTAATT
Organism: Bacteroidota bacterium; assembly: GCA_029558715.1. GTDB lineage: Bacteria > Bacteroidota > Bacteroidia > Chitinophagales > Chitinophagaceae > JJ008. Next base: position 7,111 of record JAKQEA010000183.1, on the reverse strand, counting down.
CCGATTCAGGCAACAGGGTTAGTTGGTTCTTACCGGATAAGGCATTTTTTGAACAAGCAATGATAAGTGCAGATAAAACAAATAAAGTAGTGATCTTCTGTATCATTTTTCAATTTTTTATAATGACGTTCAACGGTTGTACCAGGTTGGTACAATAACAATTTTTTGTTGCTTTAAGGTAAGATTTTTTTTAACGATCTAATCGTTATGCTGGTCAGCTTCGTTACGGCGTTGGCGCCGGCGGTCCCGATGCTTCAAAATGGGCACCTTACTTTCATCCCCTCTTAACAGGCGCCCAATATTTTTCTGGTGTGTCAATAACACCATTAGGGCAACTGCAATTGCGAATACCCGGTATGCCGGATTATCTACATTAAAAATAACCAGGATAAAAATGGGGAAGGCAATGCTTGCCAGTATTGAACTTAGAGAAACGAAACGGGTTAAGTATAACACTAATGAAAATATACCAACACAACTTAAGGCAGTCCATGGTGATATACCCAGCACAAGTCCAAATAATGTTGCCACTCCCTTACCGCCACGAAAATCGGCCCAGATCGGGAAAATATGACCCACTACTGCTGCAAGTCCCAACCCGGTCTGGAGATTCTGAAGATTAATTTCATTATCTGCATATTCGGGTAAAAGCAAAGCAAGTTTTACAGCAACAATACCCTTCAGCATATCAATTACCATAACAAAAGTGCCCCACCGGGGACCTAATACCCGGTAAGTATTAGTAGCACCAGCATTCCCACTGCCGTAATCCCGTATATCAATGTTGAAAAAAGATTTACTCACCCACACAGAAGTGGGAACACTACCAATCAGATATGCGAGAATAATTAATAGTAGTTCGTTCATAGAACCTTGTACTTACCTCTATTGTTTTTAAATATACAGGGATACAAAAATAGGTAAAAAAACAGGATAGGTAACATTAAATTAACCTGCTGATAACGTTCTATTAATGTCTCAATTGAAGGCAAATCCAGTTATTCCTTTCCTGTTTATCAATCAATTGTAAAAAAAGGCTGTTCGTTGCATTTAAGATATCTGATTCATCATCTTTCAATAATCCACTAAGTAATAGTACGCCTCCGGGAGTAAGCTGTTTTTTTAGATCCGGAAGATTTTCCAGAATCACATTCTTATTAATATTGGCCAGAATGATGTCAAAATTTCTGTTCAGTACTACGGAATTTGATTTGATAAGCTGAATCCTACTGCAATGGTTCTTTTCAATATTTTCAATTGAGTTCTCAACGCTCCAATCGTCATTATCTATTGCTGTGATTAAAGAAGCTCCTATTTTTTCGGCAAGAATGGCCAGGACACCAGTGCCTGTACCAAAATCAAACACTGTTTTGCCGGCAAAATCAATTTGCCGCATCTGTTGTATCATCATGTAAGTAGTAGCGTGATGACCTGTGCCAAAGCTCATTTTGGGTGTGATGGTCAGTTCATACTGTACTCCTTCAATTGGTGCATGAAAACCAGCCCGGATGCTCACAAAATCGTCCACGACTACCGGCTGGAAATTAGATTCCCAAACGGCATTCCAATTAGTTTCTTCAATTACAGATTGAATGAAAGAACAATCATAATTGGCGGCTAATTCTTCGACAGCGATTGAATCAAAATCTTCTGAAGCAATAAATGCTTTCAGATTTTCACCAACTTCTTCAAAGCCATCAAAACCAATATTACTTAGACCGGCTATCAACAATTCTGCCTGTTCCGCAGATATGTTTAGAAACTCAATTTGTATGTGATTGCCCATGGTAAAACTAAAAACCCTGATTGCTCAGGGTTTTGGTATTATTATTAATTGTTTTGTCCCGGAGGCGGAGCCTGATCTTCTCTTGGTTTTTGTTCCGGTTTTGGAATTAGTACCTTTCTTGACAGTTTAAACTTGCCTGATTTAGGATCAGTACCGATCAGTTTTACTTTCATTACATCACCTTCTTTTACTATTCCTTCCAGCGTTTCAAGACGTTTCCAGCTTATTTCGCTGATGTGAACCAATCCCTGCTTTCCGGGCAGGAACTCCACGAAAGCGCCAAAAGGCATAATCGATTTAACGGTTGCTTCGTATGTATCGCCAACTTGCGGTACAGCCACAATGCCTTTGATCCATGATACAGCTCTTTCCACTCCATCCTTATTAGCACTGAAAATGCTGATCTCACCCATGTTGTTCTTTTCCTCCAGGTTGATCGTTGTTCCCGTCTCTCTTTGAATTTCCTGTATTACTTTTCCACCTGGCCCGATAACAGCACCAATGAATTCTTTGTCAATGAACAGTTTCACCATTCTTGGCGCATGTGGTTTCACATCATTTCTTGCTTCAGGGATGGTAGCATACATCGCATCCAGTATATGCAAACGGCCTTCTTTCGCCTGGGCCAATGCTTTGCGCATCACATCCATGCTAAGACCGTCCACTTTAATATCCATCTGCACACCGCAAATACCGTCTCTTGTTCCGGTTACTTTAAAGTCCATATCTCCGAGATGATCTTCATCACCAAGGATATCTGTCAGTATTGCAAATTGCCCTTCTTTACTTATCAATCCCATTGCCACACCAGAGACGTGTTTGGGAATAGCAATGCCAGCATCCATTAATGCGAGAGAACCGGCGCAAACCGTAGCCATTGATGACGAGCCATTTGATTCAAGAATATCGCTCACCACTCTCACCGTATACGGAAAATCACCGCCCGGCATCATTTGTTTTAATGAACGCATCGCCAGGTTACCGTGACCTACTTCACGACGACCAACGCCCCTCATCATCTTTACTTCACCTGTTGAGAATGGCGGGAAATTATAGTGCAAAAAGAATTTTGAATAGTCAGAAACTGCCGCACTTTCAATTAAAGTAGAGTCTAATGGAGTTCCTAAGGTAACTGTTGTAAGAGACTGAGTTTCACCTCTTGTAAATAATGCCGCACCGTGTGGAGAAGGTAAAACATCAACTTCCATATTCAGGGGACGAACCTCATCCAGTTTACGACCATCTAAGCGAACCTTATCATTCAGGATCATATCCCGAACCACATAGTACTGAAGGTCGGCGTAATAAGTCTTAGCCCATTTTTTAATATCCTCGGGTAAGCTGTCACCCTCTTCTTTTATGTATTCCTTTCTAAGGTATTCCATCAATTCTTCCTGGATAGCGGCAAACTTGTCCGAACGATCATGTTTCGCTAAGGCTCCCTTTGCTACTTCATAAACTTTTTCTTTTGCAAAAGCATTCACTTTTTCTCTCAGGTCTTCATTATGCAGCGGCTTAGCATAGTCTCTCTTTGTTGTGACTCCTTTCAAAGCTCTCAGTTCTTCCTGAGCCTTTACCTGTACCCGGATAGCATCATGCGCCACTTCGATAGCTTTGATAAGGTCTTCTTCCTGGCATTCTTTAGCCTCCCCTTCCACCATCATAATATTCTTATCAGTAGCAGCAATGATGAACTCAAAGTCTGCTTTTGCTAATTCGCTACGCAGTGGGTTTACAATGTATTGTCCGTCAATCCGGGCTACCCTTACTTCAGAAATAATTTCCTGGATCGGAATATCAGAAACAGCTAATGCGGCTGATGCGGCGAGGCAAGCCAGTGCATCAGGCATTATTTCCGGATCGCTGGAAATAAGAGTGACCAGCACCTGAACTTCGCAGTAATAATCTTCCGGGAACAAAGGACGGAGAGCCCTGTCGATCAAACGAGAAGTAAGTATTTCATAGTCATTTAACCGGGCCTCTCTTTTAAAGAATGAACCGGGGATACGTCCTGCCGAAGCAAATTTCTCCTGGTAGTCAACTGATAAGGGGAAAAAACTTTGGCCTTCTTTCGGCTCTTTATTAGCAACAACGGTTGCCAGTATAATGCAATTGCCCTGGCGAACGGTTACTGAGCCATCAGCCTGGCGGGCCAAACGGCCTGTTTCGATGATGACCTCGTGGCCATTCCGTATTGTAAATTTTGATTGTAAAGGTTGTGAAAGCATAAAATTCAAATTAGAAATGAAATAATGTGAAATAAGAAAGTTCCTGACCCGGCTGCATTACTGCTATCATCTTTCGTTGCGTCTCACTTTTCTACGTTCGGTAAGCCCATAGAACATTTGCGAAGTGTAGTAAAGTCACGAAAAACTGGTAGTCTAAAAACAGTTATTCCCAACATCCGGAAGACATTGGGAATAGCTTATAGAGAAATTCAATTTGCTGATTAAACTTCGGATATAAAAACTCTCCCAAATTACTCCCTTTGTGGGCCTGGAGGTGTTACTTTCTGATTCCGAGTTTCTCAATCAACTGGCGATAACCAGTCAGGTTATGCTTCTGCATATAGTTCAGTAAACGTTTACGTTTACCAACCAATTGCATCAGTCCGCGGTGAGTAGAGAAATCTTTTTTGTTTTGTTGCAGGTGTCCGCTGATCTGGCTGATTCTTTCAGTCAGCAGGGCGATTTGACCTTCGATAGAGCCGGTATTTTTTTCAGAACCAGCAAAGGTTTTTAAAACAATAGCTTTTTTTTCTTTTGTTAGAGGCATCTTTTTAATTTTTAAATTTCATCCGATTTTTTTCATCTTGATATTAAGGCCGCAAAGGTAAGGCGGATATGGCTAACAGCAAAGGGATTGAGCATTTTTTTTGGCCAAAATAACCTGCAACTTGATTGATTTTCAGTCCATAACTTACTTTTGCTCAATGGAACTCTCACAGGACACAAAAAACATTCTTGGCTTGCAACTACCTACCGACCCCCGTTGGGTGAATCTGGCTGAAAAATCAATAGCAGAGATCCTTACCGATCATGCTTATTGCGAGCAAAAGGCGGCCGTTTCCTGCATTTCACTGATCCAGCGGTACAGTTCAAAAGAAAGGCTGGTGACGGAGCTCTCTCCTATTGTTACGGAGGAATGGGGGCATTTTCGCTTAGTGCTGGCAGAATTGCACAAAAGAAACCTGAAATTGGGTAAACAACGGAAAGATGAGTATGCTAATGCATTGATAGATTTTCAACAAAAAGGGGGTGATGGAGAAGGTAGAATGCTGGATCAACTTCTCACCATGGCACTGATAGAAGCCCGGAGTTGCGAACGGTTTAAAAGACTTAGCGAAGGGTTGAATGATACGTACATGCAAAAATTTTACCGCCGCTTTATGGAGAGTGAAGCAGGTCATTATACTTTGTTTATTGAACTGGCAGAAACATATATTGATAAAGAAAAGGTTCGGCACAGATGGTCAGCATGGTTGGAATATGAAGCTGAGATAATGAAAAATCTAATGGTCCGGGGCGACCGGATTCATTAAAATTCCCGCAAACGATTGTAGCATAATTTCTTGCTTTCTATGGTTAATTTCATTTTGTAAATGAAAGAACCATCCTATAAAGAAGCATTAGAAGCGTTTGCAAATCCCTTCCAGGAATTTAGCGTTGAACAAGTGACAAATGGATTAATAAACCAGTCATACAAGATAACGGACCGAAATACCAGGAATTCATTTTTGCTCCAGCAAATAAATGAACATGTATTTGAAGAGCCGGAAAAGATTCAGCAGAATTATGAATCTCTCTGGAAATACATTAATGCAAAAAAAACTTCCTTACGTATTCCTGAACCTAAATTTTTTATCAATAAGCGAACCTGGTTTGTTGATCAAAATAAAAGATACTGGAGGATATTCGAGTTTCTTGAAAACACAAAAACGTTGACTGTCGCTGAGAACATCAAAGAGGCCGGAGCAGTAGCTGAAACTTTTGCCAACTTTACGGCTTGCTTCAACGATTTTAATATTGAAAAGCTGCAAACTACCATTCCTGATTTTCATAATGTATCATTACGCTTTGAAAAATTTAAACAGGCTCTTAAAACAGCTTCTGCAGAGAGACTGGGTAAGAGCAAAGTACTTTTTGAAAAACTATTGCAGCGGGAAAGATATGCTAAGCTATATCAGGTATTTACCATTTCCGGTGAGTTCCGGAAAAGAATAATACATCATGATGCAAAGATCAGTAACGTTTTGTTTGATATAAGGTCGGGAAAGGTAGTTTGCCCAGTAGACTTTGATACAGTGATGCCAGGTTATTTTTTCTCAGACCTTGGCGATATGATCCGTACGATGTCCTGTACTGAAGATGAAGCCAGTACAAATTTTGATAAGATACTTATCCGAAAAGAATTTTATGATGCAATTGTATCAGCTTACTCAGGAGTATTGAAAAGTCAGCTTACTGCTTCTGAAAACAAATACATTCATACCGCAGGCTTATTAATGATTTATATGCAGGCATTACGTTTTTTAACTGATTATTTACAAAATGACAGGTATTACCAGGTTAGTTACAAGGAACATAATCATGACAGAGCATTGAATCAAACTGTTTTATTGGAAAAATTGGAGGTTTTCTTATCTGAGCACTATAATTTTATAGCTGAAATTTAAAATAATCATTTTGCTTTAACCATTATGTCAGTAAAAAAGCAATATTGTTATACAGATAGTTCCGGGCAGGATGTTTATCTCTTTACGCTGACCAATTTATCAGGAACGGAAGTTCTTATTACTAACTATGGGGCAATTATAACTTCTTTCTGCATTAAGAATAAGGAAGGGGTCGTTAATGATATTGTGCTTGGCTTTGATAAAGTAGAGGACTATACCACCGAATCATACCTGGCAAATTATCCCTGGCTTGGATGTGCTGTAGGACGAAATGCTAACAGAATAAAAAATGCACAATTTGTAATTGATAAAAAGGAGTATTTACTGTCAAAAAATAATGGCAATGACCATCTGCATGGAGGTGTAAATGGGTTTGACAAGAAAGTATGGCAATTGATTAAAACAGAAGAAACACCGGTAAATTCACTTGAATTAAAATATATAAGTCCGGATGGCGAGGAAGGCTATCCCGGGAAACTCGATGTAACCATAAGGTTTGAACTAAATAATGAGAATGAATTAAGTTATGAGTATAGTGCTTACTGTGACAGGCCAACTGTAGTAAATCTTACCCATCACAGTTATTTTAACCTGAACAATGGGGCTGGCACTATTAAAGACCATGAAGTCAGGATATATGGATCATGGGT
>JAKQEA010000178.1 GCA_029558715.1 Bacteroidota bacterium | reverse complement strand
CCGGATGAGTATGCTGAATTTCAAAGCGACCTTGCCGTATACCATGATGATTATGGTGATTACAGCACCAACGAACCAACGATGGATGGAACTGCTTCACTGATTTATTTGCTGGCGGCGAAGGAGGCTGCCTCCCTAAATCCCTCCGCAGGAGGGACTTTAAAACCCTCAACCAGAAAATTGTCCTATAGTTCCGGTGCTATTGTCCGGGGCGATAGCACAAAGAAAAGAATAGCATTGGTATTCACCGGGCATGAATTTGCGGATGGAGGAGATTTTATTGCCAAAACATTGCAACAGGAAAAAGTGAAAGCTTCTTTCTTTTTTACCGGCGAATTTTGCAGCAATCCCTCTTTTCATCCAATCATTCAGCAACTATATCAAAGAGGAAATTATATAGGCCCGCATTCTGACAAACACTTATTGTATTGCGACTGGATCAACCGGGATAGGTTGCTGGTAACAAAAAAACAATTCCAAACCGATCTTCTTGATAACATGGCTGGATTGGAAGCAGCAGGCGTTAAAACAGAAAATACCCGGCTGTTTCTGCCTCCTTATGAATGGTATAATGATTCTATTGCCAGCTGGACAAAAGAAATGGGTCTCCGGCTCATCAATTATACTCCGGGTACCCGCAGCCATGCCGACTACACCACACCGGCAGATAGAAATTATCGCAGCAGCGAAGAGATTTATCAGTCGATTATTAATTATGAGAAAGGAAAACCAGCGGGATTGAACGGATTTCTTCTTTTAATGCATATTGGTACCGATACTATGCGGACAGATAAATTTTATCACCAGCTTCCGCAATTGATAAAATACCTGAAAGCAAAAGGCTATCAGTTTCAGCGGGTTGATGAATTGTTAAAAGCTGACTAAAATCAGTCAGTCGGCCTTTTTATGACCCATCGGCCTTTCCTTATCTTTGCACAATGGAATTCGAAAAAATTCATAATAAAGGCCAGGCCCGTTTATTCAAGAATGATTTTCTGGAGGCACTGACCAAGGCACATCCGCTGGTGATATGGGGTATGTATATCCCGATACTAACTTATATTATTTACCTGGCTGCCACTAAATACGGATACAGTACCGGCACCATATTGCTCGTATTTTTCGGGGGTATGTTCTTCTGGTCATTCTTTGAGTATATAGCCCACCGCTACATTTTTCATTGGGTACCTAAAACACCCGGAGCTACCAAATTTGTCTATACACTGCATGGTAATCATCATCATTATCCGAGAGATAAGCAGAGGTTGTTTATGCCGCCGGTACCCAGTCTTATCATTTCATCTACATTATTTGGATTGATGTACCTGATAATGGGCAGTTATGTTTTTATGTTCTTCCCCGGATTCCTGTTGGGATACCTGATGTATGGCACTATGCACTATGCCATTCATGCCTGGAACCCGCCATTCAAATGGATGAAGGGCTTATGGAGAAATCATCACCTGCATCATTATAAAAATGAACATAACGGATACGGGGTCAGTTCCACTTTATGGGATCATGTGTTCGGTACCATGTTCGACCTGAAGAAAGAAAAAGAAGATAAAGAAAAGGTAAAAGAGCTGATGTTTGAGAAGAAGAAATAGGGATCACCTGCCCTTGTTGAAGGCGGTATTTTTATATTTAACTTTATGTCCCGTTGGAATTACTGACGGGATTTTTAATTGCGGTAATAAATGAAAATCATAAAACCCGTTTTTTTCTTTTTTTCTATTGTTTACCTGGCTGGCTGCCAGCCCGGTAAAACAAAACAAGCTGATGCCCCTTTTTTAGAGGCTAAAGAGGTAGTACGGTTGAACCAGCTTATATACAAGGATAGCACTGCTGTAGCTTTTGAAAAGTATGCCCCGCTCTATGAAGTTGTTTTTTTGCCCCAGGCTGTAAATGGTAATTATGCCATTATTGTAAAAAATAAGACCACAGAACAATATGCTCTTGTTATTAGAGGATCGGTTCTTGAATTCAGTAATGAAGGGTTTCAGAATTTCATTCTGCAGGACTTAAATATATTCCGTATAAAATCATGGAACTATACCGATACAGTGAAAGAAGCCTATATCAGTAACGGGGCATGGGTTGGTTTTCAAAATTTATTATTGTTGCGGGATAAGAAAAGCGGGTTAACAATCAAAGAGTATATAGAGCAGAAAATTCCTGCTTATGCCAGTATTGTTATTACCGGGCATAGTCTTGGAGGTAACCTTGCCTATCCAATGGCAGGATTCCTGAAAAATGAATTACCACCTGATAGAGGAATTAATTTCCAGCTTATAACATTTGGGGCCCCGGCTGCAGGTAATGCAGCTTTTGTACAGGATATAGAAGAAAAGTTTCCTGCAGGTGAAAGGTATACGACCAGTAAAGATATTGCACCAGTGTTTCCGGACACAGAACGAATGGGAGAGCTGGCAAAAATAATTGGACTTGACAGTGTGTTGCAACTGGGTAAATTGAACTTAAGCGGAATCGCTGATGGACTGAGCAGCGAAAACTTATTGAATATAGCTGGCGAGATATTGGAGAAGACAAATGTGATTAATAAAACCAACAAGTATACACAAAGCCAGAAACATCTCAGACTCTTAACGAATAAGGATGAAGTTTCTTCCAATACAGCATTATCGGTTGAGGCTATTTTTGATAAAGCTTACCAGTTTCATAAAATTGATATGTATGCAGAGCTGCTGGGAGGTACGAAGCTGGAATAACCGGGTTTGAAATTAAACCATTTTGCAGATAAGTTTATTAAACTACCACCGTTCTTCATCCGGGATATCTTCATCTTTAGCTGATGCCGTCCGGCTTTTTATTTTCTGTAATTGTCGTTCAATGATCAGGTCGGCAATCAGCATGGGAGCATCATTACCTTCTTTATGAGTCAGCAATGCTCTCATCCTTGCTTCATCCACATCAATACGATAGAGATAAAAGACCAGCTTTTCAAAATCATGATTAATAAGGTGATTGATATGGCTGGCAAGGGATGATCTTAGTTGTTCAAACGATGAGTTTGGTAAAGGCACAAGGCTAAGGTCTTTTTGTAAAGCCCGGGTCAGTAAAGAAGTTTCTTTTTCCACTAGCTCAATTTTAATCCTTTTAATCCCGGTTCGATAGCTCCAAGTCCAAATAGAGCAAAATCATATTTCACCGGATCATTTTTATCCAAAGTTCGGAGGTATTCTGTTAGCTCCAATGCAGTTTGCCAGTCGGTTTGCTTTCGTTGAATAAGATGTAAACGGCGGGCTACTCTTGCTACATGCAAGTCAATGGGACAAATAAGCTGTGAGGGAGAGATTTTTTTCCAGATCCCAAAATCAACCCCTTTATCGTCTTGCCGTACCATCCAGCGTAAGAACATATTCAGTCTTTTGCAGGTGGATTTTCTCTCCGGAGTGGCAATATGCTTTTTGGTTCTGGCAGGTGTATCTCCGGGAGAAAAGAAATAGTGATGAAAGCCGGTCAGCATCATTTCAACTGTATCACCATGCATGGTGAAGGCTGTTTCAAGGCTTTTATGTTTTGCGTAATGAAACTTAAAGAATTCGATAAAATAAAGAAGATCGGTTGTATTAAAAGTGCGATGTTTAAAATGCAGTAATTTCTTTAGGTCTGTTTCAGTATGCTGCCTGCAAAATTGGAAAGGCGACATGTCCATTAGTTGCATCAGTTCGGTAGCCTTATTAATGATCGTTGTCCGGTTGCCCCAGGCGAAGATGGCCGCAAAGAAACCGGCGATCTCGATGTCCTGTTTTTTAGTAAAAAGATGAGGTACAGAGATGGGGTCATCTTTAATAAAAGAAGGTTGATTATACTGCTCCACATTCGCATTAAGGAATTCAATGAGTTTTTTTTCCTGCATCATTTCCCCATTAATAATATAAGCAGGTCAACGGCCAGTTTATCCAAAGCAGCATTATCTCCTGATGCATTTGCTGCAAGAATAACGGATATTTTAGTGTGAGGTTCAAACGCTGCAAACGTAGAGAAGCCGTAAGTGCCACCGTTGTGCCAGAATACCCGGTGCTTCAGGTCTTCAAATGTGTGCCAGCCGTAACATATTTGTATATTAGTAGCAACAGAGTTTACAGGCTGAGTGATCTTGCTGACCACAGTAGAAAAGTTTTCATTCTTGTGTCCAATATGTGCATCCAGATATTTGAGAATATCCAGGGCTGTACTTTTTATTGCACCGGCGCCTGCCATGCAATCAAAATTCCAATAATCAGCAGGCTTGCCATAAAAATACCCGGTAGCAAAATCAGTTGTATTCTTTTTTGCATCAATATGTGTATTGTCCATCTGAAGCGGCTGAAAGATATGTTTGTTTAGCAGTGATTCAAATGGCAGGGATGTAACATTTTCTTCAATGATGCTTAACAGCCCAAATCCAAGATTTGAATAAGCATAAGAGCCGGGACTGATTTTTTTTAACCCTTTTAAAAAAGAATAAAGATGATTCTTTGTATAAAACTGGTAAGGCTGCATCAGGGTGTACTCCTTTATTTTATCCAAATTCGGTGGGAGGCGGGGCAGACCGCTGCTTTGACTCGCAATATCCGTAATAGAAATTTTTTGCAGTACAGAATCGTTCCCGAAGCCTGCGGGTAAATATTTCAATAAAGAGCTTTGTAAATCTATTACTTTTTGTTCCTGAAGCTGGAATAAAAGATTAGCAGTAAAGGTTTTTGTTACAGAACCGATCTCAAAAACAGTTTCAGGGCCAAATGACCTTTTACCAGATGAATCGGCATAGCCGTAACTATAAAACCTCTTTTCCCCATTTTGACTAATGCCTATGACCAAACCGGGGGCTTTGGCATTCTTGAAAAAGGTCTTCACCTGTTCATGAAGAATTGAATCTATATCAGAGGAAAGAGGATTACTGAAACGGATTTGCTCAAAGGGTATAGCCTGGCTTTTGGCAGTAAGCTGTAAGAACAGAAGTTGGCCAATCAGTTTAATTTTCCTGAGCATATTTGTTTATCCAATGGCTTTTTCCAAATCTTCAATCAGGTCATCTGTATCTTCAATGCCCACACTTAATCTTATCAACGAATCAGACAAACCATTCTTTATTCTTTCTTCTCTCGGAATAGATGCATGGGTCATGCTGGCCGGATGATTGATCAGTGATTCAACACCTCCCAGGCTTTCTGCTAATGAAAATAAATGAGTGGATGATAAAACCCTTCTGGCTTCTTCTACACTATCATTTTTCAATTCAAATGAGATCATACCCCCAAAATCTTTCATCTGTTTTTTAGCCACTGCATAGCCGGGATGGTCTTCAAAACCCGGCCAATATACTTTGGCAATTTTTGGATGGCTGCGCAGCCAGTGTGCAATCTTAGTTCCGTTTTCACAATGGGCTTTCATTCGAACACCCAATGTTTTTATTCCTCTTAATACAAGAAAACAATCCATTGGCCCGGGCACTGCTCCGCAACTTTTCTGAATGAAGTATAATTTTTCCCTTAAATCCGCATCATTCATAACCAGGGCGCCTTGTATCACATCACTGTGTCCACCCAGATACTTGGTAACAGAATGCATTACAATATCAGCGCCAAGGTCCAGTGGGTTTTGCAGGGCAGGAGAAGCGAAAGTGTTATCTACTGCCAACAGTATATTCTTCTCTTTAGTAATAGAAGCTATTGCAGCAATATCAGTAATGTTCATCAACGGGTTGGTGGGGGTTTCCAGCCACACCAGTTTTGTTTTTGAAGTGATGGCATCCGACACATTCTTTGTATTTGTCGTGTCTATGTATTTAAAAACGATGCCAAACCGTTCAAATACTTTAGTAAACAACCGATAAGTACCGCCGTACATATCATTGGCACAGATCACTTCATCTCCCGGAGTTAATAATTTTATTACCGCATCAGTAGCCGCCACACCACTGCTGAATGCGAGGCCAAATTTTCCGTTCTCAATTATGGCCAATGCTTCTTCCAATGCTTTACGGGTGGGGTTCTGACTGCGGGCATATTCAAAACCTTTGTTTACCCCCGGTGCTTCCTGTACATAAGTGGAAGTTTGGAAAATAGGGGTCATAATTGCACCGGTGGACGGATCTGGTTCTGCACCGGCATGTATAAACTTTGTGGCAGGCTTCATAAGAAGTTATTAAGGGTGCAAAGATGTGAAATATCGGGCAAACAGCCCGTTACATTAATTACCACTTATCCGCATCATTTTTTCTTTAACAATTATTTTTAAATGACCTATTGAAAGATGAAATCATGCTTCAGCAGTAAAAAAAACTTATTTAATATCTTTTTATCCTTCTTCAGCTGACTATACATATTAATACACTGTAGTAAATGAATTGAAAGGAGGCCAATCATCGAAAATGGCTTGTTACCGGCAGGTACTGATAGTAACTTATTACTGAAATCGATCATTAATCATAAAATTGTAAAGCCATGAAAAATGTATTGCTCCTTGCCGTTTTGCTGGTAGTATTATCAGCTGCAGCCACTACGCCACCTGAAGTAAATGAAAAAGTAATAAGGGCCTTTAATGAGACCTTTTCAGAAGCCGAAAATGTAAAATGGCAGGAAATGGAAAACCTTTTCCAGGCGGATTTTAAGATAAGTGAGATCGCTGTCAGGGCAATTTATGCAGATGACGGGAGCCTGTTGCAAACAGTTCGCTATTATACTGAAAAGAACCTGCCATCAAACATCCTTGCAAAAGTGAAAACTAGATATAAAAACAAGCAGTTATTCGGGATAACTGAAATTGTGAACGATAATGAAGTGTCATTTCATATTGTACTCAGGGATGAAAAACATTGGTATTGGATCAAATCTGATCCGTATGGTAATATGGAACAAACTGAAAAACTGAAAAGAGGAGATCCGGCAGAGAAAACTGCTTTCTGATATATTTTGATTTTACAGATCGTCCTTCCGCCGAAGGACGATTTTTATAGTGTTACAGATAGGCAGCTGCAGTTACATATCGCCAGTCGTAATTATCAGCCTCATGAGAAGATAACGGAACAATCTTTTTATCCAGCACCTCTTTGTTAAGTATTTTTTCTGTTACCAGCTTTCTTTTTGCCTCCTGTATCAGATGCTGGAAGGCTGGCTTTGTCATCCAGTCTTTTTGTGGCGGCTCAAAGCCCACTTTATCTGTTCGCCATGTGATTGACTCCGGCAAAAGGGCTTTTACACTTTCACGCAACAGCCATTTGGTCCGGCCATTTCTTATTTTGAAAAAGGATGGAAGTGAGAAAACAAATTCGACCAATTCATGAGACAGAAAAGGCAGCCTGACCTCTCTTCCATGTGCCATTGCATTTCTGTCGGCATAGCGCAACAATTCTTCAAGTCCATGTGTACAGGTATTGAAATACAAGACCCCGTTCAGATCAAAGTGATCTGGTGGACAGTAGTAGGCTTCTTTACTTTGTAATTGCACAAAATCTTTTGTAAGGTCTTCATGCCGTATAACGTTTAGTAAATACTGCCGTTCCATAACGATACTGGCAAATGAGGGAAACCATGCAGCAATTTTATTTTGCCAGGTAAAGGGCTCATTAACGCCTAACTCTCTTGCAGCAGAAAGTTCTTTTCTTCCGGACAGTTTTCCTTTCCGGAAAAGTTCCTGCCAATACCATTTATAGTATTTATGGTAACCGGCAAGTGTTTCATCTGCGCCTTGTCCATCCAGTAATACTTTTACATTATGTTGCCTGGCCAGCTCAAATACTTTGTACTGGGCATAAATGCTGGCAGAACCAAAAGGTTCTTCCTGGTGATAGCAAAGCTGATTCCAGTCATTGAGTAATTCCGTTGCTGTTACCTCCGTCATCACCTGCCGCAGCTTAAAATTGTCTGCTACTTGTTTTGAGAAAGCAGATTCATCTTTCTCAAAACCGGGAAATGAAGCAGTAAAGCATAAATGACTTTGATTTGCAGTACCCGAACCGGAACTTAAAGCGGTAATAGATGAGCTGTCCAATCCTCCGCTTAATGAAGTGCCGACCAGTACATCACTTCTTAACCTTCTTTTTATGGAAGTATTGAAAAGGTGAGTAAACTGTTCAATAGCCGATTGATCTGAGATATTTTTATGTTGAGTCGTCAGGTCAATATCCCAATAACGCTGAACAGAGAATTGAAAATAGAGAAAAGAAAATTTAAGTATGGAAGCTGCGGGCAATTTAGCTATACCTTCATAAAAGGTTTCATCAGGCTTTGCCGGGTTATCAGTATAGCCGATCGTAATAAAATTGAAAAGCATCTTCTGATTCATCTTTTTTTCAATACCTGCTGCCCATAATGCTTTCATTTCAGAGGCAAAAAATAAACAATGCCCGTCAAAAAAATAAAAGAAAGGTTTTTCTCCAAAACGGTCTCTTGCTGCAAACAACTCTCTTTTACTTTCATCCCATATTGCAAACGCAAACATGCCATCAAAATGATCAACACAGTTGTCTTTCCAGCAATCATAGGAGGCGGCTATTACTTCTGTATCTGTTTGTGACCGGAAAGAGTAACCCTTTTTTTGTAGCTCTTCTCTTAATTCAATATAGTTGTATATCTCTCCGTTATGAATGATGGTGTACCGGTTCAGGTATTGCATGGGCTGCTGACCTGCTTCACTAAGATCGATGATTGAAAGGCGCCGGTGACCCAGAAGCACGGTAGCTGTTTCATTCTGCCACAGGCCTTCTCCGTCCGGTCCACGATGGGCCAGGGCACCAGTCATTTTTACCAGTGTTTCTTTAGTATACGCCGAAGGGGATAGTTGAATTATACCTGCTATACCGCACATGCTGTAAATATCTAAAATAATTTCCGGCAGCAGGGATAAAAGATCAGAACTTAAATGGCAGGCGCACCTCGGCATCATCCCATGCCATCAGTAAATTGGCAGTACCATTATTATCTTCAAAAACAATAGTAAAATATTCCAGGGAGTTGTTTGTTTTTATAACCGGTACTGTAAAGCGGGCCACATCTTTTGTGGTATCTGGTTCCAGGCCCCAGCTGTCGATATTGGTATTAATAGCAATTGTCCAGTTATCAGTATGCGGCACACAGTAAATGATATACCGGCCGGCTTTTATTTTTTTATCCTGTATGCTGGCATCTTTATACAGGTCAAGTTCTGTTGCTTCATTGGCACCCAATCTCCATGGCTCATCATATTTCAATACTTCATGAAAAATATGACGTCCCTGCAGGTGAGGGCGACTGTATATTACTCTTGCAAGTGGCGGGGTATTGACTGACTTGGCCATTTTCAGCTTTGGATAATCGACCGGGTAATAACTCATATCCATCGGGGATACATCTATACCGGCATAGGGGTTAATGGTGGGTCTTTCTGCCCGGCCCGGTGCTGAGCTGTCGGTGCTTGCTATTTTAATAGGGCGGGCAGTGTTGTTTTCTTCTTTGTTATTGCAGGCAAACAGGAGGCAGCAAAAAAACAATAATGAACCGGTTCTTTTCATATGACTGCTGGTTAGAAAGTTATTGGTAAGGAAGCTTTGATATTGTCCCATGCCACCACCAGGTTGAAACCACCGGTAGTTTTATCGAAAGTCATTGCCAGTGATTCAAGAGCCAAATCAGTTTTTTGTATTGTGACAGTTGATCTTATTACATCTTTTTTTGCATCATATTTGAATGCTCCCCAGGTATCAGTTTCTTTATTAATGATGAATGTCCAGCTGGTTTCGTTAGTTATGGCAAATAAAGTGTAGCGGCCGGCGGCAATTTTTTTACCGGCAATTCTTACCTGCCTGAAAAATTCAATTTCTGTAGCTTCATTAGCACCTATTCTCCATACTTCTCCATATTTCACAAGTTCTCCGAAAATAGTTCTGCCGGCTTTTTGGGGGCGGCTGTACACAACCCGGGCAACAAGCGGCTCCGTAAGTTTATCCTGGATTTTCAGCACAGGGTAATTGGCAGGATAATAACTCATATCCATCGGTGATTTATCTACAGGGGGTAAGGTTTGGGCTACCAGGCAGATAAGGGATAATTGAAAGACAAAGAGTAATAAAAAGGCTTTTTTCATATTATAAGACTATTTGCAAAAATAAAACGATTTGTTTGTTCAGGAGTTACCTTTTATGAAGTGAAATTTTCATTATTATATAACTCTTCAAACTTTTGGGCAGCAAAAGGTTTGATGGCGGCCCAGAAATGACGATAGCAGTCCTGTAAAAGTTGGTAGTGCTGCTCAAAAAGTCTGAAGGCCGTCTCACTTTCAGTTAGATATTGTGACCGGCGCACTACTCCTCCCAGGCTTTTGCCTGTTCCCCATCGGGTGCGGTAATGGTACAGCCAGTTTTGTTCTTTCATGTAGGGAAACATTCCGGCAAACCGATCCGGCATCCATTGAGTGTGCCGGTCTAATGTAGTATATACTGATTGCGCAAAATCATGCAATGAATTTTCAGGGAACTCGTTTTCATCAGTCGCAAGAAAATGGTCGTACACCACATCTGTAAAAGCGCCGCTGTATAACCGGTAGGCAGGCCGGAAAATCTCTTTTGCCGCTTTTGTAGCCTCATGTTCATCCGTAAAAGTATCAATTGCCCTGTGCAGGGCAATTCCTTTTTGAATATCCGGGGGGTAATCAAATTTCTTTTTTCCTTTTACAAAGTCACTTATCATGTTTCCCACCAGCGTTTCCGGGTGGTTAAAAGAAAGATATGCGTGGGCTAAATAATTAATTATTTTTCTTTTAGGTTAAATAATGATTGTCTCCTGTTTCATTAGTCAATTGAAACAGTTTATGTACCAAAGTTAAAACAGGATTTTCTCTGTTATATTATTTTACTGAAGTGGTTTCTTTTTTTGTTTCAGATAATACCGGAATGAAAAGATGATGGGAATAGCTGTAATAATTATCATAACGGCAAAGAAAAAGATGTATGCTGCCTCCGGAGGAAGAAATAAGCAGGTAACAGCGAGCAGCAAGCCTCCTGCAAACCACAGTTTTCCGGCGAGGGAATGTGTTTTTTTCCAGTTTTCTTCATTTTCCAATGCCCATGGCAGCCTGAAGCCGGCAAAGTAGTTGGGTCTGATATTGTGCATATAATTACCAATAAAAGCAAATAACAAGCCCATAGCTGCCAGTACAAAACCTATATTAAAGCTGATATTTCCATTTGCGCTGCTGTATATGATCATACAAAGCAGGGCACACAGGAAAAGTACAAGACCGGAGGCGAGACGCTGCAGGCGGTCTTTGTTTTCAGCAGCATACTTTTTAGGGTCGATCCGGTAAATATTGGTGAGGATCAGGTAAATCACTGCATTTGTTATCGTAAGAACAATCACTGTAGTTAGCAATTCGTTCTTACTGCCAAACCGGTCAACATTTCCTTTCAGGTCAAAATGCATGGCCACTTTTTCGGGGATCTTATTCCAGGTAATGGCTAAATAAACAGCAGGGATGATCATTACCGGCCAAACCAGGAGTTTAATAATTTTATTCATGTGTTAATTTTTGTTTTTGAATTTTGCTCCCGATTGCTATCGGGATTATTCGCCATAAAATTTTCATCTGCCTGTCGGTTTGCCTGAAGTGAGCAGGGCAGGCATAATAGCTCGAAAATTTTATGGTTCATTTCATATCACTTCTTTTTTGATTTGAATTGCAGAAACCATTTCATTATCTCATCTACTACTGTAGTGTTCAGTGAATAATATATAAACTGCCCTTCTTTTTCGGCAGTCACCAGCTTTGCCTGTTTCAGCAGATCAAGGTGGTGCGAAATACTTGGGCCGGATATATTAAACTTCTCCACTATTTCCCCGGCAGTCATGTCCTTTTCCTGCAATAGTTCTAGTATCTCTCTCCGGGTAGGGTCGTTCAGTGCTTTAAACACAATATTCATAGGCCAGTTCTATAATTATATATTTAGACAAATATCTAAATATTATTTTTACAAACCAACTTTTTTTAATGGTATCACATGAATATGTGGTGCAACCTGATGACCGGCATTTAGAAATGTTCAGTGGTTAGTAACTGGCAACGTATGTTAACAGCAGTTAACACTGACTTCCGCTAATCATAATTGGCTTGCCATGGGGTGTAACCTTCTCTACTTTTGTTACGTCAAACTAATCAAACAACAAATTCAGATAAAACCTAAACCTTTTTAAAAAAAGTATATGAAAAAGATCATTATGATACTGGCAGTCCTGATAAGCACAACAAGTGCATTTGCCGGTGAAGAAAATGTAGCGACAAAAGTGTTAAACGCTTTTAAAACCGAGTTCAATACTGCAAAAGAAGTAGAGTGGACAGTTGGGAGCAATTATTACAAAGCCGCTTTTGTTTATAATGAAAAGCATGTATTTGCTTATTATAATGAGGAAGGAGAGTTACTGGGCCTTACCCGTTACCTCAGCTCAGATGATCTGCCGCTGAACCTGCAGAAGAACCTGAAGAAGAGTTACAGCAAATACTGGATCAGTGATTTGTTTGAAGTGGCCAAGAGTGATGGAACTGCCTACTATATTACACTGGAAGATGCAGATACAAAGATCGTTTTAAAGGCATCAGCAGAGAGTGACTGGAGCGTATACCAAAAAACAAGAAAAGCTTAATACAGAAAGATAGTTTTGGTGTGTGGTAAAATAAGCCCTGGCCTGCACCTGCAGCCAGGGTTTTATATTCAGATGATAGAATGTAAATGATCATACAACTTCGTTAATACATTTAACATCCCCTGCCGCACTTCACAATTCACTCGACTTGGATTTTGCACAATAGTATTTTTGAATCATCAATCGTTAATCATTAAACCTAAAGCCATGAAAAAATTATTTTTATCGTTGTTCTCAATGTTCACAATTGCAACAGCAATTGCCTTTACAAACAGTGACCCCGGTATCAATGAGCAGGTACAGGAATCTTTTAAAAAAGAATTCGCCGGCGCTGAGTTAGTTAAATGGACTACTACCGGAGATTATGTAAAAGCTACATTCATTCTCCGCGGATACCGTACAGAAGCCTATTTTACACAAAAGGGACAACTGGAAGGAAGTGTAAGATCTCTTTTTTACAACCAGCTGCCGTTAGCGGTAATGACATCTTTGGATAAGCGGTTTGGAAATGCAGATGTCTTCGATGTAAATGAGATCACTAATTCTTCCGGCACTACTTATCGTATTACTTTGGAATCAAAAGGGAAAAAATACCTGGCTAAAGTGGATACCGCAGGAAACCTCACTGATATTCAGAAATTAAAAAAATAATCAGGGTTGTTTTATTATAAAAAGTTCTCCGGAAACGGGGAACTTTTTTATTTCGTCAAAACTGTAATTTTGCGCTTCCCGCAATGTCTCACCTTATTGTGATCTGAAGGCGGATCAAAAATTAGCATTCATGAATAAAGGTCCGATTTCTCAATTCATTCAACATCATTACCGGCACTTCAATGCGGCTGCCCTCGTTGATGCCGCCAAAGGGTATGAGCAACATTTACTGGAAGGGGGTAAAATGATGATCACTCTCGCCGGCGCTATGAGTACCGGGGAATTGGGTATTTCACTGGCTGAAATGATCCGCCAGGGAAAAGTTGATATTATCAGTTGCACCGGCGCCAACCTGGAAGAAGATGTGATGAACCTCGTTGCACATTCACACTACAAGAGAATTCCCAACTACAGGGACCTGACGCCACAGGAAGAATGGGACCTGCTTGAGAACCACTATAATAGGGTAACAGATACCTGTATACCGGAAGAAGAAGCTTTTCGCCGTTTACAGAAACATTTGGTAAAGCAATGGAAAGAAGCAGAAGCCAAAGGAGAAAGATATTTCCCGCATGAGTTTTTATACAAAACAGTATTAAGTGGTGAACTCAAACAGTATTATGAAATTGATCCAAAAGACAGCTGGATAGTAGCAGCGGCGGAAAAAAATATTCCTATTGTTGTTCCGGGATGGGAAGACAGCACTACCGGAAATATTTTTGCGAGCTATGTTATCAAAGGAGAGCTGAAAGCCAGTACAGTGAAAAATGGTATTGAGTATATGGCGTGGCTGGCGGATTGGTATTGTAACAACTCGGCCGGAAAAGGAGTAGGTTTTTTCCAGATCGGCGGAGGCATTGCCGGTGATTTCCCGATCTGTGTAGTGCCAATGATGTACCAGGACCTGGAATGGCATGATGTTCCTTTCTGGAGTTATTTCTGCCAGATAAGTGATTCTACCACTTCTTATGGTTCTTATTCCGGGGCAGTGCCCAACGAAAAAATTACCTGGGGAAAACTGGACATACATACTCCAAAATTTATTGTTGAAAGCGATGCCACCATAGTAGCACCCCTGATATTTGCCTGGGTACTTGGCTGGTAAATAGTTCTATTTTATATGCAAACACAAAATTTAATGAAGAAATTATTTATTTGTTTACTGAGTGTTGTTTTAACGGCTTTCAGTATTACTGCACAGGAAAAAGTGACGAAGACAAATGTTATTGGTAACTGGAAAATTGTTTCCCTGGCAATTCCGGGAACAGTATATTATAATATTGAAAAAGATTCTCTGTCGCCGGAAGAAACTTTGTTGGCGCAGATTGGCACCGGCGAGGACAGCGCCAAAGCTGTTGCCAATATGAAATCCGCCCTTGCGTTATTAAAAGATATGGCTTTCAAGTTCAATGCGGATGGCAAAGGAGTGATAACTGACGGGATAAATCCTGATAAAGAGATCTCTTATACCGTAGATGAGGAAGCAGCTGTGTTAACCACCATTACACTGGAAAATGGGGCAGAAGAAAAACTAAAAGCCTCTTTTGTAAAAGAGTATATGCGGCTGGAGTTTGAAGACACCGACAATCACATTGTATTTTTTGTAAGGAAGCAGAAATAAAATAATCCCCGGTTTACCGGGGATTATTTTTATGTAGAAAGGTAGGGATCAAAAATTGGTGGAAACGGTTGTTATATCTATGACAGTACAAAGACCGGCATAGTTGCCTCAGGTTTAATAAAATAAAGGATGATGTTTTCCACAACCTATCCAATAAAACATATCGAAGAGGGGGTCAGCCTTTTATTTCTTTTCTGATCTTATGTGCTTCTTTAGCACTTTGAAAACCTGCAATTAACAGATAAACGATAATTGCTTTTATCAACCACCCACTGATGGCAGCCATTCCTCCGGTTACGACTGCGGCATAGATCCATGCCGCCAGAATAATGACTGCAGCTATGATTATTGCAGTTAGAGGCTCTTTTAAAGATAGAAAAGAGAGGCCTGCTAATATCAGTGGAATCACAGCAATGGCAAGCAGGGTTACCGGTTGTACCGTATTAGCCACCAGCAGAGCAAGGAAGTCAGAAATAAACGCCACTGCAGCCAATGCCAGCAGCTTGTTCCTGGTTTTACGTATTTCAATAGCCAATATTTCTTTCTGGGTTTCATGGTAGTTGTCGTACAAACCTGAGACAACATTCTCCTCTGGCTGGTTGGGGTTCATCGATTTTATTTTAACTATGAAAGTAACACAAAATCAAAAGCCCCTGCCATTCAATATAGCGGGGGCTTTGGCAAAAGTATTTTTCATTAAATCCGAAATGCAGGTTATTAAAAACCTCTTGGTTTTTCCAGCTTGAGATCTCTTTTCAGCATATCATTCCGGTTAGCCATTTCCCAGGCCGTGTAGAAAACAAGTTGTGCCCTTTTGGCCATCAGCGGATAGTTGATCTTATCAGGAGTGTCTGTCGGCCGGTGATAATCGGGGTGTACCCCGTTGAAGTAAAAAATGATAGGGACTCCTTTTTCTGCAAAATTGTAATGATCACTGCGGAAGTAAAAGCGATTCGGGTCTTTGGGGTCATTATACTTCCTGTCCAGTTTCATTTTACTATAGGTGCTGTTTACCTGGTCTGTAATGGCAGCCAGGTCTGTACTCAGCTTATCATCACCGATGATATAAACATAGTTAACCGAGTCCTTATCCTTCATATACTCGTTGCCGATGCGGCCTATCATGTCAATATTCAGGTCAACCGTTGTTTTATCCAGCGGGTACACAGGATGCTCTGAATAATACCGGCTTCCCCATAGTCCTTTCTCTTCACCGCTTACCGTCATGAACAAAATGCTTCTCCTGGGGCCTTTGCCGGCTTTCTTTGCTTCCACAAATGCCTGTGCCAGCTCCAATATACCCGTAGTGCCACTGCCATCATCATCAGCACCGTAATAAATGGTAGTATCATTTCTTTTACCAATATGATCATAATGAGCAGTGATGACTACATACTCGTCTTTCTTGTCTGTACCTTCCAGTAATGCCAGTACATTGGATACCGGGGTTGTTTTGGTGATTTTTGAATAGTTCAATTCTACTTCTGCCTTATACGTTTTTGCGGCAACAGCCCCTTCTTTTATTTTATCCATCAGGGTCTTTGCATCCTCTCCGAGGATCTTTGCTGCTGTTTCGGTGGAAATGGTAAATCCGAAAAGTGATTGTGTGGCTTTAAAACCATTCAGGCTCCAGTTACTGCTTACAGAGCCACCCTTCCGTGGAAAATTATTGTAGATAATCAGTACAGCGCTGGCGCCCCTGCTAAGGGCAGCATTCATTCTGCCTGTTACGCCGGAGGGAGAAGAAAATCCCTGCTGTGATGGTTTGTAATCTGCCGGCATACCATCGGCAATCAGTACTAATTTACCTGCTATATTCAGGTCTTTATAATCATTTCTTTTATCACCATCACTGATGCCATAACCGGCAAACACCACTTCGGAATAGCGTAACCCGGCTGAATAATTATTAGGCATCGGTTGAAAATCTGCATTCAGCTCCAGCTTTTTTCCATTGATCACCAGGGAGGCATCCTGCATGGAATCTTTATATAACGGGTAGTATTGCCGGTAGCTTCCGTTATTACCCGGTGTCAATCCGAGTGACCTGAAATGTTCTTCTATATAGTTAGCAGCTTTTTCCAGGCCTGGGGAAGGAGTGTCCCTTCCTTCCATTTCTTTACTGGCAATAACATACAGGTGTTTTTTCATGTCTTCTGCCGTAATGGTGGCAGCAGCTTTTGTTGCACTCTTATCTTTTTTTTGTGCAGCGGCTGCAAGTGGCACCGAAAGAATAAGGCAAACAATAATTTTTCTGATCATAGTTGTATTAATGATGAACGATAAAAATAATCCCTTCCGGCAAAAGAAGGGATAAAATATGGATGATTGGTATTGCTATTATGCGCAGGCAATTTTATTCACCCGGCTGGCATGGCGGCCCCCTTCAAATTCAGTGGTCATAAATATAGCCACCATTTTTTCTGCGTCACCTTCCCTTACAAACCTGGCAGGGATACAGATCACATTGGCATTATTATGTGCCCGGGACAACTGTGACAATTCTTCTCCCCAGCAAACAGCGGCACGGATGCCCTGGTGTTTATTGGCTGTGATCGCTACTCCATTAGCACTGCCGCAGATCAGAATACCAAAAGCAGCCTCTCCTTTTTCCACCGCCGTGGCTACGGGGTGGGCAAAATCGGGGTAGTCAACAGAATCTTTACTATGCGTGCCAAAATCAGTAAAGTGTAAACCTTTTCCTTCCAGGAAAGAGATCAGTTCTTCTTTATAATCAAAACCGGCATGATCGCTGCCGATAGCAATAGGCTTATGAAGATCAAAGGGGGAATGCATGAGCAACGTTTTATGTGAATCGTACTAACCAATTAACTTGTACAAAGGTACTGAACTATAACTTCAAACTTTAAATATGAATGTAGCTTAGCTCCACTCTTTCATCTCTTTTTCCTGCCTTTTGTTGATGCGGCTGGCGATAATGATACTTGTTTCGAATAAAAGATACAGCGGTATGGTTACGATCGTCAGGCTGAACGGATCGGTA
The DNA here is from genome assembly GCA_029558715.1 of Bacteroidota bacterium. Taxonomy (GTDB): domain Bacteria; phylum Bacteroidota; class Bacteroidia; order Chitinophagales; family Chitinophagaceae; genus JJ008. The sequence continues at coordinate 3,569 of JAKQEA010000178.1, read as the reverse complement.
GAAGGAGTAATGATGGCGGCAGCTATCAATATGATAACAAAGGCATGGCGGCGATATTTTCTGAGGAAACGGCCCGTTACCACACCAATTCTTGCCAGCACCATTACCAGCAGCGGCATCTGGAATAAAACTCCGACACCGGCGGTAGTATAGATAAGATTCTCCAGGTAATCAGAAAAAGAAGGCATTATCTGTATCTGCGGGCTTAGCTTGTAATTGAAATAAAAATTCACCATGAAAGGCGTCAGGATAAAATAGCCAAATAAGACACCCGTAAAGAATAATAAGGAAACCCAGAAAATAACTCCCCTGGTTTTTTTAAGTTCTTTTTCTGATAAGGCCGGTCTTACAAATTTCCAGAACTCCCAGAAAATATAAGGGAAAGCAAGAATGAACCCCCCGATAAAGGCCAGTGTAAAGGAAGCAATGAACTGACCTGTCATAGTATTTTCCAGGAATTTGGCTTCTACCTGTGCAAAACAAAGTGTATCACCGATGCCTATATTCTGACCCAGGCTGCACAACCAGCGGGCAGAAATAAAATCAGAACGGGTCGGGGCAAACAGGATATCGTTGACCACAAAATCAGAGTAGATAAAAACAACCACAGCCCCGATAAGCACAGCGATCACCGAACGGATAACATGCCAGCGCAGCTCCTCCAGGTGGTCAATAAAGGTCATTTCGCCTTTCGCATCCTTATCCCGCTTATTAAAAAAATCAAGTAGAGCCATTTGTTTTTATAAAGTGTCGCAAAGGTAGGAGATTGGTTGATTTGGGTAATTGGTTAATTGAGTTAATCGGGTATTGGGAAAATCAGGTACTTGATCCGCATCATCCTTCCTGCTTGCGACGTTTCAGGTAGGCAATATAGCCGTTTAATATTTTAAGCAATTGTTCCTGTTTAGTTTTCATTTCCATAAATATGGATTCGGAAATATACTCCTCATCCAAAGCAGTGGATAAATGATCATATGTTTCAAGCAAAGATCCTCTTGAAATACGGCAAAACTGTATAGCTTCCTGGTAATGAAACCTGCCGTAGCCTTCTGCAATATTTGCCGTTATAGACCTTGCACTGTCTTTTATCTGTGCGGCAAGAAGGAATTTTTCTTCTTTGGGAAAAGTATTAGCTAATGCAATTACCTCTTTTCTAAATGTTTTTGCAGAGATATATACTTCAAGGGTATCGAGTGTTTGCATATTGATAAGGTTTGTATAAACACTATTCAACCAATTCCCCAATTCCCCTATTTAACTAATTAACCAATACCCCATTCCCCTTTACTTCAGTTTCTTCATTTTTACTGTTTCAATTCTTGTATCAGTCACATGCATCACATCAAATTCGTAGTCATCAATAATGATGCGTTCCTTTTGCCGGGGTATGGTTTCATGATAATTGATGATATACCCCGAAAGGGTTTCCGCTTCTTCCTGCCCGAAATCAAAACCATATTTTTCTTCCAGGTAGTCCAGCTCGAGGCGGCCGGAGAAGATGTATTCGTTTTCCGCCAGCTGCTTTTCTACAAACTCTTCGGTATCATATTCATCCTGTATCTCACCAAACAATTCTTCCAGCACATCTTCCATGGTAATGATGCCGGCCGTGCCGCCAAACTCATCCACCACCCAGGCAATGCTTTTTCTTTCTTTGGTAAATTTATTGATAAGGTCTGTGGCACTCATGCTCTCGGGTACGGCGGGAATAGGAAGCAACACATCTTCAATATGCACAGGTTTTTTAAACAGGTCCAGCTGGTGCACATACCCGATGATGTGGTCGATATTATTTTCATATACCACCAGTTTACTCAGCTTGGTATCCACAAATTTTTTCTTCAGTTGCTCCACCGATGATTTACTTTCTATACCAACGATCTCTTTCCGCGGCACCAGGCATTGCCTGATCTTTACTTTCGGCAGCTCCTGTGCATTTTCCATCAGCTGGGTATTGCGTTCCTGTCTTTCATCATCACTATGCTGCTGAAAAAGATGTTTAAGGTCACTGCGTTTCAGCGCTTCTTTATTTTTGTCGAGCCTGATGTTGAACACATATTTTAATATCCACTCAGACAGGTCGATCAGGCCGGCAGCAATAGGAAAAAACATCTGGTAAAACACATTCGTTACCTGTGCCAGCCGCTGCAACAGCCAGTTGCTCCTGGCCCTGAAGATGGCCCGTGGAATAAACTCGGCGAATAGCAATACGATAAAAGTGGCCAGTACGATCTCCACTATGATATGAACAGTATCAGACCCGATGCGGAAATACTTCCAGATGGGTTCCATCACGGTACTGATCTGCAGGCTGAGAAAAACAAGAAAAATATTGAAACCTAAAAGAGTGGTACCAAGAAAACGGGCCGGGGAATCCAGGAAGCCGGAAAGAATTTCCATGGACCTGTCTCCCTGTTTCTTTTTTATTTCCAGGCTCAGCCGGTTAGCACTCAAAAAGGCCATTTCAATACCTGCAAAAAAACCCATGATCAGCAGGGTGAGGACAAAGAACACTATCGAATTCCAGGCTATCATGCGGTAAAGATAGAAAAATAGCGGAGAGCTGCCAGTGAATGACTATGGCTTGTGCAACAGGAAATTACGTACGATTTTTTCCGCTTCTTTGCAGGCTCTCTCCAGTTTGTCGTTGATGATGATATGGTCAAAACGGTCTTTAAAAGACATTTCAAGAGAGGCTTTGCTGATCCTTGCCCGCAGCGATTCAGGTGTTTCTGTGCCCCTTGCCCGCAGGCGGCGTTCCAGTTCTTCGATAGACGGTGGTTCGATGAACAATGACAGGGAAGTGCCGGGATATTTTTCCTGCACCCGCAGGCCACCCTGCACATCCACATCCAGCAGCGGGGCTTTATGCTGCTGCCAGATTCGCTGCACTTCACTTTTCAGGGTGCCGTAGTATTTGCCTTCGTACACCATTTCCCATTCTACAAAAGCATCCTGTTCTATCCGTTGTTCAAATTCTTTTGCTGTGATGAAATAATAATCAACGCCGTTCTTTTCATTATTGCGGGGCTGGCGGGTGGCGGCTGAAACAGAAAAAGCCAGTTTGTCCGGCAGCGCTTTTAATAAATGACGCACTACCGATGTTTTGCCCGCACCCGAAGGAGCGGCAATGATGATGATCTTGTTATTTGCTGCTGCCATGAAAAGAAAGTGGGCAAAAGTAAAGATTAATCAGAAGCAAACCGGTTTGCAGCGGCAAAGAACCACAGCTTGTACAGCCTGATTATTGTTCAGCATGCCTAAAAAACCATTTTTGCCTGTTTTTTTACATCGTTCATGTTAGCACCAGCGCATTTTGTCTGAGTCATTGCACATGCTGATGGTCAGGTATTCCTCGGCTTATTTTTTAATGTCCTTGAGTTTAATTTTTGTGTACACCTATTTCAGGATGAGACATTATATTAAGTTTAACGTGTTGTGCTATTAACAAATGTTGAAAAATAAAGTTACAATGATATGAATAAAAAGATGTTGTGCGATTGTCTTAGTTAGTGACTAAACTCTCTAAAACAAATGCACAACATCAAAACAAATTTCGGTAGATTTTA
>JAKQEA010000167.1 GCA_029558715.1 Bacteroidota bacterium | reverse complement strand
CAGCAAAAGAGAAACAAATCGGCATAATACCTTTTCTCAGTGAGAGTAAGAATTTTTTCAATTAAGGAATCATTCATGAACTAATCTAAACACAGTTTTTCAAATACTGCAATTTATACTTTCCGAAAAACCTCTTTTTTTTCCGTTTTTTCCTCTTGCTTTTTCCGGAAAACACCGGCAAATTTGTTGAATCAAGTTCTTTGGAAGGTAGAAAAAACGAAATAACTGGTTGTTTTCAACGCTGATTTTCAGGAAAGAACATTTTTTTCATGATCTTTTTCCCATGGTGGTGGCAGTGGTGCCGGGTAGTTTTGGTGCAGCATTTAATTGTGAGTGCACCACAGCCAAAATGCCACGGGGAAGCCGAAAACCGGGTTTTGAAGAGAGTAGGCGAGAAAAATATATTTTATGACTAGGTCTTTTAGTTTCATTTTTGGACTTTTTGTGTTATTAACTCTATCAACGCCAAAAAATTCTTTTTCACAGGATTCTACGAGTTTTACATGTAATTCATATCCCACTTCTGATCATGTTTTAAATGAACATATAAGAAGTTTGGTTACTGTTAATAGTATATTCGATTCAAGAATGAAAACTCTTTTTGAAAATATTACTGTGGCTGATCAGGAAGTAGCATCTTCTTACATTAAAACAAGTAATCTTGCTCTGTTTGATGTATTTCCTCAATTTAATGATGCAGAGTTGGCAAATAGTCTTTCCTCATTCAGGGATAAGTACTCTATTGTTTGGATTAAACATTGTGAATTGTACCCAGGTATAGATAGTATCCAACGCAGGGAGGAAATAAAAAGGATAACAGAGTGTGCCACCGGAAAAATAAAGCTGGAAGAATTCGAGTTACTGAGACTGGCGGATGATCCGTGTGAGACCCAAAGAAGAAACTGCATTGCATCTGTTTCCGCAGAGGCCGCTGTTATGCATATGGGCTGTGCCGCACTAGATTTGTCAATTATTGGTGGAATTATCTGCCACGGAGCAGCTTTTGCTTATCAATGGACAGCAGGCAATAATTGTAATATTAATGCACAATTATGCAGGGAAGGCCGAATAAAAAATACGCAACATTAAATCGAGAATTTATATGAGAAGCAACAATTTGATTAAAGCAGTTCCTTTTTTTTGTTTATTAGCCATTATCATTATTAATAGAAAAGCGGATTTTGATACTTCTAAAACCCGCCTGATAGCCTCTCTTTTTTTATTGGGCATATCATTGTTCACTTTTATTTACATAATGCGGAAAAAACAAGTGAAAAATGATAAAAGAAACAAGATTATAGTATTGAGCTTCTCTCTCATAATTTGTTTGCTTATTTTCTTTTATTTCATGTATCGCAAAAGTTATTTTTATTCTGGGTTGATTTAATATTCAACTTGCGTTTCATCAGAAATTTTCATGAAACCCCTTTTGCCAATATTAATGTGGCTATGGCCCGGCCTTGCCAGTACCCAGGTAAAAGGGGTTTCTTCTTCTGCCCTTAGGGATACGGCAAAAACAAGCAACCGTGTAGCACAACCCTACAAACCCGAAATCCTTACTTCCGGTTTTATAGACATTGTAAACAATGGCCAGGTAAATGCCTCAGCCCGGTTCATTCGCCTGTTTATCGGAGAGCCGGGTAAGTTCGCCATTCCGCTTTCCATTTACAGCGGCGTTTCTTCTAATAATTTTCAAAATCAACAAACCGCTGCGGGGCAGCGATCGAATGAACATTTGGTAAGCAGTTTTATTAACCCACTCAGCGGATTGGCAAATATTTCAATAGACGGGGTGCTGTTCTTCAACCGGAAAAAAGAAAAGCTTACCCGTGCCGGGTTTATGTATCATGGAGGTATCCGCATCCTTACCGGTTATAAATCGGGGCTTATTTCGGAACCCTCCACCGGCAAGCCTATCAATTTCTTAAACAGCTTCGGCTCCGCCGGCCTGTATTTTCAAACCGGCGCCTGGGAACGAAACAACAGCAAAAATGTAGGTATATTCTGGCTGGCAGGCCGCTACATTCTTTGCAAAACCGGTGACAAGCAATTAAAAGAAATAATCCCGGCTATAGAAACCAATGGGGCTTATCATGGCTGGAGCCTTGGCTGGGGGGTAGAGATTAATAACCTGGTCAATATTAAAGTGCTTTATTACAAATATGCAAAGAAGCCGGAGATAAATTACTCTCTTCCCATCTACCAGTTTTCATTTAATTACTCATTAAAGAACTGAGAACATCGTACCTCACCCCCTTGATTCATTTGTGATGATTCAGTACTTTATTTCATCCCCCTCTCCTGCAGGAGAGGGGTGGACGGGCTAACCTGGTAAATTGATCTTTGAAGGGGTGAGGTTTAATACCAAAAGAAATTTCCCCACAATGCGGTTAATACTAAAATTTGCGTAGTTTTACTCACTACCGATACCCGGTAAGAAAAAACAACCCAATACCTCATGACCGCTCAGCAAATAAAAGTAGCAATCGCCGACGACCACAAGATCTTCCGTGATGGAATCCGC
>JAKQEA010000144.1 GCA_029558715.1 Bacteroidota bacterium | reverse complement strand
TTAATTGTCAGACAAACCAATACTGCGAAGAAAAAACCTGTCTTTTTCATACAGGAAAGTTAGTGAAGTATGCAAGTAAGAATATCAGTTGAAAGCATTTAACGCAATCGTTGGCTTACCGGAATTATCAAATGCTCCTTTGGTGTAGCCCTGCCAGTTGCCATAGCTTTGCGGTTCCCAATAAAATACACCAAGGCCATTATTACCGGCTACTGATTTTACTTTGGTAATAAGATCGCTGATAAAAGCCTGGCAAGCCGAAGCCTGATCCCAGCTCATTCCTACTTCCACAATCATAACCGGTTTATTATACCTGACCACCATATCATTCATATTAACAAGGCATTGTTCATTTCGTATCTGCCAGTCACCCGGCTCAGGGTATAAGGACATACCAATGATATCCCAGCTTACTCCGTTATTCTTTAACCCGTCAAAAATCCAGCGATAAAGACTATTGTCGAATCCGTTGGATAAATGAATAACCACCTTAATTGAACTGTCAACCGCCTTTACTGCATTATATCCCTGTTTCACCAGGGCAGAAAAATTGGCCATACTGAGAGAAGCTTTTCCCGTAGGCCAGAGCATACCATCATTCGTTTCATTACCAACCTGTACCCATTCCGGGGTTATTCCAACCGCCTTGAGAGCTGTCAAAACATTGAAAGTATGATTATAAACAGATGCCTGTAACGCAGCAAAATCCTGTGCTGCCCACGAAGCTGGCTTTGTCTGTTGTCCGGGATCAGCCCAGGAATCACTGTAATGAAAGTCGATCATAATCCTCATACCAAGATTCCTGGCCCTGACTGCCTTCGCTACCACATCAGCTGTATTATTCCACCCACCAGCAGGATCCACCCATACTCTTAACCGGATTGAGTTCATTCCGGTATTCTTTAATATCTGTATACAATCCTGTTCTGTTCCTGAAGAGTTATAAAATTTCTTCCCAGCTGCTTCCATCTGGGTAAGCCAACCTACATCGGCACCCTTGGCAAACTGTACAGCCGGCGTTTCAGGCGGATCTTCCTGTTGTGTTTTAGAACCACAGGAAAAAGAAATCAATAATAAAAAAGCAAGCCTGGTTGCAGCAGTCCCAAAATGGATTAAATGAAAATTCTTTTTCATTACTATAAAGATAAAACGTCGCCCTATAAAGAGCGACGTTTAGTTAGTATTTGTAAAACAAACATTCTAATTAATAGTTACCGTCTGAGTATGCTCATTTAATGTAATCGTGTAGCTACCTGTAACAGTTGGTGTTTTAAAGTTATCTCCTCCTTCCCATTTGATCTTTCTTGGAGTTCCGGTAGCTGTACTTCCTCCGCTGTTATCTTCATAATCGAAGGCGCCCCATGCGTTTCCTGCAAGGAATTTAATATCCTTACCTGCTATTAAAGTAAGGGTGATTGTCCAAACACCATTACCGCTATAGGTCATTTGCGGACTGGCACCCGGATCCCATGCATTTACTCCCTGGATACCATCACCAACGACTCTCATTTCTGCAGCCGGAGACATTTCATACTTAATATTGTCTACATTTCTGCCATCCCACATTACCCTGTAACGACCGGCAGAAGCTACATTGGGGAAATTACCGCCATTGATTTCCATTGTACTTCCACTACCACCCGCAGCTCCATAGCTTCTAGTATTAACAACTGTTAAATCGCCACTATTCCACTGGTTATTATCAATCAATTTCCATCCGTCAACAGTGAAATCTGTCAACCCAACAAATAAATTTGTTGCTGCTGCCCCCATTGCATAATTGGGGAAAGTATTAGGAGGATTCCATCCGGCTCCTGTTCCTCCGCCTACAAATCCCATCCGGCCTTCCCTGATATCATATTGCAATCCTGTTCTATCAATTGAAATTCGATAATACCCGGCTGTTGCAACAGTAAAGTTTGCTCCACCAGGTGATAATACACCTCCGCTTCCTCCATAATTTACATCCCATGCACGGCCTTGTGTGACTTTAAATTCAGCACCAGCAGGCAGATAGATATACATATAATATAATTTATTGAGTGCTCCGGCCCTCAGGTCACGGATAAACTCAGGGGCTGTACCCGGATCCCAGTTATTACCATTACCTGTTGCAGCCTGGTAACTGCCGGGTAAATAGAACCGAAGGATCGGTACATAACTCTGAATTGTTACATTAACAACATTCGAATAAGATACTGCACCCTGAGCAGTAGTTGCCTTTATTCTGTACTCCACTTTTCCTGTATTACCACCAGGAATCCCAGAGGTTAAGGCTGTCTCATTCATTTCGCCTTGTGTTAACGCTTTTGTATAAAGGTTGGCGCCAACAGGAATTTCAAGTGGGGCTACAAAATTCTTTGTGGCTGAATCATACTGCAGCACATAATTAATATTTCCTGTATAGCCATTGAACGCACCATTCCAGTTAAAGGTATTTGATAATTGTGTTGACGTAGCCAATGCACAGGTAACTGAAGTGTTAACTGTAGTTAATACTGCCGGATCATTATATGGTGTTACCCTGACTTTTACAACATTTGAAAGATATCTTTCATTGTTGTTTCCATAAGAAGAAGTAACTCTTACATCCAGATCGTAAGGCACTCCCAGGGAGAATCCATAATTCAGCAATATTGCATTCAGCTCCTTGCCAGTCAGACTGGCAGAAAGAACTCCTGTGACTGTTTTAGTTGTTTCTTTTGCAAAATTTCTTCCGGTAGAATCTATCTCAAGAATAAATTTATACAAAGAAGTGTCCTGTTTATATTCAGGGCTTGTCCATGAAAAATCAATGACAGCAGCAAGTGAATCTGCAGGAGTGGGGGCAACCGAAGCTTTGGATGCCGTGAGTACAACAGCAGTTCCATTACCGTAATACGGAAGATCCGCCACTTTTTTACAGGCTGTAACTACAAATACGGTCGTAACAGCCAGTGTAAGTATTTTAAAAATATTTTTCATTTTATATTTTTTAGTATCCGTAATTATAGTTTTGTAAAGGTGTATTTACCTGTTTTGAAGCTTACTACAATTTTGTAGTTACCCGCCAGTGAAGGAGATTTAAAATCATTTCCTCCGGGTTGAAAACTATCACCGTTAACATTATTAGTTAACCCAGCTCCTGTAAAGCCATACTTATTTGACCAGTCCCCATACACAGGCACAAACAAAAAGCCGGCATCCGGATTAATAGCCAGGCTGTTAATTTGAAATTCAGAAGTAGAGATCTTGGTGAACTTCTGGCTTAATAATTCCGGATCACCACCCCCCATCCAGTTACCCGGTGTGGCAGCCCCCGTTATATACAAATTAGCAGGAACAGGATATACAACATCCAGATAAGGGGTCATTTTTACAGCTATCACATTAGAATACAGCGGCACACTATTGTTAACAAGGGTTGACTTAACCCTGATTTCAATATTATGAACCACATTCTCAGGAAGATCCATTGATAAAAGTGCCGTATTGAGATCTCTCACAGTAAAAGTAGAAGTCAGTTCTCTTGCTATAGCTTTTTCATATTTCTTAGCACTACCAAAATTGGCGCCGGCTACATCAAACTGCATTGTATACGTAACATCCTGTGAACTAACGCCTGTTGTAAATTTATAATCCGGATTAGTCCAGTTGAATCTAATGGCAGGGTTGTTTTCATTTACTTTCAGCAGTATTTGGTCTGCTGTTGTCGAGGCTGTTAATACAGGGGCCGTTCCTCCTTCAAAAAAGATTTTATTTTCATCTTTTTCGCAGGATGAGATGAAAGATCCCAGGAACAAAGACCCAAGAAGTATTTTGAAAATATTTTTCATAATTTAATCAGTTTATGTTGTATTAAATTAATAACCGGTGTTTTGTGTCAGGTTAGGGTTAGAGGTGATATTACTGGCAGGTACCGGAAAAATATTATACTTACTGTCAACAGCAGTACCCGATGCTACTCCGCCTTTCCAAGGCCACAAATAAGTGCCTGTAGTAAGAAGACCGTAACGGATCAAATCAGTCCGGCGATGACCCTCCCAATAAAGTTCTCTGGCTCTTTCATCAAGAACAAATGGTAATGTTAGCTGGGCACTTGTGATATTCCCTGAAGTATTGCCATATGCTCTTTCCCTTATCAGATTAATATAATTAACAGCGTTAGCGACAGAACCACCAGCTCCGCCACGAAGAACGGCTTCGGCATAAATCAGGTACATTTCTGACAAACGAAATACCGGGAAATCAACATCAGAAAAATCCCTGTTGGGATCTGAAGTAGGACCACCATCTGAACGAATATTCCTGTATTTTCTTACATGAAGTCCGTTAGAAAAATTGCTAATATCATCTATTACTATTTGTGCAGGGCTTGTGCCAAAACTAGATGTAGTAAACAAAGCTCTTTTATCAGTAGCGCCTGTCAGATCAGAAAATTTATCAGCCAATCCTTTTGTTGCCCTGTAACCATACCAACCTCCACCTACACCAAAATCATTATGATCATCACCGGCTGCACAATGAACAAAAAATGTAGTATTGCCATATGAGCTTGTACGAAGACCGTCACAGTTTATAGCATAAATGATCTCGTTTGTCCGCTTATCATTATCCGCCATAAACAGCTGTGCATAGTCATTATGTAATGTATATCCGCCACCAATCACTTTACTGGCATAAGTAATAGCTTCTGTATACTTTGAAGCACCAGTATATGTCTGTGCATTCAGGTACATCCTGGCAAGCAAAGCCCAGCAAGCACCCTGGTCTACCCGTCCATATTCAATGGTTTTTACAGGCTTCAGTTCAGATTCTATTGCAAGCAATTCACTTTCGATAAAAGTAAACAGTTCTTGTTTTGACTTTTCAGCAGGGAGAGAAGTTCCTACTACGTTTGTCTCATCAATAAATGTTGATTTTCCAAAGAGATCCATCATAGCCCAATAGTTGAAAGCCCGTAAGAAACGGACTTCTCCCCTTGAAGCTTTGATTTCATCCGCATCAGCACCGCTTATTCCTCTGGAAGACAATTTATCATCTGTTGATTCACGCAGATACTCGTTTGCTACCATTATATTATAAATAGGTCTTGCATACATTCCTTTCAGGAAAGGATCGCCGCTGGACCATCTCAGGTTATGAAAATCTTTGATAGTCTGGTCATTCCAGGCAACAACTGCCTCATCTGTTGGCAATTCCTGACAGTTAAAGAAACCACGGATAAATGGCGACTGGGAACCCTCATCTAACCCCTGGATATCTGATGAACCAGCAGGACCGGTATTTCCCGTTGTTGCTAATCCCCCGTATACTTTGGCCAATACAGAGCGATAACCGGCGGCATTAGCATAAGCCGTTTCTGAAGTGAATTCGTTTTGTGGAAACAAATCCAGCTTTTTTGAACAGGATGCTAAGGAAACAATGACCGCCCCTGCTATTAATGTTTTTATTATTGATATATGTTTCATAACTCAATATTTTTTTACAATTAAAAATCAAAATTGAATCCAAGTGAGAAAATACGGGGTCTTGGATAAATATTATTATCAACACCGCCATCACCTGCATTCTCAGGATCAAGTCCTTTGTATTTTGAAATAACAAATACATTCTGGATGTTTGCCGCCACTCTGAGAGTAGCTTTATCATTAAATACCTTGCCTACATTATATCCCAGATTAATATTGTCCAGGCGGAAGAAAGAAGCATTCTCAATATAATAATCAGACAAATACTGGTTATTAACAAAACGGGTATTCAGATAATCCACTGAAGCATTTCCAATAAAATTGATCGGATTTTTAATCGCCCTGAGCACACCATTATTAGAGAAAAAATTATTATACAGGTAGTTGCCAAATGAGCCATGGCCGGCTAGACCCAGGCTGAAATCTTTATAAGTAACCTGTGTGTTAAGACCCAGCAAAACATCGGCAGCAGGTTTTTTATACAAATACCTGTCATCATCATTTATGATACCATCACGGTTAATATCCTCATACAAGCCTTCGATGGGTTTATTATTATTATCATAAATCTGTTTGTACACCAGGTAAGTGAACGGTGTGTTATTAACGGCATGTATTCCTACAAAGTTGCCCGTACCCCCTGAAATACCACTCACCTGCTGTCCTTTAAAATTAGGATCAGGATTTTTAAGCAGGTTAGTAATCTCAGCTTCATTATAGGTATAATTAATCCCCAGATCCCAGGTCAGGTTTTCTGTTTTAACCGGTGTGGTATTAAGATTAATTTCTACTCCCTTGCTGATTACGTTACCTACATTGGTTGTAATACGATTTACAAAATTGGCCCCGGCGGGTACATCCACATCTGCCAGCAAGTCTTCAGTCTTCCTGTAGTAATAATCCACGGAACCTGTTATCCTGCTCTTCAGAAAACCGAAATCCAAACCAACATTTGAAGTTGTTGTGGTTTCCCATTTCAGATTAGGATCATATCCTTCAGGTCTCAAATAACTAACAAAACTGTTACCAAACTGGTATTGAGCTGTATTGGTACCAAGTGAATATCTGGGCAGGTATGAGTAATAACCAATACCATCCTGTTGTCCTGTTTGACCCCAGCCCAGGCGAAGTTTTAATTCAGTCAGCACATTTGCGCTTTTGAAAAATTCATCTTTTAGCTTCCATGCAAATGCTACAGCAGGGAAATAACCCACCCTGTCATTAGGATTAAGTTTTGAGCTCGCATCACTCCTGATAGAAGCAGTGATGAGGTATTTATTCATTATAGAAAAGTTAACCCTGGCCAGGTATGATTCCAAACGGAATCTTGGATTGTCATCCGGAAATGTTGGTTCGGATCCCTGGATAGTATCTTTTTTCGCAGGATTATTTGGGTCAGCAATAGTCCTGTAACTAAATGATGGATAGTTATACACCTTAGTTAAAAAATCCTGGTAACTATGACCAACCAGCACATCTATTTTACTGTTGATACTGTTAATATTTTTTTCATAAAACAAGAAGATATCAGCCAGTGTATTTACCTTCTTCTGTTCATAGAATGTTTTCCTTCCTCCGGTTTTATAGTTAGTAGCCGAAACAGAATCAATATTATCATTACCACTGCCGCTTAAATAATCAAGACCCAGGTTCATTTTAATATGCAGATCAGGGAAAAAGTGCAGTTTATAATCAAGATCCACATTACCAATAACACGACCAACTTTGGATGTATTATCCCTGAGATTTAAAAGACCCATCGGGTTTCTGGTAGACAGATCGATAGGCAGATTATTCGCCTGCAGCCATTCGTAATATCCTCCCCATTCTTTATTACCAGACATTACAGGTTTGGTGGGGTCAAAAGCAATGGCAGAACCTATTGCCCCTTCATTGGCAAATGTGTTTTTTGTCTGGCTGGCCTTAACAGAAAAATTAACTGCTAAATGATTTTCGAAAAGTTTAGGTGACAGATTCAGCGCAGTTGAAAAACGATTGAAGTTATTTGTCTTCAGGATACCATCCTGGTTCAAATAACCTAAAGAAGCCCTGAAGGGAACATTACCCAATCCACCGCTTACACTAATGGTATTATCAAAACCAAAAGCTGATTGGTAGATCTCATCCTGCCAATTAGTATTGGAAGTTCCGAGAAGATCTTTATATGTATTATTACCTGTTTCAGCAGCATCATTATTGATAATATCAGTTACCTGGCTGGCTGTAAGCACCTCTACTGTTTTACCAACTGTTCCAACAGAAAAAAGGTTATTATAATTAAATCTCAATTTTCCTTTAACTCCCTTTTTAGTTGTAACGATCAAAACACCATTAGAGGCTCTCGACCCGTATAGCGCCGTAGCTGATGCATCTTTTAATACAGAGATAGATTCGATGTCATTCGGATTAATAGAGTTCAGTACATTGGCGGAACCGGCAATGCCATTTCCTTCAACTGGCACACCGTCAATAACAATCAACGGATCATTGCTGGCATTAAGTGAAGCACCGCCGCGAATACGGATACGGCTTCCACCGCCTGCAGAACCACCACCCGTCGTAATCTGTAAGCCGGCTACTTTGCCTTGTAGCAATTGTTCCGGCGAATTAATATTTCCTTTTTGGAAATCTTTTGCAGAAACAGAGGTGACAGAACCTGTGAGGTCACTTTTTCTTCGGGTTCCGTAAGAAACTACCACTACTTCGCCCATCGAAGTATTAGTAATGACTAATGCCACTTCTATAGAATTTTTTCCTTCAATCGATACCTCTTGTGTGGCAAAGCCAACAGAAGATATCACAAGAGCATTTACAGAAGCAGAAACTGAGAGGCTGAATGTTCCGTCGGCACCAGTTTGAGCACCACTACGACTGCCTTTGGCAGCAACAGTAGCTCCCTGCAACGGAGAACCATCCTTAGAATCAGTAACTTTTCCGGTAATCACTCTGTCTTGCGCAAAGGAGATTTGCGCCACAAAAGCCAGTACAATAAGACTGGCTGTCTTAAAGAGTTGTTTAGGCAACATAAGCAATCATTAAAATTTTAGCAATCTGATTTCAAATACACAATGTCATGTATCAAGGACACATTGAAATGTGTATTAAACACACAATATTATGATAATTTTCAAGCATGCAAAAATTAATTTTTAACAGTTTATAAAAATATTGCTTGCCCCCGGATTTTTAAATAGCTTGTTTAAGGCTTTAACCGGCTGATTATTAATGATTAAACAAATTGCCTTTATTGATCTAACAGCAACCAGCAAAACTGAAGATGACGAAAATCATTCCCCATAGTGCCTCAATTCAAGTTCTCATTTCATTTCTTTCTTTTCCACCGAAAACGTTTCCGGTCACTCATTAGCAAGAGCAATAATGTCAGAGTCACTAAATTTCCTAAAACTTATTGTATGACTCGTGGATTGCTTGTGCTAACCGGTTTTATCATATTTCTGTATACTGATGTTTTCGCTCAGCCTGACCCCTGGAAAATAACTGCAGAAAAAATAGACCCCTCAAATTATTATGGAATTACAGTTGCCAATGGTATGATAGGGATTGTGTCGGCGCCAGAACCATTTAAAATTAAAGATGTGGTACTGGCCGGAGCCTATGATCTGTATGGTCGCGGCAGGGTAAGTAATTTTCTCCGAAGCTTTAATTTATTAAATATGAGGCTGGAGATTGATGGTAAAGGTATTGGCAGTAATGAAGCGACAAATCTGAAACAGGAACTGGAAATGAAAAAAGCTTCCTTTACTTCTACATTTGAGTACAGAGATAAAGCCACAGTCAGTTATACTTATTACTCTCTCCGGCACTTACCCTATTCAGTATTGATGGATGTATCTGTAACTGCAAAAAAGGATATTACTATTAGTAGTGCCAGTGTAATGGAAGCACCCGATGCATTAAAAGATGTTCAAAACTATTATAATGAAATAGACAGGCCACATGTTACCATTAGCCTGCTTACTTCATCAGCCAGGAGCCCGACAGGTAAACTACTAATGTGTGCCAGTAATACTTTCTTGTTCAGTGAAAAGCATGGTGCAGAACCCAGGGTCATCCACGAAATGTGGGATAACAATATGCACCTGATGAAATTTTCTAAAAAGATAAAGGCTGGTGAGACGTATCGTTTTTCTATTACAGGTTCTTCTATTACTTCTGCTCATCACGATGATCCGCTGAATGAAGCTGAAAGAGCAACAATTTTCGCCAAATTGGAAGGAAGAGAGAGGTTGTTGCAGTTTCACCATAAAGCCTGGGAAGAATTGTGGAAGAGTGACATAACGATTGAAGGTGATCCACAGGCGCAGCAGGATATACACAGTATGCTTTATCATTTGTATTCTTTTACAAGAGAGGGTACTTCACTGTCACCATCACCAATGGGATTAAGTGGTCTTGGCTATAATGGGCATGTGTTTTGGGATACAGAACTGTGGATGTATCCGGCAATCCTGGTTTTGCACCCTGAACTTGCCAAAAGTATGATAGAGTATCGTTTTCAACGGCTTGATGCTGCCAGGCGTAATGCTTTCAGTAAGGGATATAAAGGAGCTATGTATCCATGGGAAAGTGCAGATAGCGGCGTAGAGGAAACACCTGTATGGGCACTGAGTGGACCTTTTGAACATCATATTACAGCCTGTGTTGGTATAGCCGCATGGAATTACTATTGCGTCTCGCAGGACAAAAACTGGTTGAAAGAAAAGGGATGGCCTATATTATCTTCCACGGCAGATTTCTGGGCCAGCCGGGTTGAAAGAAACGGACCTGGTAAATATGATATTAAAAATGTTGTAGCTGCAGATGAATGGGCTGAGAATGTTGACAACAATGCATTTACTAATGCTGCCGCAAAAGCTAATCTTCAATTTGCTACTGAAGCTGCCAGAATCTTAGGTATTGCACCAACTGCTGACTGGATGCATGTAGCTGACAATATCCCGATTCTTAAATTTCCGGATGGAATAACAAGAGAACATGCTGCTTATAATGGTGAGGGTATTAAGCAAGCTGATGTAAACCTGCTGGCTTATCCTCTAAAGGAGATAACAGATCAGAAGATTATCCTTAAAGATCTTGAATATTATGAAACAAGAGTGCCCAATGAAGGTACACCTGCTATGACACAAGCAGTATTCACCACACTGTATGCCCGGCTTGGAAATGCAGACAAAGCATATCATTGGTTCAAAGACGCCTATCTTCCTAACCTGAATCCTCCCTTCCGGGTAATAGCAGAAACCAAAGGAGGGACTAACCCTTATTTTGCAACAGGTGCTGGCGGTATCTTACAAAGTGTCTTAATGGGCTTTGGTGGAATCGAGATCACACCAAAAGGGCTTATTCAGATCAAATCAGTACTCCCAAAACACTGGAAAAGCTTAACCATTACTGGTGCCAGCCTTGAAAAAAAGACATATATTGTGAAATAATTCAATCTGACGATTGCTGTTTTGAGAAAGATAATTGCCATATTTTTTTTCCTCATACTCCTTTTCAACATTGGAGGATACAATTTCGCCATATCAGCGCTTGAAATAAAGGCTGACAGAAACCTTGAAGCATTGCTTGATGATAAAATATATAATGAGGAGGATCTTGTTGAAATAAGAGTTCCATTGAATATGCCTTATCAGCAGCGCTTCACTGAATACGAAAGACATTATGGAAATATTGAGATTGACGGTGCTTCATTCACTTACGTAAAAAAGAAAATACAGGGTGACGTAGTAATTTTCAAATGTATTCCTAATCAATCCCGTCAGTTGCTCAAAGACATGCGGTACGATATTACAAGGGCTAATAGTGCGGCAGACATGAATGAGCAGCAGGGAACACAAAAACAACAGCAGACCTCGTTTGCTAAGAATTCACTTAGTGAATATGATGATCAGTCAGCCCTTCCATCCTTGAATCAATACAATAACAACTCACTGTCTTATAATGTAAATTATAACTTCTTTTTGCCTGTATTGAATACAGCTGTTCCCCACCAACCGCCTGAGTGTTGATTGTCTTTTTAGTTTCCTGATTTTCCATTTTTATTTTTTAAACGATTATTTATGCGTATAGCATTAGTGGCTATTGCAGCTATGCTGCTTGCAAGTGCCTGTAATAAGAGAAATGATTACAAACAAATTACCAGCGATCCGTTTCTGTATTCCAAAACAGTTAAAGAACTCAACAATGTGGTGATGCAGAATAACTTTCCACCCATTATTGCGTCAAGGAATTATCTCTATGCGAGTATCGCCGCTTATGAAGTAATAGCAGCCGGTAATCCCGGTCAATACCAATCATTGGCCGGCCAGGTAAACGGACTGACATCCGTTCCTGCACCACCAGCAGGCAAGGAAATCGATTTCAACTTCGCTGCGGTATTGGCTTTTTGTAAACTTGGAGAGGCCGTTACATTTCCCGAAGGAAGTATGAAGGAATATGTTGACAGCCTGAAAGATCTTGTGAAAGATCATGGTATGCCCGGCAGTGTATTTAATAATACTATTGAATATGCTGAAGAGGTTGGGAAAGTCATTCTTGCATGGAGTAAGAAAGATAATTATGCCCAAACAAGAACAGCTCCCAAGTACACAGTAATAGATACACCAGGCAGGTGGATACCTACCCCGCCGATGTATTCACAGGCACTGGAACCGCACTGGAGAGAAATAAGAACAGTCGTAATGGATAGTGCCGATCAGTTTGTTCCTCCTCCTCCCCCGGTCTTTAATATCAAAGACAAAAACAGCAAATTCTACCAGGAAGTGATGGCTGTAAAAAATGCCGGAGATAGCTTAACGGATGAACAAAAGCATATTGCTGAATTCTGGGATGATTTGGGGACCAGGTTAAATGTTTCGGGTCATGTTATGTTTATGACCAAGAAATTTTCTCCTCCCGGACACTGGATGAATATTGTTGGAATTGCTGCACAAAAGGCAAAGGTTGATTATGCCACTACTGTATATGCGTATGCAAAAACAGCCATCGCCATGTTCGATGCTTTTATTCAATGCTGGGATGAGAAATTCAGGAGCAATGCAGTGCGTCCTGAAACAGTGATAAATAAATACATCGACCCCGACTGGACTCCATATTTGCAAACACCTCCCTTTCCGGAATACACTTGTGGACATAGTACAGTTTCCTCTTCTGCAGCAGAAGCTTTAACCAGTGTATTTGGTGACAACTTTACTTACACCGATACATCTGAATTGGAGTTCGGTATTAAAAACCGTTCATTCACTTCGTTTCGCCATGCTGCTGATGAAAATAACTGGGCAAGATTCTATGGAGGTATTCATTTTCATAATTCCTGTATTATCAGTACGGAATATGGAAGAAAGGTTGGAGAACTGGTGAACCAACGACTCAAGATGAAAAAATAATTGAAAACAAAAACCAACAATTTTAAAATGAAATATGCATATATCTCATTAGTAATAGCGATAACTGCTTTTACTAATTCAACTACCAATGCGCAAGGTTGC
>JAKQEA010000135.1 GCA_029558715.1 Bacteroidota bacterium | reverse complement strand
CCAAAATCGGCCACTTTTTTCTTCTCCCGTTCCGTCAACTACTCCATACCTGGTACAAAAATGTAATCCCTAAACAGTGTACCTGAATCCAACTATCTCAAATAAACAAAAAAGGCCATCCTTTTGGGACAGCCTCTTTTTGTTGATACGATTAACCTTATAATGTTTTCTTTTTACCAGTTGCAATGCGGTATAATACAAATCCCATCAACGCAAAGAAAGCAACACCCAGCCATTTATATCCTTCTCCTCCTAAAAAGGATGGTTTGGATAATTCATGTTCAGCATTCACTTTCCCAAGTTTGGCGTTGACACTATCAATAGAAGAAAGAATTGCTACTAAAACACCAGCCAAAGCCCCGCCAGCAACTAACCCGGTGGCAAAGAGATTTCCTTTGCCAAGGTCTTCCTCCTCCGGAGATACTTTTATATTTTTCTTTTTCTGCTGCCACTCTACTATACCTCTTATGGCACCACCGATAAATATTGGTAGTGTGGTGGACAAAGGCAGATAGATACCAATGGCGAAACTTAACGCCTTGATACCACAAAGTTCCATTACGATTGCAATAAAGACTCCTACAAGTACAAATTGCCAGTCCAGGTTAAAAGACAAAATCCCTTTGATCAATGTAGCCATTAACGTTCCCTGAGGTGCGGGGTATTTATCGGTTCCAATAGCATGGTTTATACCTTGCGATACCATTTCAGCAGTAGGTTGGTCAAGTATCTTGATGGTAGCGCCAATTGCCAGGGAGGAAACAATAGCACCAACAAACAAAGCTATCTGTTGGTACTTTGGAGTGGCTCCTACGAGATAACCAGTTTTTAAATCCTGTGATGTGGCACCTGCATTAGCGGCGGCAATACAGATCATACCGCCAACAACCAAAGCCATTGGCTCATACACATGCCCGGTCCATCGTACAGCAATAAAAATAAGACAGGTACCCATTAATGTAGCGATGGTCATACCTGATATAGGATTATTAGACGATCCGATCAACCCTACGATCCTGGATGATACTGTAACGAAGAAAGCCCCGAATATAATTACCAATAAACCAAGTAATAATTTGCTGCCAATATTACTACCCGGTATAAGCGTATTGGGTAATAATGCAATTACTAATAACAGAATAAGACTGCCTATTCCGACAACTTTCATCGAGAGATCTCTTTCTGTACGTGGTACTACGGTATCTGCTTCCAGGCTACTGCCCTTTTTTAATGAACCGATGCTTCCTTTGAAAGAGGAAATAATTGTTGGTATTGTTTTGATTAGGGTAATGAAACCTCCTGCTGCCACAGCACCGGCACCGATCTGACGTATATAAGCCCTGTAGATTGCCGTTGACCAATCATCAAAACCTTGTGTAGCAGGATTCCATCCTCCTGGTCCGCCAGCGGTGTTTACATCTTTCAGATAACCGAGTTTTGCCAGTTGTGCAGCAATAATAGCGCCGTTATCATTAAGCAAGCTTGCTAATAGGGGAGTGAAAACAAACCAGCTTAATACTCCTCCGGCTACCAGTACTCCTGCGATCTTTGGTCCAATAATATAGCCGACTCCCATGTATTCGGGAGTTATCTCTCCACTGACTTTTGCGGAAGGGAAGAATCTTTCTGTTTGTTTGGTCATGAAGGCGGGTGCTTCAGCTATTACATGAAATATCTTTTGCAATATGGCATAAGCAAATGCAAAGCCTAATCCCATAAAAGCTGTTTTGGCAAAATCACCGCCCTTTTCGCCGGCTTTTAATACAGAGGCACAGGCAGTTCCTTCAGGATAGGGAAGCGTTTTATGCTCCTGTACGATCAATGAACGGCGGAGAGGTATCATCATCAATGTTCCAAGAACTCCACCGAAGATGGCCAGTATCAGTATGGTGAAATAATTGAAGAAGTTAGCACTGCCTGCTTCACTCAAAAACAAAAAGCCAGGTAACGTAAATACAACACCCGCTGCAATACTTTCACCGGCAGAGCCCGTAGTTTGTATAATGTTATTCTCAAGGATGGTGGTCTTTAAAAATTTCCGGCCCAATGTGATAGCCAGTACAGCGATCGGGATGGAAGCTGAAACAGTAAGTCCCGCTTTTAATGCGAGGTAGACTGTTGAAGCGCCAAATATGATTCCGAAAGCGGCCCCGGTGAGAATTGACTTAAGGGTAAACTCAGCCATCTTTGTTTCCGGAGAAACAAAAGGCTTGAAACTCGTTTGTTGATCAGCCATGCAGTTGGGTTTTTATTACAGGGAAGATATGAAAAAAGGTGACGAATAATTTCATCACCTTTTTTTATAAGCAGAGTCAATGTCAATTGACACCTTTTTCTTTCATTACTTTATTAAGCCACTTTAATAATAAGAATAAAAATAATGCTGCAGCGCCGAGTAGTATAAAGTTGAGCCAGAAGTAACTTGTTTTATCGTCATATTCATCCCATTTACTGGCAAGTATACCACTGAGTTTATTGCCGATTGATGTAGATAAGAACCATCCGCCCATCATCAACGAAGTGATGCGAACCGGGCTTAGTTTGGAAACCAATGATAAGCCCATCGGGCTTAAGAATAATTCACCAATGGTGATGACTCCATAACTTCCGATCAACCACCAAACACTTACTTTTTCTGTTCCGTTATTACCTGCCTTTACAGCAGCTACCATTACGAGTACAGATAAGGCCGATATTAATAATCCAAAGGCAATCTTGGTGGGAGTGGAGGGTTCTTTACCTTTTCTTCGCAACCAGGTAAAGAAGGCTACAACTAACGGTGTTAATACAATTACCCAGAACGGGTTGATAGATTGGCTGAGACTCGGTAGCCAGGCTTTTACTGTTTCACCCTCTTTGGGTAATTTTTCAGGGACTACATTTTTAAAATAAGAAGGGTATCCCCATTCTTTAACTTCTTTTCCGTTTTCTCTTATTTTTCTGAACTGATTATCCAGTTTTGTAACGGAATCGAGTTTATAAGTAGTATTGACTGGTTTGTCTGTTTGTTTCAACGCATGTAATCCGTCACCAATAACACCGCTTACTTCTCTGTCTGTGTATCGGCTGGCCCATGTATTCAAAGCTGAACCGTTTTGTTTGAAGATGGCCCAGAATAAAATTACCACAGCAAAAATTGAGAGCATAGCACCCATGGCCGGCCGTTCATCTTTACTGCTCCTGATTAATAATACTGTATAAAAAACCAATACCGGGATGCAGGCAAAAATAAATGCATCGGTAGAGTTAGAATCAAAAATATAACCATCATTACCCTTAATGAACCAGCCGATCACTCCAAACAGGATAGATGGAAGTATGACGAGAGCCAGTATCTGCCACAGCGGCATATCACCTGGCTTTAAAGGTTTTCTTACATCATATTCTTTATAGTGTTTGGTACCGACGATAAAAGTGATAACGCCAATGAACATACCTACTCCGGCAGCTGCGAAAGCAGCACCCCAGCCTATCATGGTATATAAAGCTGCGCCAAAAAAATTACAGATGAAAGCACCAATATTAATACCCATGTAAAAAATATTATAGCCTTCATCTTTCTGATGCATATGCTGCGGAGTGGAGTATACATTGCCCAGCAGTGTAGAGATATTGGGTTTAAAGAAGCCATTGCCGATTATCACCAGCGCCATAGAAATATACAGCATCATTTCACTGTGTATACCCATAGTGCAATAACCTGCACCCATTAGCAGGCCACCCAGTATGATCGAACGGCGATAACCGAGATAGCGGTCTGCGATCAACCCTCCCAGGAATGGGGTGAAAAAAACAAGGGCGATGAAAGTACCATATAAACTGGCAGAATCTTTTTCATCCATATTAAAGCCATCTACCGAATCTTTCAGGTAAAGGGTAAAAATTCCTATCATTAAATAATAGCCAAACCGCTCCCACATTTCGGAAAAGAAAAGAAAAGGCAGGGCTTTAGGGTGTTTCTTCCACATAGCAGATTCTTTTAGTGAGGAAAGATAATAAATGAAAGGCTAGGGCAAATAAAAAAGGTGGCTTAATAAACCACCTTTGTATGCACAGGTTAATATTTTTAATCAGCACCAGTTTTATCTTTCACGATCTGGTTGAGTGATTTAATCCTTGAATAAATCAAAATACCTCCGATAAATGCAGCTGCTACCAGGATAAGGAAGAATATTTTCTTATCAGTGAAATCATCCCAGAAACTGGTCATTACCCCCGCTACTTTTCCCCCAATAGAAGTGGAGAGGAACCATCCACCCATCATAAGAGCGGTGAGCCTTGCAGGGGCTAACTTGGAAACCAATGATAATCCCATTGGGCTAAGGAATATTTCACTAATAGTGAATATGAAATAAGTCAGCCATAGCCATATCGCAGAAGCTTTATGTGTGTAAATAGAAGGAACGGACATAATAGCAAAAACCATTACCAATGCTGATAATCCGGAAATAAATAATGCCATTCCAAACTTTGACATAGTGGTAGGTTCTTTTCCTTTGCTTCTCAAAAAACTAAAGAAAGGAACAAAGAATAGTGTTAACAAGACGATGAATAACGGGTTGATAGATTGAAATAATTCAGTGTTGGTCAGTTTCACATCCTTACCTCCGGGCCATTGTTCTTTTGGAACATTGACAAAATAAGGGTCTGGTCCCATCTCCTGTATTACTTTTCCGCTATCATCTTTTACTTCTACCATGTACTGATCTAATTTATTGACAAGGCGGGGTGTATCAGTTACTTTTTGTAATGGGAATATAGCCCCGGTGATCTTTGCAGTTGACGCAGAAGCTACTCTGTCAGTGTGTTTTTCTGCCCATAAAGTAAGACCTGTAGCATTTTGATTATAGATTGTCCAGAAAGCTATTGCAATTGCAAAAATGAACAACAAGGCTCCAATACCTTTTTTATCCTGTCCTTTGGCCCGAACCCATAATGAAATGTAAAAAGCGATAATTGGTAAACAGGCAAAAATAAAAGCATCATTAGCCTGTGTTCCCATGATTGGAGAGCCAAATATTGTTGTTGGTAAAAACCAGCCTATGATCGCAGCTACAATTGCCGGAAGGAATACAGTTGAAAATATTTTTGACAGTGGCATATCTTCTGCCTGTACCGGTTTTTTTACATCGGCTTGTTTTATATCCTTATTTTTTACAGAAACGGCAAGAATGATCAGTCCGATAATCAAACCTACACCCGCAGCTCCAAAGGCATAGCCCCATCCATAGGTATTCCTTAACCAGGCGGCAACAAAATTGCATATAAAGGCACCAATGTTTATGCCCATGTAAAAAATGTTGTAAGCGTTATCTTTCAGCGGTTTCAAATCATCACGGTTATAAATATTTCCGAGAAGAGTAGATATATTAGGTTTAAAAAATCCATTACCTACAATAATTAGAGCCAGGGATATGAACATGGCCGTATCTCCGGGTAATGAAAGTCCCAGGTATCCGGCTGCCATTAATGCGCCTCCCAGGAAAATAGATTTGATATATCCGAGGTACCTGTCGGCAATTAAGCCGCCGATGAATGGGGTCAGGTAAACCAGAGCAATAAAACTGCCTACTATGTCAGCCCCTATTCTGCCGGAGAATCCTTTTCCTCCGGTCGTGGAATCTGTCATATATATAAGAAGAATGCCTACCATTAAATAGTAAGCAAAGCGTTCCCACATCTCAGTAAAAAACAGAACAAAGAGTGCTTTTGGATGTCGGCCCGGATGAGCGGGTTGTGCAGGTAATACTTCTTGTGCTTGGCTCATAAAGCTTTTTTTAGTTTACAAAATCAGAGTCCTTTATCGTTAGAGTGACCAAAATACAGAAATTTAACCACCCGCAAATTTTTTCGGGCTATCTTTAGCGAACGTACCCGATATTCGCAAATCGCTAAAATCCAACCATTATTACCCATGCGAATTTTATTATTAGGCTCTGGCGGAAGAGAAAATGCCCTGGCCTGGAAATTATCTCAAAGTCCCCGTTGTGAGAGCTTGTTTATTGCTCCCGGTAATGCCGGCACATCTAAGTTTGGTACTAATCTCAATATTGGTATCACGGATTTTGATTCTATCAGGAAAGCCTGCGTTGATAAAAAGATAGATATGGTTGTTGTTGGGCCGGAGGAACCTTTGGTAAAAGGGGTGACAGATTTTTTAATCAGCAGTGCTGTATTAAAGAATCTTGATGTGATTGGCCCGGGCAAAGCAGGTGCGCAACTGGAAGGCAGCAAGGCCTTTGCCAAAGCCTTTATGATGAGGCATAATATCCCTACCGCAACATACCGTGAGTTTACATTAGATAATTATGCCGAAGGAGTAGAGTACCTGAAGATACATCCATTACCAATTGTATTAAAAGCCGATGGACTGGCTGCTGGCAAAGGAGTGGTTATATGTGAAAATCATATTGAAGCTATCGCTGAATTTGAATTGATGATTCAAAGGGCCAAGTTTGGCGAGGCAGGTAAAAAAGTAGTAGTAGAACAGTTCTTAACCGGTATTGAAATATCAGTATTTGTATTGACAGACGGAAAGAACTATGTAATTCTGCCTGAGGCAAAGGACTATAAAAGAGTAGGAGAAGGTGATACAGGACCTAATACAGGAGGTATGGGCGCCGTCAGCCCGGTACCATTTGTTGATGCTTCATTACTTAAAAAGATTGAAGACAAAGTGATACGACCAACGGTGGATGGATTAAGAAAAGAAGGACTGGAATACAGAGGCTTTATTTTCTTTGGTTTTATGATCGTTGGTGATGAACCCTATATGATCGAGTACAACTGCCGTATGGGTGATCCCGAAACAGAGGTAGTAATACCAAGATTAAAAAATGATTTGGTTGACTTATTGGATGCTGTAGCAAAACAAGAATTAGATAAAGTAAAAATTGAGACAGATCCACGTACAGCCTGCACCATAGTAGCTGTAAGCGGTGGCTATCCCGGAGACTATCAAAAAGGGTATGAAATAACAGGTATTGATGAGGTAAACCCGGAAGACAGTATGCTGTTTCACATGGGAACAACAGAGAAGGATGGAAAAATAGTTACTTCGGGGGGTAGAGTTTTTTGTATCACCTCGTATGGTCGTTCTATTTTTGATGCAGTAGAGATATCAAAAGAAGAAATGCAAAAGGTTTCTTTTAAGGATATGACTTACAGAAACGATATCGGTTTTGAATTTGAGTAAATCGGCCACCTTGATCCTGTTGATTATTTAACGATTTTTCAGTTTTTCTTTCGAACATTGCCATATGGAAGTCCATTACCACGATTATTTGCAGCTTGATAAGATTTTGAATGCACAGGATCCCGAAAGTATCCGTCATAACCTGCCGGCGCATGATGAGATGCTTTTTATCGTCATTCACCAGGCATACGAACTCTGGTTTAAGCAACTGCACCATGAAGTGGATTCTGTTGCAGCAATACTGAGCAAACCTGCGGTAAATGATAATTCTCCAGAACTGCAAACTATTGTTCACCGGCTTAATCGTTGTGTAACCATTTTAAGAGTGTTGGTTCACCAGATTGATATTATGGAAACCATGACACCTATGGATTTTCTTGATTTCCGTGATATGCTGAGGCCGGCATCCGGTTTTCAAAGCTGGCAGTTTAAAGAGCTGGAAGCTAAGCTGGGGCTAAAATTTGAGCATCGTCATGGTAAAGAATACTATACTTCTCAGTTGAGAAATGAGCATGTGAAAATTATAAAGAATGCTGAAGGGGGCAAATCATTGCTCCAATTGCTGAATAGCTGGCTGGAAAGGATGCCCTTTTTAAATGAAGGCGCTGATAAATCATTCTGGGATTACTATAAAAAGAATTATCAATCAAGCCTGGCAGAAGCAGAAAAAAATAATATAGCCGCTTTTGAAGATGTATTTGGCGGCAGTGAAAGAAGTGATGAACGTTCTTTATCACCAGCTGCCTGCAGGGCAGCATTATTTATTATGTTGTACCGGGGGTATCCTCTGCTACAGTTGCCGTTCCAGCTACTTAATTGCCTGTTAGAGATAGATGAGCAACTAAGCTCATGGCGTTACCGGCATGTAAACATGGTTCATCGTATGATTGGTACAAGAATAGGTACCGGCGGAAGTACCGGGAAAGATTATTTGAAAGCTGCCGCTGACAAACATTATATATTCCGGGAAATAGCCCAACTCAACAGCTTCCTGATTGAAAGAAGAAAACTTCCATCACTTCCTGCCGAAATAGAAAAACAATTAGGATTTGGTCTGTAACAGACCTTCTAAGTGTTTTTACGTAAAAGCCAAAAACATACCAGTTAGTGGTATTTTTTATACCCCCTCACCCCAGTATATATTTGTTCAGCAAACTAACTGACAACAGTTAACTGTAGTTAGCGAAACGTTTAATAAACAAAACCTTATCTGACATGGCATCAAAGAACTTCTTTAAAGGCATTTGCCTTGTTTTTTCACTCTTTTTATTGCTGACCGCTTGCCAAAAGCAAATTGATACTCCGTTTGAAGAACCTGTCTCAAATGAGACTTTTATAGCCGAGGCAAAAGCCTGGTTTGCCAATGGGCCGGTGCAAACAGAAAAGAAAATACTCAACTTGCCATTAAGCGTATTGCCGCAAATGGCATCCCAGCGGTTATTTGCCAGAATGGGTAAAATGCAAAAGAAATTAGAGTGGGAGAATGCAGTATTTTATAATCAGGAAGATTTGGCTTACTTAGTGGTGCCTGTTACCACAAAGCTTAAAAAATATGGCAATGACTATGATCTTGCAAAGTCTGTTGTATTTTATAAAAAGCAAGGTGATGAGATGAAGATGAATGTGGTGGAAGTATTAAGTAAAAAAGGAACATCATTGCAAAACAAGGCAACAGAAACAATTGCAACAGCATTTTTTAATACCATCAGGCATAAAAACGAGACGGTATCTGGGATAAATGCCGATGTGTTTTTCTACAATGAAAATTATACAGCACTTAGTAATTATCAGTTTAATAATGGAAACTTTATCCCATACTCTGGAAAAGTGCAAAACAAGAGAATGGATGGAGAAAGCCAATGTGAGAACTCCAGCTTAATAGAAACTGAGTTATGCCAAGTATGGAATGTATATTTAAACACTTATGACGAATGGGGAGTATTGATATCCCAAGTTTTTCTATTTTCCTATGAAGTTGGCAACTGTGGCGGAGATCCAAACGAAGATCAACTGCCTGAGGGTGAGGGCGGAAGTGTAGGAATTTATGACAATGTGGTGAATTTAATGCAAGACCCTTGTAAAACTGCTGCTTTGAATGCGATTACATCTATTAATATCAATAATACGATTTCCAATTTTTATAACTCAAGTATATTGCCTGCTAATAGCCCAGTTGATGTTGTTTTTGTTGAAAGAGATCTACAAGGGTTAGGTGAAACTACTCCAATTTCTGGGTCTAATATATATGAAATTGCATTAAGTAATAATTATATTTATGGTTCTCAATTTATGTCACAAGAAGCATGGGGTTCTGTAATTGCACATGAAATACTACATATATTCATTTATAGTGCAGGTGTTTACAACGCTATAAATACAAACTATGCGCACCACATTACTATATTCTCAAATTTAATTAATACTACTAGTAATTTACTTCAAAGTTCTTTTGGAATTGGAAGTGATGTGGCAACCAAATTAGCTTTAAATGGGTTAGCGGATTTATGGAGTTTTGGTAATTTTGACTCTTTAAGTATGTCAATATATGGTTATAATTTAGCTCAAATACAAAATACTTTTTTTCTCTATTCTGTTGGAGGCGATGGCACTAGATGTAATTAATAATTTAAGAAATAATAAATATGAATAATTCAATAAAAAAGATATTTATATCCTGTTCTATACTAATTGTGTCATTTTCAACAAAAGGGCAAAAGTTATACGAAATAAAAAATGAGAAGGAGTTTAATAAATTTTTTTTTAATGAGATTGCTGTATATAATGATACATTAAGTACAACAAAGCAACGGGGGTTAGTTTTTATCAAATTTTTAATTAACAGCGATGGCTTGATAGATAATATCAAGTTCTCTGAAAAACAACCTCCTGTTTTGCTAAGTGTGCTGACAAAAATTTTAAGTCAAGTTAAATTTGATAAATCGAATCACTGGGATAAAACAGCAACTTATGTATTGCCAATATCATATAATTATGTTCCTGAACTTACTTTGCCAATTACAGCAGAACAATTATTGAATCAGGTCCCGAGTATTAATCCCGACAGTTTACTAGCCTATATGAATTTTGATTTTAATGGTTTTTTTAAAGTAGAGGAGGGGCAAAAAGATATATGGGGAATGAAATGTGTTTTATTACCAATGTTAAAAATATACAAGCCTATTGTTTATCATCATAGTATTAGGAAGGATGAAAAAGAGAAACTGAAGAAACCCAAATATCAGCTTGACTAATAAATTTTTGAAAAGTGAAAGAACGAAAAGATGTTATTCTTTTCGTTTTTTTTAAATAATAGAGAGAGTATATATTAGAAGGTGTACCTGATACCCAGGCCACCCCAATTGCCATAGAAGCCGCGGCCATCACCAAATTCAAAAGATGGCTGCCAGTCAATAGACATATTGATTGGGGCGCCTTTGAATTTATAATCCAATCCAAGTACACCGTCTAGTCCTATAAAACTGCCATCGCCATTTCTTGTGTTATAAAAGCCGATATGTGCACCCGGGCCAATATACCATTGCAGGCCTGATGCACCGCTGATTGGCCCATGTATTTCATACAAACCTGTTATTCTAACACCTTGTCTCCAGAAATAACCAATTCCTTCAAGGGCATTATTGCCATTGACAAGATGCTTTAAAGAAATACCTCCGCCGTCCCATACTTTTACTCCCAATGCAGTAGTATAAGAAGAACTGTTAGTGCTTTTGCTTTGAGCTTGTAAAAATGAAAATACTAAAACGGCCAGGCTGGTAATACAGATCTTTCTCATAACAATAATTTTAGTGGAAGAATTACTTCAGCATCCTGTTTGCCATTTCTGTGCCAAAAAGCAAGACTGTAACAAAAAAAGCTGTGAGAAAAATTATTTGACTTTGATTTTCAGTGAAAAATAAAGAACAACAACAAGAGCAATAACTGCCGGAACGATGAATGTGAAAGAGCTTCCGATACCTGTCCACAAAGCACCGGCTATAATACTTGCAAACAGGGAGCATATACTTTCTCCCGAGGTATAAAATCCTATTGCGGTTGCGGTATCCCGGTTATGTGATAAATTACTGATCCATGCTTTGATGACTCCTTCTGTGGCCGCTGCATAGATACCATATACGGAAAACAGTATAAAAAAGAAAAATATGGAAGGTCTGAATGCAAAGCCGCCATATACAATGGCAAACAATATTAACCCAAGGATGATTATTTTTTTGAATCCCAGCTTATCTGCCAAAATACCCATTGGATATGATGCGGCAGCGTAAACAAGATTGTAAAAAATATAAGCAGCAATAGTAATTGTATCAGCATTGAAATCAGTTCCCCATAGGGTGATAACTTTATCGCCAATCGTTTCTTTGGTAACGAGTAACAAAAAAATATCTGAGCTGTTAAACAATGCAAATAATAATAAACCGGGAACAACCTTTTTAAATTCAGGGGGAGCAATTTTCCAATAGCTGAAAAAGGAGAAAAAATTTCCTTTACCTAAGGTAGAAACAGGATTTCTTTTTTCTGTAAGTAAAAAGATCAGCAAGACAGAAATTATTCCGGGAATAAAAGCTATGTAAAAAAGAGTGGAGTATGAACCAGGATAAAAAAACAGGAATACCAGCGCAATAACAGGACCGATAGCAGCTCCTATAGTATCCATACCCCGGTGGAAGCCAAATACCCTTGCCTTTGTTTCTTTTGTTGCCTCCTGTGACAATAATGCATCCCTTGCTGCGGTGCGAACCCCTTTACCTAAACGATCAAGGGCTCTTATAAAAAATATCCATACGGGATATGCAAATGTGGCCATTAATGGTTTTGAAATAGCTCCCAAAAAGTATCCCAGTTTTACAAATGGTAAACGAAGGCCTTTTTCATCACTTAATTTTCCAAAATAACCCTTACTGACTCCTGCAGTGAAATTTACTACACCTTCTAATATTCCTATCAGTAATACACTAAAACCAATTTCTTTTAAATAAACGGGGATTACTGGATATAGCATTTCACTTGCTATATCAGCAAATAAGCTGACCAGTGATAAAACCAAAACTGTTCTGGTGATGACCCGCATGTAATGAAGGTAAAAGAAAAAACTTTTTGTATTTAAAACTATGGCTGTGCAGTACCGGGCAATATCTGTGGTGGGTAATTAGTTTACGTAAAATTGCTGTACTCACCACCCTGATTTTGTTTTTTAACTGTGATTTCTCAAAATGGGTAAATCAAAAAAAAACCTTACCTGACAAGGGTTTCCCTTTGCAAATTCAAATTATTTCCTTCACCTTTGCCCACAACCTGTCTGCCGTAAGACAGGTAAAATCCGATATAAATACATGGGACTTTTTAACTGGTTTACACAAGAAATAGCCATCGACCTGGGTACTGCTAACACCCTCATTATACATAACGACGAAGTAGTAGTGAACGAGCCGAGTATTGTAGCCCTCAACCGTAATAATCCGAAAGAGGTGCTGGCAGTAGGCAAGAAGGCGTTAATGATGCATGAGAAAACCCACGAGAGCATCCGTACCGTCCGTCCGCTGAAAGATGGTGTAATTGCCGACTTCAATGCTGCTGAGCTCATGATTCGTGAGCTGATCAAACTGGTTTATCCCAAAAAACCGCTTTTCCCTCCCAGCTGGAGAATGATGATATGTATCCCTTCTTCTATTACAGAAGTAGAGAAAAGGGCTGTTCGTGATAGCGCTGAACAGGCTGGTGCCAAGGAAGTGTACCTGATCCATGAACCCATGGCGGCTGCGCTGGGCATTGGTATTGATGTGGAAGAGCCGGTAGGCAATATGATCATTGACATAGGTGGCGGAACGACCGGGATTACCGTTATTGCACTGGCAGGTATTGTTTGTGACCAATCTATTCGAATTGCAGGGGATGAATTTACCGCTGATATTATGGAGGCGTTACGCCGTTATCACAGTCTGTTGATAGGTGAACGTACAGCCGAGCAGATTAAAATACAGGTAGGAGCCGCTATGAAGGAGATTGATAATCCACCGGATGATTTTGCTGTAAATGGCCGTGACCTTGTGACCGGTATCCCCAAGCAGATCATGGTTAGCTACCAGGAAATAGCCGAAGCACTAGATAAGAGCATTTTCAAAATTGAAGAAGCAATACTTAAAGCATTGGAACAGACCCCGCCTGAACTGGCAGCCGATATTTACCGTCGCGGCTTGTATATAACTGGTGGTGGTGCTTTGCTCCGCGGGTTGGATAAGCGTTTAAGTAACAAGATCAAGTTACCGGTACATGTGGCAGATGACCCCCTCAAGAGTGTGGTTAGGGGAACCGGTATCGCACTTAAGAACTATGACAGGTATCCATTTGTGATGAGATAAACGGAAGTCTGGGGTCGGTTCAATTAACCCGGCTTCTGACATCTGACTTCAGATTTCTATGAGAAACGTATTTCTCTTCATTCTTCGCTATAAAACCTTTTTTAGCTTCCTCATCCTGCAGGTAGTATCATTATGGTTTCTGTATACTTATAACAAATTTCACCGGGCCAGGTTTCTCGGCATCGCCAACGAAGTGACCGGCCGGGTAAATACACAGTATAATAAAGTGGAAGATTACTTTACACTAAGGGAAGAAAACCGGAGGGTTCACCAGATAAATGATTCCTTGTTGAATTTGTTGCCTAAAAATTATATGCGGGCAGACACCGGTGTTCAATTGGTGCAGGATTCCATTCCATTTGATACGCTGGGACATTATCGGCGTTATTATTTCCGTCCAGCTACCGTTGTTTATAATACTGTCAGCAGTCAAAAGAACTATATACAACTCAACAGGGGCTCCAATCATGGCATAAAAGATAATATGGCCGTGTTAAGCTCCGATGGCAGCGCTGTAGGAGTAGTAGTAGGTGTGAGCCCTAACTTTTGCCAGGTAATGAGCCTCCTGCATGTACAGCAAAAAGTAAATGCCTCCCTAAAGAAAAGCGGTGATTTCGGTACTATTGAGTGGGACGGTAAGGATCCCCGTTTGCTAACGCTTAAAGGAGTTCCTAAAAGCATAGAAATAAAGGCGGGGGATACAGTGCTGACTAGTACCTACTCCTTTAATTTTCCACCCGGGTACATGGTGGGTACAATAGCTGAAGTGGTAACTGATAAGAGTACTAATTTTTATGTGCTAAAAGTAAAACCAGGAGCAAAGTTTTACAGTCTGCAACAGGTGTTTGTGGTGGAGAACCTTCAGTATGCTGAGCAGACAGCCCTGAACCAGGAGGCAAGAAAAAGAATTGAGGATCCTAAAAAGAACCCGAAGTGAGTGATTTATTAAGAAATATATTGCGGTTCGCTGTGCTGATACTGGTTCAGGTATATGTGCTGAACAAGGTTCCGCACCTGCATCGTTTTATCATTCCCTATTTATATTTTCTTTTTATTCTCTGGCTCCCATTTTCTGTTTCCCGCCAATGGTTACTCGTTATAGGATTTTTTACCGGCCTGGTACTTGATTATTTTACCAGGACTCCCGGGCTACATGCTGCTGCCTGTTTGCTTATTGCATATGTCCGTCCTTTTTTGATCAGTATCCTTACTCCAAAAGATACAACCGAGTTCAACTACAGGGAACCGTCGCCCAAGGCTATGCAGTGGACACCTTACCTTGTATATGTACTGGTGCTTACCCTGCTTCATCATGGCTATATGGTCTTTCTGCAATGGCTGAGTTTTGGAAGTTTTCTCGATTTTATCATTAAAGTATTTGCTACCACTGGTATCAGTATGTTGCTCATCATTACCGTGGAATTGCTTTTTCCCCGTAAGCTGAAATTCAGGACAAATACGGCCTGACAATATTTTATCCGTTTCTTCCGGGTAGAAAATTTTCTTAAATCAAATTTTATTTTCAAATAGATTTGGAAACGGGCTTTTGTAATTCGTACTTTGTACATCGATTAAAAATCTCTTTCCTCACCTCATATTTTATTGTTTGTAGCATTCCATGTCTGTGTTTAACCAATCAAGAAGCCGTATCATTCGCATTATTTTCCTTATTGCTTTTGTGGTAATTATTGCACAGTTATTTTACCTGCAGATAGTAGAAGGTAAATACAGACAATTGGCTATGGACAATGCTGTTTTTGCCAAAGTAGTTTATCCAGAAAGGGGGATCATTTTTGACAGAAAGGGTAAGGCTATCCTGAACAATACAATCATATATGACCTGATGGTCACCCCGGCAGAAGTAAAGGGAATTGATACACTGGAGTTTTGCCGTTTGATTGGTATAGATACTGCTGAATTTAAAAAAAGGATACTGGAAGCCAGGTTTAAAAATACTGCGGTAAGACCCTCTGTTTTCAAAGGATTGCTTACTAAAGAACTGCAGGCCCGGTTTGAAGAGAACAGCTGGAAATACCCTGGCTTCAACCTGGTAGAGCGGCCTTTGCGAACGTATCCCTTTAATGCGGCAGCACATATCTTAGGATATATCCGGGAAGCTGATACAAAGGATATAGAGAAATCAGGTGATTTTTACCGGCAGGGTGATTATATAGGTAAAACGGGCCTTGAAGCATATTATGAAAAAGTACTGATGGGACAGCGGGGGGTGCAGTACATGATCAAGGACAATAAAAACAGGTTGGTTGGTCATTACGAAAATGGGGCTTTTGATACTGCATCTGTAGCTGGCCGGGGTCTGCGGACATATATTGATGTTGAATTACAACAACTGGCTGAAAAACTAATGTCGAATAAGGTGGGGGGCATAGTGGCGATAGATCCGAAGACAGGCGGAATTTTAGCTATGGTATCGGGTCCTAATTTTAACCCTAATGATCTCACAGGCTCAGAGGGGAGTAAGAATTACAGCCGCATGGTGCTTGATGTTACAGGTCCAATGCTTAACAGGGCAATTGGCGGAAGATATGAACCAGGCTCTACTTTCAAACCACTTGGTGCATTGGTTGCATTGAATGAAGGAGTGATCACTCCTTCCTATGGTTATCCTTGCGGGGGCAGGTACACTTTATGCGGGCACGGAAAACCTGCCTGTACCCATGCTGGCGGCGGACATGCTGACAATGTTCGGTTGTCTATTGCTAATTCCTGTAATGCTTATTATGCCCATATTTACCGCTTAACCGTTGATAATCCAAAGTATGGTAATGTTAAAAGAGGCTACCTTAAATGGAGAGAGTATATGAATACGTTTGGATTAGGTGTAAGATTGGGGCTAGATCTTCCAAACGAGAATCCCGGATTCATAGCTGATACATCTGTTTACAATAAAGAAAATGCAAATTACTGGACCTCCTGCACTAATCTTACCCTGGGGATAGGTCAGGATAAAATGCTGACAACTCCTTTACAAATGGCGAATGCAATGTGTATCGTTGCCAACAGGGGTTATTATTATACTCCTCATTTTGTAGAAAAAATCGATGGAGAGACAGAAGAAGATACCGTACTGATGAATAAATTCCGGGTAAAGCATGATGTACTTACTCATATTCCTGACACTGCTTTCACGGCTGTAATAGAAGGTATGAATGATGTGGTAAAATTTGGTACCGCAAGGGTTGCACAGATTCCAAACATCGATGTATGTGCTAAAACCGGAACCGCAGAAAACTATACGATCCTTGATGGCAAAAGAATTAAACTGCCAAACAATTCCATGTTTGTTTGTTTTGCGCCAAAGGATAACCCTAAAATTGCCATTGCCGTATTTGTACAAAACGCAGGGTTTGGCGCCACCTGGGCGGGCCCTATCTCCCGTATCATGATTGAGAAATACCTGAACGATACGCTGATGACAAAAAGCAAGGCCGACCTGGAACGCATCGCTAATACCAACCTGATGCCAGCTTATTTCAAACGACTTCAGTATAAGGAAGACTCAATAAGGGCATACAACTGGTACAGGGATTATAAGGACAGCTCACTTATCAAAAGATTCCTCAAACTATCGGCCTCCGTAAATAAGCAAAAATCTGCTCCTCCGGGAAGAAAGATG
Source organism: Bacteroidota bacterium (assembly GCA_029558715.1). GTDB lineage: Bacteria > Bacteroidota > Bacteroidia > Chitinophagales > Chitinophagaceae > JJ008. The sequence goes on along the minus strand of JAKQEA010000135.1, from coordinate 2,038 downwards.
CCGGGGCAGCACAAAAAAGAAACTATGGCAGTGATAATGCCGGAAGAAAAAATATATCATAAACATGCAAACCCTGCTGCTGCATGAGGCAATCAAACCCTGCCATATCAAAAGGAATTGACTGGAGCCTGGTATGGATATACCTGCTCCTGGTGTCTATTGGTCTCACCGCCATTTTTGCTGCAACGTACAAAGAAGGGGATGCCGTGGTTCAGAGTTTTATCAATTTTAAAACCGACTACAGCAAACAATTTTATTTCTTTTGCTTCTCTGCTTTACTTGGTTTTTTTATCCTGTTGACAGATAGTAAGTTTTTTGCTGCCACCGCCAACCTGTTGTATGCGGTCGGCATTGTAATGTTATTGCTCGTTTTTCCTTTTCATTCTCCCATTAAAGGAACAGAGTCTATCATTAAATTAGGTGCATTTAACTTTCAGCCGGCAGAGTTATGTAAAATATTTGTAGCACTTGCTTTAGCAAAATACCTGTCAAGACCCGAAACAGATTTTACAAAAACAAGATCCCAGTTGATCGCAGCCGGGATCGCTTTGCTTCCAGCCGCACTTACTATTATGCAGAGTGAGACAGGCCTGGCTCTTGTTTATTTTTCTTTCTTTATAGTGATGTACAGAGAGGGGCTGCCTTCTATTGTTTTGATAATTGGGTTTTCAATAGCTGCACTCATAGTAGCGACAATAGTAATAGAACCCAATACGCTGGCCATTATACTTACTGCTATCGCAGCGTTTATTATCTATTTATTCAGAAGACAGATCAAACGACGCCGTGATTTACTGGTGACTATACTGTTTCTATGGGCATTATGTGTGGGTATTCAGCGGTTTGCAGTACCAATGATCTTTAAAAATGTGCTGCAGAAACACCAGGTAGAACGTATCTATGATCTTTTTGGAAAGGATAATCCCTACCTGGAAAAAGGTGAGGAGATCAGTGCTGAGGATGCAAAAAAGAAAAAGGAAAGTGGAAGCAGTTACAATGTAAGACAATCAAAGATTGCTATTGGAAGCGGAGGGTTCTTTGGAAAAGGATTACTGAATGCTACCCAAACCCGTTATGATTTTGTGCCGGAACAAAGAACTGATTTCATTTTCTGTACTGTTGGTGAAGGATTTGGCTTTTTGGGAAGCATTATTCTGCTGGGCCTGTATCTTATTTTGTTATTACGAATTGTTACCATTGCGGAACGACAGCGAAGCGTATTCAGCCGTTGCTATGCATATGGAGTGGCATCTGTATTCTTCTTTCACATGGCAATAAATATTGGTATGACAATTGGCCTTGCCCCGGTGATCGGTATCCCTCTTCCATTTATCAGTTATGGCGGAACCTCTCTTCTTACTTTTACTATCATACTTTTTATTTTAATACGGCTGGATGCTGACCGGCAGATGGTATTAAGATGACAAAACCATTTGACTCAATTATCGTTATTTCGTAGTATGAAGATCATTCCGCTTTCTGAAGGCACATTTACTATTGATAAATCGAAACTTTTTGTTCCTTTCGATGAGTCTGAACATAGTTTAAAGGAAAGACCTGCCGGCAGCTTGCTGGTAGAAATACAGCCCTTTGTTGTTATTACTTCAAGAGATATTTTATTGCTGGATACGGGACTGGGATTTGAGAAAAACGGAGTATTACAATTGCATCAAAACCTGATGGATGCAGGTATTAACCCATCTGACATAACAAAAGTATTGATGACGCACCTGCATAAGGATCATGCCGGAGCTGTAGGTATTGAAAGAGAGGGCTTGGGTGCAAGGCTATCCTTTCCGAATGCTGCTTATTATATTCAGCGGGATGAGCTGACTTTAGCTTTTGAAAAAGGATTTCCTTCTTTTATTACAGAAGAGTTAGAATGTTTAAGAAATTCAGAACAGGTGGTTTTACTTAATGGTAATGGGACAATTGATGATTACATTAAGTATGCCGTCACAGGGGCCCACTCACCGTATCACCAGGTTTTTTGGATCTCCGAAGATGATGAAACAATTTTTTTTGGAGGTGATGAGGC
>JAKQEA010000103.1 GCA_029558715.1 Bacteroidota bacterium | reverse complement strand
ATCTGCGAATCCATCTGCATCATCTGCGGGAAAAATTATCCCGCTGATATCGCTGATTCAAACCGCTGATTCTCGCCGATTTTTTTCTGCGTCATCTGCGAATCCATCTGCATCATCTGCGGGAAAAAATATCCCGCTGATTCTCGCCGATTCAAACCGCTGATCACTGCCGATCTTTTTCTGCGCTTTCTGCAGGAAAAAACTTAATACCAATCATCTAATCCACAATTGTGTACAACCGTGCAATCGTATGCTTTCTCCGTCTATTAAAAATTTATTAAGTTTGCTGAATGAGCTGGACCGATAAAAGGATTGTAAAAGTAGCAGTCCTCGACCTCTATGAAGGCGTAGCCAACCAGGGCATGCGTTGTATCCGTAACATCCTCATCGAATGGGCTGAAAAGAACGACCTGCTCCTGTATGCCAAAGAGTATGATGTCCGCTTAAAAAATGAACTCCCCGATACTTCTTATGATGTCTATATTTCCAGTGGCGGCCCGGGTAGTCCGCTGGAAACCCGCTACGAAGACTGGGATATAGCCTGGTGCCGCTGGCTGGATAAAATGGAACGCTGGAACAACAATCCTTCTAATACGGTTAAGAAACATATTTTTTTTATTTGCCATTCTTTTCAGCTGGCCAGCCGTTATTTTAATGTAGGGGTTGTATGCAAAAGAAAATCTACTTCTTTCGGGGTTTTTCCTGTGCATATGCTTGAGGCAGGTGGTGATGAGCCGGTGTTTGACGGGTTGAAAGATCCTTTTTATGCTGTTGACAGCCGTGACTACCAGGTAATACAACCCAACCATGACATGCTGAACGAGATGGGTTCTTCTATACTTTGTATTGAAAAAAGCCGGCCGCATGTGCCCTATGAAAGAGCGGTGATGGGTATCCGGTTTAATGAGTATATGGTAGGCACCCAGTTCCATCCCGAAGCCGATGCCCCTGGCATGAGCATGTACCTGCAGCGGGAAGACAAAAGAAAAACAGTGATAGAGAACCACGGTGAAGCCAAACTCCAAAGTATGCTGGAACACCTGGAAGACCCGGACAAGATCGTATGGACCTATTCTCATATCCTTCCTAATTTTCTGAATCACTCCATTTGCCAGTTGCAGGAAGTACCTGTATAGAAAAGAAGCCTTCTATTTTGCTGCCCGCCGGGCATTCATTAACTTCCATAGATAAAAAAAGGATTATGATACCGGCTATCAGAAAGGCATATAACGAATCGTTTACCAAAGAAAAATATGAGGCCTTCCTTAACCAGCTTCATGGAGTGTATCCCGGGCAGCTAGACTTCAGGGTAGCCGAAACCCCCATTTTTGTTCCTAAAGATTTTACAAAAAAAATGCTGGATGCCTGTGAGAATATTGTCGATATCATAGCTAACCCCAGGTTCAAAGAGCTGACAAAAAATGCTATTCCAAAAAATGTACAGGTACCCGGTGAAAATGATCATTCTCATTTTATTGCGTTTGACTTTGGCATTTGCATCAATGAAGCCGGCGAATATGAACCACAGCTGATAGAAATGCAGGGCTTCCCTTCCCTCTTTGCTTATGAAATACTGCTGGATGATGTGTATAAGGATCATTTCCCTGTTCCGCCCGGTTTTAGTTCATACCTCGGTGGATATACTAAGGAAACGTATCGCAAGCTTTTGAAAGAGATCATTGTCGGTACACATCATCCTGAAAATGCGATCCTGCTGGAGATTTTTCCCCGTAAACAAAAAACAAGGATCGACTTCTATTGCACCGAAGAACACACCGGTATCAAAATGGTTTGTCTTACTGAATTAATTAAAGAAGGAAAAAAACTATACTACCTGAATGAGGGAAAGAAGACCGAAGTAAAAAGAATCTATAACCGGGTAATATTTGACGACCTGCAGCAGCAGGCACCCGAAGTACAGGAAAAAGGAAAAATATTCTTTGAAGAACTGGATGTGGAATGGTGTCCCCATCCTAACTGGTTCTACCGCATCAGCAAATACACATTGCCACTGATCAGGCATACCTATGTTCCTCCCACTTACTTCCTGCATGAAATAAAACAAATGCCGGCTGACCTGGAAAATTATGTATTAAAGCCTTTATTCTCTTTTGCCGGGCAGGGAGTGATCATTGATGTGACCAAAGAAGATATTGAAAAAGTAAAAGACCCGGAGAACTGGATACTGCAACGAAAAGTAAAATATGCTGATGTGATACAGACGCCTGATATACCTGCAAAAGCCGAAATAAGAATATTCTATTTCTGGAAAGACGGAGACGCCAGGCCTGTAGCCACGAATAACCTGGCCCGCCTGAGCAAGGGAAAAATGGTCGGTGTCCGTTACAATAAGGATAAGGAATGGGTGGGTGGCAGTTTCTGTTTGTTTGAAAAGTGATCTTTATGACAACTGAACTAATTCTCCGTTATATTCACTTCATAAGCATATTTACCATTGTAAGTAGTCTTGTTGCTGAAGGCTTATTGCTCAAAGAAAAGATGACCCGAACAGAGATCGGGAGACTTGCAAAAATTGATGCCGTTTACGGACTGGCTGCTCTCACCTTATTAACTGCCGGCTTAACTCTCTGGCTGGGAGGGTTCGGGAAAGAAGCAGCATATTATACTAAGAACTGGATATTTCACCTAAAACTGGGTTTGTTTGCGTTAGTAGGGATTCTTTCTATTTATCCCACTATATTTTTTATCAAACAACGAAAGGGCAATGCTGATGAAGTAGTAACAATTCCCGGCAAAATTTCCTGGATGATACGGCTAGAATTAGTATTACTGGCCATTATCCCGCTACTGGCAGGGTTGGTGGCAAGAGGTATCGGCTATAACTACAAACCATAAACTATAAACCGCAAACTTTTATAAATGGATCAGATCAAATCCCTGCCTCCCAAAGAATTAGCACCCGGCCTTACCGGCTATTATGCTCACGGCACTAACATGACATTTGGTTTAGTAGAAATAAAGGCCGGAAGTAATTTGCCCCGGCATCATCACCCGCATGAGCAGATCACTTATATACTCGAAGGACAACTAGACATGAACATAGACGGAAAAGAATGTAAGCTGACAACTGGTATGTATTATGTTATTCCTTCCAATGTGCCGCATGGCGCTGTGGCGGTAACTGATTGCAAAGTGATTGATGTATTTAACCCCGTAAGGGAGGATTACAGGCAATAAATCATTTACCCGAAGCCAGCAAATAAAAAACAACCAGGTCTTCCGCATCTTCCTTATTCACCCATGTATAGTTCTCATCCCGTAGAAAATTATTCCTTTCCAAAACTTTTATTGAAAGGAGATTAGCTGGGTTTGTTAATCCTGTTATAACAGATAGTTTCAGTTCTGAAAAGCTATAATCAATCACCTTAGCAATAGTTTCCTGCATAACACCCTTCCCCTGGAAATCAGGATGCAGTTCAAAGCCAATTTCAGCCTGCATTTTATCTGCTTCGAAATTCCAAAGGCAGATGGTACCGATAAGCTTATCGTTCCCTTTCAGGGTAATGACCCAATAGAGCGATTCATTATTAGCAATTCCTTTTTCAATCTTCGCAATGAAATTTTTGGCAGCTTCCAGGTCAATGCAGGCTGGGCGGTCAAGGAATTGATTTACCTGTTCGTTAGAACGAAGCATCAGGATGTCATGAGCATCTGCTTCACTCAGCCGCCTTAGCAAAAGACGCTCAGTCATTAATTGCGGAAAGGATGTAAAATTCAGCGCAGGCATGTTTCAGCAAACTGGTTGTTGCTAAAAGTAAAACAATTAGTCCTTAAAATTCTTCTTCAGCTCCATCAGTTTCGCCTGGAACGCATTCATAGGTTCCGGTTTCTTACCTGCAGGTTTGGCGCCACGCAATTCCGGCTTCTGATTTCGCACTTCAGTTCTCTCTCCCCCTTCCTTCAACGACAATGCAATTCTCTTCCTTGCAGTATCAACTTCCAGGACGGTTGCCATCACTTTCTGTCCCAGTTTCACTGCTTCATTCGGATCGCTGATGTAACGATTAGCTAAATGTGAGATATGTACCAATCCATCCTGCTTCACTCCCACATCTACAAAAGCACCAAAGTTGGTGATGTTGGTAACAATGCCGGGCACTTTCATGCCGGGCTTCAGGTCTTCCATGGTACTCACTCCTTCGGCAAAACGAAATTCTTCGATCGGTGAACGGGGATCCCTTCCCGGTTTTTCCAGTTCTTTCAGAATATCTTCAATGGTAAACTGTCCAATCGTTTCAGTTATGAAATCTTTTGCTTTAATCTGTTTTCTTATCTCAGCATTCCTGATCAGTTCAGGAACCGTACTGTTTGCTTTGGCTGCCATGGCTTCCACGACATGATAACTCTCGGGGTGCACGGCTGAATTATCCAACGGATTGCCGGCATTCGCAATACGTAAGAAGCCTGCACATTGTTCAAATGCTTTCGGGCCGAGCATCGATACTTTTTTCAGCTCATCACGACTTTTAAAACCCCCATTCTTTGTTCTGTATTCCACCACATTCTTCGCAACTGTCGCAGTTAACCCGGATACATACATCAGCAAATGTTTGCTGGCTGTATTCACATCCACTCCCACAAAGTTCACACAGCTTTCCACTACCTGATCAAGGGCTTCTTTCAAACGATTCTGGTTCACATCATGCTGGTATTGACCAACACCAATGCTTTTTGCATCGATCTTTACCAATTCACTCAGCGGATCTAACAATCTTCTGCCGATACTGATCGCTCCACGAACTGTCACATCTTCATCCGGAAATTCTTCTCTTGCCACTTCACTGGCAGAATAGATAGATGCTCCGCTTTCATTCACCATGAATACGGAAACGGGCTTACCAAAATCTATTCCTCTTACCAATTGTTCTGTTTCTTTACTGGCTGTTCCGTTGCCATAACCGATCGCTTCGATATCATATTTCGCTACCAGTTCTTTGATCGTTTGTATGGCGCCGTTCCAGTCATTCTGCGGTGCATGAGGAAAGATCGTATTGTATTTTAGAAAAGTGCCATGTTCATCCAGGCAAACCACTTTACACCCTGTTCTGAATCCGGGGTCAATCGCCATTACCCTTTTATGTCCCAAAGGTGATGCCAGCAGCAATTGACGAAGGTTTTCAGCAAACACCCTGATCGCTTCCTCATCCGCTTTTGTTTTACTTGCCATGCGGAATTCTGTTTCGATAGAAGGCTGCAATAAACGGTTATAAGAATCTTCAACAGCTAATTCAACCTGTTTAGCAGCAAGGCCAGTTGATTTCAAAAAAACTCTTTTCAGTGCCGCATGTGCTGTCTCCTTTTCGATATTGATCGTCATGATAAGGAATCCTTCCTTTTCACCACGACGAATAGCCAGTATACGGTGAGAGGGGCTTTGTGCCAGTGGTTCTCTGAATTCAAAGTAATCCCGGTACTTCTGTGCATCTGCTTCGTCTTTCTTTGCAGTAAGTACCCTGGAAGAAACAATAGCTTCTTCTGTAAATAGTTTGCGGACAATATTTCTTGCCTGTTCATTTTCAGCGATCCATTCTGCCATAATATCTCTTGCACCCTGTAAAGCTTCAGCAGCGTCTTTTACCTGCTCAGTAATAAACCTGGCTGCTTCTGCTTCCGGATTCTCCTCCCCTTGTTCAAACAATAGTTTTGCCAATGGCTCCAATCCCTTTTCAATAGCAACCGAGGCTTTTGTTTTTCGCTTAGGTTTATAAGGCAGGTAAATATCTTCCAGCTCAGTGGCATTGATACAATCTTCGATCCGCCTTTTAAGTGCTGGTGTCATCTTGCCAGCCTCTTCAATAGTCTTTACCACTGTTTCTTTTCTCTTTTCGAGTTCATTGAAGTATTTGATCTGCTCTATCACATTTGCTATGGCCACCTCGTCAAGATTTCCCGTTGCTTCCTTTCTGTACCGGGCAATAAAGGGTATTGTCGATCCTTCGCTGTGCAGTTCATAAATACTGCTGATCTGTTTCAACGAAAGATTAAGAGTGCCGGCTATATGTTGCGAATACTTTAGTTCCATAGGTCATTTGTTTGGGGGAGCAAATCTAACGGTAGCCGGACAACAAAAAAATTTGTTTTTATACACGAACTGCCTATTTTGGAAAGTAAATGGCCTCTATGAAGAAAAAAATTCTGTTTGGGCTAATAAACCTTTACTGCCTCAGCTCATTAGCCCAGCAGGAAGGGCGCATGGAAACAGACCGGCCCGACCAGACTGAATCTCCTTTTCTTACCAAACTGAATTATATTCAGGGCGAGATTGGTTTTAATTATGAAAAGGCACAGGGACTCCGGACATTAGTTCATCCTACAGCTTTATGGAAATACGGTATTGCAAAAAAATTTGAATTCAGACTTATCACTGAAATAGTAAGTAAAGAAACAGCATTACTGATACCAACGGGTAATGATATAATCAGTGGACTGCTACCGGTGCAATTGGGTGGCAAACTGGCAATAGCTGAGGAAAAAGGGCTGTTTCCCAAAACATCACTCATCTTTCATATTGCCGCTCCGAAAATTGCCAGTAAAAAATTCCATTCCTCCAAATGGGCACCAAATTTCCGGTTTGTGATGCAAAACACTCTAACAGAAAATATTGATCTTGGCTACAACCTGGGTGCTGAATGGGATGGCGAAAATAATACCCCATACTGGATATATACATTCGCTCCCGGTTTTAATATTGGCAAAAACTGGTATGGTTACATAGAAGCATTTGGTTCAGTAAAAAAAGATGAGAAGCCTCAACATGCTGTTGATGGGGGTATAGCTTATTATTTTTCCGCTGATTCCAAGATTGATTTTTCTGCAGGTTTTGGCTTAAGCAAAAAAACTGTTGACCACTATGTTGCTGTTGGTTATTCATTTCGCTTCAGCACAAAGAAGAAAACTAAGTAATGATTACTTCACCAATAATCTCCATACCTGCGTGGTGAAAAAACAAATGGCAAACCCCATTACTATAGGTAAAAAAGTAGAGATCATGGTCCATTTTACACTTTTTGTTTCTTTGTAAATAGTATAAATAGTGGTGGAACAAGGATTATGCAACAGGCTAAACAACATCAGATTTATCCCTGTAAGCAATGTCCAGCCGCCGGCTCTCAATACTCTTTCTGTATCAGCAATGGAATCCAGTTCAAACATCACCCCATCGCCGGCACCCACACCTGCAATACCCGAACTGATGACAGTAAGCATCAAAACTGTTGGAATAACAATTTCATTTGCCGGGATGGCAATGATATAGGCCAGCAGGATAACACCATTCAGACCAAATAACATTGCAAACGGATCAGACCAGTTAATAAACCATTCGGCTAAACTCAATTCTCCGATATGGATATTAGCTACCAACCATATCAGGATTCCCGCAGGTAATGCAAACACAACAGCCCTCCACAAAACAAAAATGGTCCGGTCAATAAGTGAAGTGTACAGGGTTTGCAGAATCCGGGGAGGACGATAAGGTGGTAATTCAAGACTGAAAGCAGAAGCCTCTCCTTTCAGTACTGACCTGCTCAACGCCCAGGATACAACAAGACTGAAAAAAATACCTAACACCGCTACCCCCACCACAGCACCGGCAGAAACAATACCTGCCCATCTGGATGAAACCAGGCCACCGATGAAAATACTGGCAATCAAAATTTGTGTCGGCCAGCGTCCATTACACAAAGAAAAATTATTGGTAATAATAGCAATCAATCTTTCCCTTGGGCTGTCAATTACCCTTGTTGCAACAACACCGGCAGCGTTGCATCCAAATCCCATGCTCATGGTGAGTGCCTGCTTGCCATGTGCACCAGCTTTTCTGAAAAGACTGTCCATATTAAATGCTACCCGCGGCAGGTAACCAAAATCTTCGAGTAAGGTAAACATGGGGAAAAAGATAGCCATCGGAGGCAGCATTACAGACACCACCCAGGCAACCGATAAGTAGGCCCCGTCTATGAGCACACCACTAAGCCACCATGGAAAACCGATTGCTGCAGCTCCATTTTTTAATATGGGGTGAAGAGTGTCAATCAGCAGGGAAGCAATCCATCCCGAAGGGATATTAGCTGCAGCCACTGTGATCCAGAAAACCAATGCAAGTAAAAAAAACATGATGGGAAAGCCGAGCCATTTACTGGTTACAACTTTATCTATTTTTAAATCCCAGTTGACAGAAGATTTTTCATCCTTTACCCGAACAGTTTTTTTTGCAATTTTTGATGCTCCTTCATAGATCGATTCAGTTACGGTATCATGCAGGTTCATGCCAAGATCCCAGCGTAATGTATTGGCCAGTGATAATATTTCTTCAGCCGAAACCTTTTCTTTGTTTTCCATGTTCAATAATTTATCATCTATATATCTGCAGGTATAAGAGAAGGACTTAGTGTGCCCAGCTCACCGGAATTTACCGCATCAATCATTCCCTGGTCACCTTCAAGCAACCGCAGTGCAACCCAATTAAGGTTGGGTAATCCCGGAAATTGTTGTTTTAGTTTCCCGACCAGGCTATCAATTGCATGATTGAGTTTGTCAGAGCGGCTTTTGATCCGGTGTGGCTTGCAGATATATCTGCCGGATGCTACTTCTTCAATTGCTCCCAGCAGCTCCATCATTCCTTCCTTTTGTCTCGCCGCAGCGGGGATAACAGGAATACCCAATTCTTTTGATAAGGTCCGTTCATCTATTTCAATATTATTTCGTTTTGCCTCATCCATTAAGTTTAAGCATAATACAGCCCGGTCTGTTATTTCAAGGATCTGTAAAACGAGGTTCAGGTTTCTTTCCAGTCGGGTGGCATCAGCTACAATGACTGTTACATCAGGACGGCCAAAAAGAATAAAGTTCCTCGCCACTTCTTCATCGGTACTCGTAGAAAGTAAAGAATAGGTACCCGGCAAATCAACCACCTTATAGCGTTTGTCATTATAAGAAAAACCGCCTTCCGCCCTTGTTACTGTTTTACCGGGCCAGTTGCCTGTATGCTGACGCAAGCCCGTAAGATTATTGAACACAGTACTTTTTCCTGTATTGGGATTACCAGCTAACGCAATAACATAATCCACCTTATCCATAGCAATACCAAGACGGATAAGGTTCTCTTTATGATGTACCGGGCAATTCTCACAATTATGCTGATTGCTCATACCTGTACAATTTTTTTATTAATAAAAATAAAACCAGCCTGTTTCTTACGTATCCCGATGGTGGCCCCCATGATCCTGTAACCAACGGGGTCGCCGGAAGCACTTTTAATTTCTGCAGTAACAATAGTACCCGGAACAATACCCAGGTCAAGTAATCTTCTTCGCTGCTGCCCCCTGCAATTGGGAGATATGCCTATTACTTCAGCTTTTTCGCCAATTTCCAGGGAAGACAATAACTCATACTTATTATTAACATGTACTGCTTCCTGGAGTTTTTCCACCGTTATGGCAGATGCAAACAAAGGGGTGAGCACTATTTCTTCTCCCTGCGCAGCAAAAGTTATTTTCCCGGCAGAAACATCCATTATATACACCTGCATACCCGGGTAAAGACCAAGGGCCATTAACTGTTCATAAATATAGCCGGGTTCGTCTTCTATATGACTAATCCTTCCTGCATCTCCTTCTTTCAATGCTGAAAGATTTACACCTAAATGTAAAGGCAGATCTCCGCCGGCTGTAGGAATAGGATCTCCGTGCGGATCAAACACCGGGTTACCAATCTGTCCGGCAATTTTTTCTGCTGCTTCTGTGGAAAGCTGATGCTCTTTTAAATCAGCTGCATTGTGCCACTCTTTATGATCCATACTTGTTTCATCAGCCAGGTATTTCTCCCAAATACGGTGTACCCTGATGATACGAAGTGCATAAGATTTGCCTGCATCTGTTAATTGATACGTTTCATTCCTTGGCTCAATAAGACCCATTTCCTGCAAACGGTCAAGAATAGCAGCCGCTTTATTAGAAGAAATATGCAGGTTACCGGCAACAGTGTGCAGACCGCAGGATACATTCTTATATTCACAATCAAACAGAAACTTCAATGCATCTTCCAACTGAACTTTCAGGGTGTTCATCCGCATCTTTGTCAGAAGTGAAAGTAATCCCTTCTCCGGCCAGAAAATCCAGGCCAGAAAAACAACAACAACTACTCCTATCAGTAATAAACTACCCGGTGACATAAATTATTTTTTCTCTGATTAACTGTATCAAGTTACAATAAAAACAAACCATCTTAGTTTTGGTTTTCCTACATTACCATTCACTTTTTAAAACTAACTCTGATCCCCGTAAAAAATCTCATTCCCTGGTTAGGCGCATATACATAGGACGGATCAAAACTAAGTCCATATGGATTCTCCGCTGTAGCTTTAATATTTCCATTTCCGTCATATTCCACATTCTTATCAAAGGGGTCATGAGATCTGGCAATAATAAAGGGAGTATTCTTCGCCGGTGTCCAGTTCAACAGGTTTTTAATACCGGCAAAAACCTCGAATTTCCTGTTGAGTAGTTTTGAAAATTGAATGTTCTGTATACTCCATACAGGAGAATGACCAGGTCTTGGATCGGTGGCAGACAATAAAGGCAGACGCATGGGGCCATAAATATTACCTGTATAATCAACAGTTAATCCAACAGCAGGAAATATATACGAGACAGTCCATGTACCACTCCATTTTTCTGTCAGTACAGGCCGCTGTTTAATTTTTTCTCCCGCGGCATTTGTTTCTGTCTTTTGAACATCCTGTATGGTCACCCCGATCAGGCTTTTAAACCGGTGTCCGCTGTTTAATTCAAGGTTCAGCGTCATCCCCTTTGATTCTGCATACCCGTCCAGGTTCTTATAAATGATCTTATCCGGATCAGTATCATAATCCGGAATGATCTGGTTGGTAAAATAAGAATACCATGCCGATACATCCACATTTAAAGAAGCTTGCTTTAACTTTTTAAACCAGGTATAGTTAAGGTTCACATTATAACTTCTTTCGGGCTTCAAAGATTCTTTTACCTCAACTGCACGGGCACCTGTTAAAGCTGCATGTTCTTCTGTAAATAAACTAACTACCCTGAAACCAGTACCCGCATTCAGGCGAAACACTTGTCTTTCTTTTATGCTCCATTTCCAGGCAACCCTTGGTGTAATAATTCCTTTATGCACCGGGTGGTGATCATACCTAAGCCCCACGAGTAATAATTGTTTTGCATTCAGATTCCACTCATCCTGCATGAATAAACCTGGAATAATATGTTTATCCGGGTTATTACGGCCTGACAGCGTATCAATAGTTGCTGTTGAATTATCATCATAATAATTATACCGGCCCGTTAGCCCTGTTAATAATGAATGCGTGGCTCCAGCCTGTTTATCCCAAATCAGTTGAGCAAAACCAATCTTCTGATTTCCTGTATATGGGGTAACACCATAAAAAGAATGCTGTTTATGACTGGTAGCTGAAAATGCGAGAAAGACCTTTTCTTCCACCGGCAATTGGTAATTACCAATCAACTCCCACCGGCTGGTGTAAATACTTTCCCCATAAATACTATCAGTACCCCTGAAAGTTTTATTCCAGCGCATATCACCACCCCAGCGGTCTTCATAAAAGTACCGGCCTGCTAATGAGGCCACCCT
>JAKQEA010000089.1 GCA_029558715.1 Bacteroidota bacterium | reverse complement strand
GATAGATAAGTAGCCAGCCCGTTTAATGCCTGGAATTTTGCCTGGCTTAATGGTTTTTTAGAAAAATCGCCAATGATTTTATCCGCCATATTTTCATCACCGGATTTTAAAATTTCGTTCATTACCACTTCCTGCAGCACTCCTTTCATAGGTTTATCTGCCAGTTGCTTAACTATAGCGGCCGATGCAGCTGGATCAACCCTGCTCAATGCTTCAAGTGCATTTCCGGCAACAGTGTAAGAAGAATCATTTACGGCAGCCTTAAATAGCCCCGCATACTCTGGTTTCTCGTAATCTCCTAATTTTTGAATAGCGTTGGCTCTTACAGCCGAATATTTGTCTGTTTTGGCAAGAGTAAGCAATAACGGTTCAAAAGAAGTTTTGACTGTTTCTTTTTTCAGGTCAGCCTTACTGATAGCAAGATTTCTCAACCCGTGATACTTATCATTTAAAGCTGTTTTTGTCAATTCCACTCCTTTAGGATCATCAAGTTTCTTACCGGCAAATTCAATTGCTTCTCTTCTGTCAAGATAGTTCCCGGCGTATTTATATTGATGAATATAGTTGTCCAGTGTCTTGTTATCTTTTTTATTCCACAGCATTACTTTGTCGCCATCTACATTTATCAGGTCAGGTCTTGCAGAATAGCTGAATGAGAAAGTATCTGCTGCATTTTTGACCCACACATTATGACGGGTTTTATTAGCACCATTATACACATCTATGGCAATAGGCAAAGTAAACAGCTTCCCGCTCTTTTGTGTTTGTTTGATGATTACCATAGCTTTTCCGGCAGCATCATCGTATTGATAATTAATATCCACCGTAGGATGTCCGCTGTTGAAGTACCATTGGTTAAAGAACCAGTTCAGGTCACGACCTGTTACTTCTTCAAAAGCCAGGCGTAGTTGGTGTGCTTCTGCAGATTTGAATTTGTTGGTAACAAGATAATTATTCAATGATTTGAAGAACGCACTGTCGCCGACATAATTTCTGAGCATATGCAGTATGCGGCCACCTTTCTGGTAACTTACTGCATCAAACATATCTTCTTTGTCTTTGTAGTGAAACCTCACAAGATGTTTGTTCTCGCTGCCGCTCATCAGGTATCCCTGCATGCCGTTATAGTTTTCTGCATCACCAGCATCTTTTCCATATTTGTATTCATCCCATAGTGTCTGGCTGTAATCGGCAAATGATTCATTCACGGTTAGATTGCTCCAGCTTTCAGTAGTTACATAATCGCCAAACCACTGGTGAAAAAGTTCATGGGCGATGGTGCCTTCCCACATATTTCCATCCACTAATTCTCTTGCATCTTGCTGAGCACTTTCCTGGTGAATGGTAGCTGTGGTATTCTCCATGGCGCCTGCCACATAATCCCGGCCGGTTATTTGGGAATACTTCACCCAGGGATAATCAACACCGGTGATTTTTGAAAAGAATGTCATCATCTCAGGGGTATTGCCGAATATTTTTTTTGCTACAGAAGCATATTCTTTTTCTACATAATAATTGACTTCCTTGCCTCTCCAGTTGTCTTTTACAACTGCATATTCACCCACCCCCAGAAAGAAAAGATAAGGAGCATGGGGAAGATCCATTTTCCAGTAATCACTGCGGGTTCCATCCGTGTTTTTCTTTTGTGATACCAGCTTGCCGTTACTCAATGTCACATATTTATTATCCACGGTAACAGTTAATTCCTGGGTTGTTTTTTGGTTGGTTTTATCTATTGTTGGAAACCAGGCAGAACTTGATTCCGTTTCTCCTTGTGTCCATATTTGTGTTGGTTTATCTTTTTCCTCTCCTTTGGGATTGATAAAGTACATTCCCTTTATACCAAGCATTGCACCATGGGCATACTTTTCTTCAAACTCATCCGGCTTGGCGATATAATCTATATAGATTGTATAACTTTCATTTGCTTTATAGGTTTTATCCAGCTTAATGCGTACCTGCCAGTCATCATACTGGTATTTTAGTGGTAATTGTTGCGAACCTTTTACCAGGGCAATCTTTTTGAATTCCATTCCTTTTGCATCCAGGGTCAGAGAGTCTGTAGCGTAAAAATGGGGCTTTAGTGTAAGCCATGCCTTGCCATACAAATACGATTTACTGAAATCAGGTCTTACATCAAGTTTGGTGTGTAAAAGATTATTGATTTTGGCGGGTGTTTCCCGGTATTCTTTTTTCCAGGCTGTATCAGCAGTGGGTTTTTGTTGTGCAAACAATGAAAAACTGAATAGCATAAAGAAAAAAGAAAGGAGGACTCTGTTCATATATTTGATTTAAGTGCCGCAAATTTATAATAATAGTACTTGTATATACCAGTAATTAGGATGAAAGGCTGTAGTATTTAACAACTTGTTGTATGAGGGGTGGGCTAAGTCGGGAGAATTCAATTAAATTTGTATAACCACCCAATACCGGAAAAATGAATAAACTCCTTTTGGTTTTTTTATTTGCGGCTTTCTCATTTAATGCCGCTTCTCAAAAAGTATATTTTATTTACCTACAGTCAGAATCGCAACAGCCTTTTTTTGTAAAAATGAATGATAAAGTATATAGTTCATCGGCTGCCGGATATCTTATTCTCTCTAAATTGTATGATACGACCTATAACTTTAGAATAGGGTTTCCGCAAGGTAAGTGGCCGGAGCAGGAATTTTCAGTCACAGTTGGCCGTAAAGATCATGGGTATTTGCTGAAAGATTTTGGGGAAAAAGGCTGGGGACTGTTTGATCTGCAAACCCTTTCTGTAAAGATGACATCAAGCTCAGCGATGAAATCGGAGGAGAAACCAAAAGCAGAGACTAAAGATGTTTCAGCATTTACGGAAATACTCTCAAAAGCTTCTGATGATCCTTCACTAAAGGAAAAACCCGTTGTTCAAAAGCCAGAGGAGAAGCCTGTTATCAAAACTGAAACTAAGACAGAACCCGCAGCGGAAATTATAAAAAAAGAAGAGCATAAATTGGAGAATAAAGATACTGTCGTTACAAAGCCGGTTGAAGAACCAAAAGCAATTACAAAAGAACCGGAAATCGCCAAAACGGTCGACACAGTTATAGTAAAAGAAGTAAAACAAGAACCAAAAGAGCAGCCTGTTGTAATTATACCGGAAAAAAAGGAAGAAACAGAAGTAAAAAATGAGGAGCTGAAAAAAGTAAAGGAGGTTCCAAAGACAGTAAGTGAAGCAATAGAAGATGTGTATCTCAAGTCTGTCGTAACCAAAAGATCAGAAAGCTCCACAACAGAAGGCTTTGGATTGGTTTTCATTGATAATTATGAGGCCGGTACCAGTGATACTATTCGACTCTTGATTCCTAATCCAAAACCCATCGCAGGAATTTTGAAAAATGAGTCAAAAGAGGAGAAAAAATTTCTTGAAATTACGGCAGACCCTCAACCAACCCAGAAGAAAATTTCGGAGCAGGAAAAACCTAAAACAGAGGTAAAATCAGTTGAAAAACCTGTTGAGGTACCGGCTTTACCAGCAAATTGTCAGGCTGTAGCCGACGAAACTGATTTTTTTAAGTTGCGCAAAGCAATGGCTTCGGCTGAAGGGGATGATGAGATGATTGCAGAAGCCAAAAGATATTTTAAACTTAAATGTTTTACTACTGACCGTATTAAGAACCTTAGTACATTGTTCCTCAATGATGAAGGCAAGTACAATTTTTTTGATGCCGCATACAAATACGTTATCAATAAAACAGAATTTGGGATGCTTCAGAATGAGTTGAAAGATGAGTATTACGTTAACAGGTTCAAAGCTATGATTAGATAATTTGCTTCACTTTTCTATTACATTGTGAAAATTGACTGCCGCATATGCCCCGATATTTTTTAGAACTTGCTTATAAAGGCACTGATTACAGCGGGTTTCAGCTACAGGATAATGCAAATACAATCCAGGCAGAGGTTGAAAAGGCTTTTGAGATTTTACACAAACAGAAAGTAATATTAACTGGTTCCTCCCGAACAGATTCAGGGGTTCATGCATTTCAGAACTATTTTCATTTTGATTATAATGAGTCGATAAATGCCCAATTCATTTATAAAATGAATGCAATACTCCCTGAGGATATTGTCATTAAAAAGTTAACACCGGTTGCTGGGGATGCTCATTGCCGTTTCGATGCTGTTGCCCGGGAATACCGTTACTACATATATCGTTACAAAAACCCTTTCTTAAAGGAAAGGGCATTCTTCTTCCCTTACAGAATGGATATTGACCTTATGCAACAGGCTGCAGTAGTAATAAAAGAGTACGTTGATTTTACATCTTTCTCTAAACGAAATACACAGGTTAAAACATTCAATTGCATTATTCAGGAAAGTAAGTGGGGTATGGAAGGTGACTGTTTGGTATATTATGTAAAGGCTAATCGTTTTTTAAGGGGAATGGTTAGAGCACTTACAGCCACTATGTTAAGAGTTGGTAGAGGAAAAATTTCCCTTAATGAGTTAAGAGATATAATTGAGGCAAAAGACTGTACCAAAGCTAGCTTTGCGGTTCCTCCACATGGTCTTTTTCTTATATCCGTTAATTACCCCGTTTGTTATTTTTCTTAAGATGTTGATAAGTAAATAGTTGTATCAATAGGTTCCCTTTTATCTTTTTGAAAATTAATTCTTACATTAAGATTTACGACGGAGCACACTAAGTACCATAAAATAAGACTATTTAACTCCCTTTTCTTTTTCTCCGATAAAAAAGGTATGCTTTGAAACACTTATTGCTACTGCTTTTTGGTAAAAAAGAAGGTATTTTAAGTAAATAGAGTTGGTTGATAAATATCACACCCTTATCTTTGCCGCCCGTTCGGATAAAACGGGTAGCTCTCTGAGGAAATGTGAATGAAATTGTGCGGCAAATGTGAACAAAACTTATTGATAAAATTTGCTGGTAATTTACAATGTCTTACCTTTGCCGTCCGCCTTTAAAAAACAAGGTCAGTTCTTCACAAAACAAATTGATTTTCACTCCAAAAGATTCTGATTTTTTTGAAAAATAAATGAAGAAAAATTTGGTAGAAATAAAATGGCCCTTACCTTTGCACTCCCGTTCAAAAAATGGGTGGCTGGTAAAGCCAAAAGATCTTTGAAAGTTAGGAAACAATAGCACTTTATCTCAATAGCCATTGAGATAAAACAATAGGTAAGTCAAGCGAAATACATTTCGATTTGACACGTTAATTTTCTCTTGAGAATTTTAATAGTCAGTAATCAAACATCATTTACAATGGAGAGTTTGATCCTGGCTCAGGATGAACGCTAGCGGCAGGCTTAATACATGCAAGTCGAGGGGCAGCATGGTGTAGCAATACACTGATGGCGACCGGCAAACGGGTGCGGAACACGTACAGAACCTTCCTTCGAGCGGGGAATAGCCCAGAGAAATTTGGATTAATACCCCATAGTATTACAGAGTGGCATCACTTTGTAATTAAAGATTTATCACTTGAAGATGGCTGTGCGGCTGATTAGGTAGTTGGCGGGGTAATGGCCCACCAAGCCTGCGATCAGTAACTGGTGTGAGAGCACGACCAGTCACACGGGCACTGAGACACGGGCCCGACTCCTACGGGAGGCAGCAGTAAGGAATATTGGTCAATGGACGAAAGTCTGAACCAGCCATGCCGCGTGGAGGATGAAGGTCCTCTGGATTGTAAACTTCTTTTATATGGGACGAAAAAAGGCTTTTCTAAGTCGTCTGACGGTACCATATGAATAAGCACCGGCTAACTCCGTGCCAGCAGCCGCGGTAATACGGAGGGTGCAAGCGTTATCCGGATTCACTGGGTTTAAAGGGTGCGTAGGTGGGTTGGTAAGTCAGTGGTGAAATCCCCGAGCTTAACTTGGGAACTGCCATTGATACTATCAGTCTTGAATACCGTGGAGGTCAGCGGAATATGTCATGTAGCGGTGAAATGCTTAGATATGACATAGAACACCAATTGCGAAGGCAGCTGGCTACTCGAATATTGACACTGAGGCACGAAAGCGTGGGGATCAAACAGGATTAGATACCCTGGTAGTCCACGCCCTAAACTATGGATACTCGACATTTGCGATAAACTGTAAGTGTCTGAGCGAAAGCATTAAGTATCCCACCTGGGAAGTACGACCGCAAGGTTGAAACTCAAAGGAATTGGCGGGGGTCCGCACAAGCGGTGGAGCATGTGGTTTAATTCGATGATACGCGAGGAACCTTACCTGGGCTAGAATGCTGGGAGACCGTGGGTGAAAGCTCACTTTGTAGCAATACACTGCCAGTAAGGTGCTGCATGGCTGTCGTCAGCTCGTGCCGTGAGGTGTTGGGTTAAGTCCCGCAACGAGCGCAACCCCCATCACTAGTTGCCATCAGGTAACGCTGGGAACTCTAGTGAAACTGCCGTCGTAAGACGTGAGGAAGGAGGGGATGATGTCAAGTCATCATGGCCTTTATGCCCAGGGCTACACACGTGCTACAATGGGGCGTACAAAGGGCTGCAACATAGTGATATGAAGCTAATCCCAAAAACCGCCTCTCAGTTCAGATTGAAGTCTGCAACTCGACTTCATGAAGCTGGAATCGCTAGTAATCGTATATCAGCAATGATACGGTGAATACGTTCCCGGACCTTGCACACACCGCCCGTCAAGCCATGGAAGCTGGGTGTACCTAAAGTCGGTAACCGTAAGGAGCCGCCTAGGGTAAAACTAGTGACTGGGGCTAAGTCGTAACAAGGTAGCCGTATCGGAAGGTGCGGCTGGAATACCTCCTTTTTAGAGCAAATACTTACTTGCTATTGTTTCCTATAACTTTCAATTTTATAAGTTCTTTTTAAAAGTAACCCGATAACACGGGGGCTACAAACAGAGATCCGTAGCTCAGCCTGGTTAGAGCACTACACTGATAATGTAGGGGTCAGCAGTTCAAATCTGCTCGGGTCTACTCAAAGCTGCGAGCTAAAAGCAATGAGCTACGAGCTCGAATCCAAGGGGGATTAGCTCAGTTGGCTAGAGCATTAGCTTTGCAAGCTAAGGGTCATCGGTTCGACTCCGATATCCTCCACTACAGTTCTTAGAATAATACAGATGTGATTCAGTATATGGTGGATCATTTGGTTCAAGTCCGACACATCTTCTAATCACGAAAGTGATAAGCTCTTTGACATATTGGGAAAAAAATGTTAGACGAGTATCTAACAATATCGATCACAATTTTGAAATATCACACCATTTTATGGTTGGTCTGAAGAAATGTGGTCGGGTAACAACTACAAGAATAACAAATTCTAGTTTCTAATTTTTTTAAAGCAACTAAGGGCGCATGGTGGATGCCTTGGGTCTGAGAGGCGACGAAGGACGTGGTAAGCTGCGATAAGCCAGGGGGAGCTGCACACAAGCATTATATCCCTGGATCTCCGAATGGGTCAACCCACTATACTGAAGGTATAGTACTCCGCAAGGAGAGCCAACCCCGAGAACTGAAACATCTAAGTACCGGGAGGAAAAGAAAACAATAGTGATTCCCTGAGTAGTGGCGAGCGAAATGGGAATAGCCTAAACTTGAGCGGCGTGCCGCTTGAGGGTTGTAGGACCGCATTTAGAAATCATCATCAAGTAAAATCATCTGGAAAGTTGAGCCATAGAGGGTGATAGCCCCGTAAACGAAAATTGATGAGGACGAGCGGTATCCTGAGTAAGGCGGGACCGGAGGAATCCTGCCTGAATCTGCCAGCACCATCTGGTAAGGCTAAATACTCCTCAGACACCGATAGTGAACCAGTACCGTAAGGGAAAGGTGAAAAGCACCCTAAACAAGGGAGTGAAATAGTACCTGAAACCGTGCGCCTACAAGCGGTCGGAGCTTCGCAAGAAGTGACGGCGTGCCTTTTGCATAATGAGCCTACGAGTTGCTCCTCACTGGCGAGGTTAAGTTCGAAATTAACGGAGCCGTAGCGAAAGCGAGTCCAAATAGGGCGTTTAGTCAGTGGGGGCAGACGCGAAACTTTGTGATCTATCCATGGGCAGGTTGAAGGTTAGGTAAAACTAACTGGAGGACCGAACCCGTTAACGTTGAAAAGTTCTGGGATGACCTGTGGATAGGGGTGAAAGGCCAATCAAACTGAGAGATAGCTCGTTCTCCCCGAAATGTTTTTAGGAACAGCCTCGGATTATGAAGTCTGTTAGAGGTAGAGCTACTGATTGGGCTAGGGGGCTTCACCGCCTACCAAACCCTGACAAACTCCGAATGCTAACAGATATCTCCGGGAGTGAGGCTGCGGGTGCTAAGATCCGTGGCCGAGAGGGAAATAACCCAGAATAGCAGCTAAGGTCCCTAATAAGTAGTTAAGTTGATCAAACGAGGTGAGACTTCTATAACAGCCAGGATGTTTGCTTGGAAGCAGCAATTCATTTAAAGAGTGCGTAACAGCTCACTGGTCGAGAGGTCTTGCACGGAAAATAATCGGGCATCAAACTACTAACCGAAGCTCTATGATCGCCGCTAAGCGGATGATCGGTAGGGGAGCATTCAAACTGCATCGAAGGTGTACGGTGACGTATGCTGGAGCGGTTTGAAAAGAAAATGTAGGCATAAGTAACGATAAATAAGGTGAAAAACCTTATCGCCGAAAGTCTAAGGGTTCCTGATCAACGTTAATCGGATCAGGGTTAGCCCGGTCCTTAGCCAAACCCGAAAGGGGTAGGTGATGGAAAGCAGGTTAATATTCCTGCGCCTGCTATACACTAAAAGTGACGGAGAATGCTAGGTACATAAGCAGACGGAATTGCTGAGTGGATCCTTCGGGTGAAGCGTAGTACTAAAAGTTCTTCCAAGAAAAGCGAGTATAGCAGCCGGTACCGCAAACCGACACAGGTAGACGGGATGAATATTCTAAGGCGCTCGGGTGAGCCGTGGAGAAGGAACTAGGCAAATTGACGCTGTAACTTCGGGATAAAGCGTACCATCTTCGGATGGTCTCAGTAAAATGGTTCAACCAACTGTTTAACAAAAACACAGGGCCCTGCAAAATCGAAAGATGACGTATAGAGCCTGATACCTGCCCGGTGCTGGAAGGTTAAGGAAGGATGTTCGGCGCAAGCCAAAGCTTCTGACTGAAGCCCCAGTAAACGGCGGCCGTAACTATAACGGTCCTAAGGTAGCGAAATTCCTTGTCGGGTAAGTTCCGACCTGCACGAATGGTCTAATGAGTTGAACACTGTCTCCTCCACGAGCCCGGTGAAATTGTAGTATCGGT
>JAKQEA010000086.1 GCA_029558715.1 Bacteroidota bacterium | reverse complement strand
ACGTGGATTGTTCATTGAAACGCAATTATCATTACCAGTTATTTATAAGGAAGTAAAACTGGAATGCGGATACAGGATAGATATTCTGGCAGAAAGAAAGGTTATTGTAGAATTAAAGGCTGTAGAAGCGCTGAATGATGTATATATGGCACAAGTGCTTACATACATGAAATTATCGGGTTGCAAGCTTGGATATCTGATCAATTTTAATGTAAAACAGCTAAAGGACGGAATACGGAGAATTGTTTTGGGAAAATTGTGAAAAATAAACCACGGCGAACACGGAGAAGCACAGAGAAAGTCGCAGTGATCCGCAGTGTGCTCTGTGGTTAAAAAAATAAACCACGGCGAACACGGAGTAACACAGAGAAAGTCGCAGTGATCCGCTGTGAGCTTAGTGGTTAAAAAAGTAAACCACGGCGAACACGGAGAAGCACAGAGAAAGTCGCAGTGATCCGCAGTGTGCTCTGTGGTTAAGTAAAAATAAACCGCGGCGAAAACGGAGAAGCACAGAGAAAACCGCAGTGATCCGCAGTGTGCTCTGTGGTTAAATAATAAAAAAGCAAATTTGTAATAAGTATGAAAAACTTTGTACTCATCGGGGCTGGCGGCTACATAGCCCCCCGTCATATGAAAGCGATAAAGGATACCGGTAATAACCTGCTGGCGGCATTGGACCGGCACGACTCAGTAGGTATAATGGATTCTTATTTTCCCGAAGCTGATTTCTTTACCGAGTTTGAACGGTTTGACCGGCATGTGGAGAAATTAAAACGCCAGGGTGTACATACCGATTATGTGTCTGTTTGTTCTCCCAACTACCTGCATGACGCACATATCCGTTTCGGGCTGCGTATCGGGGCAGATGTGATCTGTGAAAAGCCGGTGGTGCTGAACCCCTGGAATATTGATGCATTGATGGAGATAGAAAAAGAAACCGGCAGAAATGTATATACGATCCTCCAGCTTCGCCTGCACCCGGCCATCATTGCCCTGCGGGAAAAAATAAAGAATGGCCCTGCAGATAAGAAATATAATGTGAAGCTGCATTACATTACCTCGAGAGGTCATTGGTATCATACCAGCTGGAAGGGAGATATACAAAAGAGCGGCGGTATTGCCACCAATATCGGGGTACACTTTTTTGATATGCTGCTCTGGATATTTGGTGATCTGAAAGAGAGTACTGTACACCAGCATACAGATGATACAGCCTCCGGAACGCTGGAACTGGAAAAAGCGAATGTGGAATGGTTCCTGAGCATTGATGCCAATACATTGCCCGAAGAAGTAAAAAAAGAAGGCAAAAGAACTTTTCGTACCCTGACGATCGATGG
>JAKQEA010000047.1 GCA_029558715.1 Bacteroidota bacterium | reverse complement strand
TTTTTGTGCTTACCGAAACAGTTGGCTCATATCCTGTACTATTTTCCTTCTTCTTTTCTGCCACTACATAGAAAGCATTGGTAATTAAATTAAGAATTACTCTTCCAATATCCTGTGGAATGACATTAATGTTACCAATACTTTCATCAAAATCCGTTTTCATGGTGGCATTAAACGATTTGTCTTTTGCCCGCAAGCCATGATAAGCTAATCGTAAATATTCATCTGCTAATGCGTTGATATCAGTGGGTTCTTTTTTACCACTGCCGCTACTGGAATGTTGCAACATCCCTTTTACAATAGCATCGGCTCTTTTGCCGTGGTGGTTTATTTTTTCCTCGTTTGCAATTACATCATCTGCTAAAGCATTTACTTCATCCATATTTCCCTTCTTAATTTCATCTTTTAACTCAACCAACAATTCCTTATTCACTTCCGAGAAATTATTTACAAAGTTTAACGGGTTCTGTATCTCATGAGCGATGCCGGCGGTCAATTCACCCAATGAAGCCATTTTTTCAGACTGAATGAGTTGTGACTGGGTAGCTTTTAAATTTGTCAGTGTGGATTCTAAGACTTTATTCGATTTTTGTTTTTGCCTGTTATTCCGGTAGAGGATCAACCCGATCACCAAAAAAACACCAAGACCGGCCAGCAATGCATAGGTCCTTACCTTTCCCTGGTATTCTACCCTTTCTTTTTCCAGCTTCCGAAGGCGGAGTTGCTCATTCATGGTAAGATGCTGGAAATCGGTGAGATTTTTTATTTCTACTTCATAAGCAGAGTCACGGGTTGCAAATGCAAGCCTGAGGTACTTATCGGCGCTATCCGGCTGGCCCTTTAATGTATAAGCTTCATATAAGTTTTCGTAGGCCCGTGTCAAGAAGGTAACATCATTAGAAATTGAGGAAGTAAAAGCCTGTTTAGCAAAATATAGACATGAGTCTGCATTTTTTTCTCTTAAATAGAAGTGAAACAAACGAACTGCTGATCCTCTGAAATTTCCATCATTTCCTTGTTCCCTGGAAAGTTCAAAAGCCATGTAATAATATTTTTTGGCCAGGTTATAATCCTTCCTTTTATTATAAACATCACCGATATTGATAAGGCTCCAGCCATTATAATAGAGATCCCCGGATGTATTTGCCATTGAATCAGCCATAAATGCGAAGTATAGTGCAGAATCCGGCTTTTCAAGCCTTTGATAGGTATTACCCAGGTTCATATAGGCCATCTGTAACCTGAAGGAAGCATCTATTTTTTCTGCGATCCGTATTTCTTCCTTGTAATGAAATAATTCCTGCTCCTTATTACCCATGCTGGCTTCCAACAATGCATACACATGGTGAGTACTTGAAAGCCTCCACAAACGCTGACGCATTAAAGTTCTTGTACTATCAAATTGCCAGGCATTTTTTTCAGAAGCAGAATCTTCTAGTATGGTCAATGATTCAATGATACATTCCAGGGCTTCGCCATATTTTCCAGCAAAACGTAGCGGAAACGCTTTTCTGAGCAATGCCTCGGCAATGGCAAGCTGCTTTTTATTTTTACGGGCTATAATTAATGCCTGCTCACCAAAAAAAACTGCAGAATCAAGGTTCTTTTCTTCGTAGAAGCCGGAAAGGTCGGAATTTAATATGAACCTTGTTGAATCTTCGGTTGCCGACTTCAATTCGTTTCTAACGCTGTCTGGGTAGCTTAGCTGTGCATCAGCAAAAAAAGGAAAAAGGAATATCGTTAATATCGTTAAGTATCTTTTCATGTCACTTTATTGTGCCTGTAATTGAATAATAAATGTTGAACCTTCCCCTTCTTTCGTTTCCACTTTCAGTTCTCCACCGTGTGCCTTTATAATATCATAACTCAAGCTTAATCCCAACCCTGTTCCCTGCCCGGTGGGTTTGGTGGTAAAGAAAGGTTGAAAGATTTTGCCCAGTACTTTTTGCGGAATACCGTTGCCATTATCAGCAACTTTTATTTCAACTTTATCTCCAACTTTTTTTGTACTTACTGAAACAGTTGGTTCATATCCTGTACTATTTTCCTTCTTCTTTTCGTCAACCACACTTCGACTGCGCTCAGTGCAGGCATAAAAAGCATTGGTAATCAAATTCAGGATAACCCTGCCAATATCCTGTGGAATGATGTTGATGTTACCGGTCGTTTTATCAAAATCAGTTTTCATTGTTGCATTGAATGATTTGTCTTTAGCTCTTAAACCATGATAGGAGAGGCGGAAGTACTCATCACACAAAGCATTGATATCTGTTGGTTCTTTTACACCGTTACTGCTTCTGCTATGTTGCAACATGCCTTTTACTATTGCATCTGCCCTTTTGCCATGATGGTTTATTTTTTCTTCATTAGCCTTTATGTCTTTTGCAATTACTTTTGCCTCCATGTAATTTTCCTTATCAATTTCCTGTTCCAATTCATCAGCTAATTCTTTATTTACTTCAGAAAAATTATTGACGAAATTCAACGGGTTCTGTATTTCATGGGCAATACCTGCAGTCAGTTCTCCCAATGAAGCCATTTTTTCTGATTGAATAAGTTGAGATTGGGTGGATTTTAAATTGTTGAGCGTTGCTTCTAAAACTTTGTTGGTTTTTTGTTTTTGACGGTTGTTTCGGTAAAGTAATAGTGCAATTAATATTATAAATCCGAGTGTACCCAAAAGCGAAATTAGCCGGATACGGTTCCGGGTAGCAGTTTTCTCCTTTTCTATTCTTTGCAAATTCTGATTCTCTGTAAATAGAATATTTTGATATCGTATTAAATTGTTCTTTTCTACTTTGTTAAGACTGTCTATTAATGGAGCGGCCAGTTTTAAATAATGATACCCGCTGTCCTGCTTATTGAGTGCCTGGTAGGATTTGGCAAGTGCGGCATAGCTTTTAGCGATATAGCTTTTCAGCCCTACTTCAATAGCTGTTACCCTTGCTTTGTGTGCATATTTCAAACTGGAATCATACTCCTGTTTTTGATTGAAGATTTCTGCCCGGAGTAAATACGTTAGAATTAAATTTCTAAAATTCTTATACTGGATATTGGCCTTTTCTGCTTTCCATAAAGCCTCTTCTGCCAAATCATATTTTTTAATTAAAAGATTGGATTCCCCGATAATATTATAGATATGACCAAGATATGTTTTTACATAAAAAGGAACATTTTGTTTTTCGTAATGTCCTAAACTTTTTTCTGCAAATAGTATAGCTGAATCAGGGAGATTCGTCGCCAGGTAAACTTCCGCGATATTATTGGTTGTATTGGCTACTAAGCGTTCATCCTTTAATGCTTCATGTATCTTCAATGCTGTTCTGTATTTATTCAGCTCCTCCGTTCTATTACCTACTTGTCCAAGTAAAAAACCCATATGTCTCTGTGTCTCTGCATATTCATGCAAAATATCCCGGTCAAAAACAGAACCATCAGAATCAGGCAGGCTGTTACTTTCATGAAAAGAAGAATACCCTAATATTTCAAATGCCTGTAAGTATGTTTTTAATGATTCAGCATAATCTCCCGTGTTTTTTTGATTATATCCTATAGCCATCAATGCATAGACCTCCATAAATTTCAATTGCTTACTTTTTGAGAATTCATAGGCTTGTTTCGCAATAACTAGTGCACTATCTGACTGAATCCCTTCAATTGCCCAGTAAAGCAAAATCATGTTCCAGGCTTTTGCAGAATCAGTGTCAGCCCGGTCAATCTTTGAGCGCAGGCTATCTGCTAAAAATGGATTATAGCCCGGAGACATGCTGTCAACTTGAACTTGAGCACAGAGTTGCACCGGGAAATAAAAAAATAGAATTATTACAATTAAAATCTTCATCTTTTTATATATTAACTAAATGGTAATACAATTATGAATTTGCTTCCTTCTGCTTCCTTTGTTTCCACTTTCAGTTCTCCTCCATGAGCTTTCACAATATCATAACTCAGCGATAAACCCAGACCTGTTCCTTGTCCTGTGGGCTTGGTAGTAAAGAAGGGTTGAAAGATTTTATCGAGTATTTTTTGTGGGATACCATTGCCATTGTCTCTTACACTAATCAGAATATTGTTGCCCTCATTTTTTGTACTCACAGAAACAGTTGGTTCGTATCCTTCACTATTTTCTTTTTTCTTTTCTGCCACTACATAGAAAGCGTTGGTAATTAAATTCAAAATCACTCTTCCCATATCCTGCGGAATAACATTGATATTGCCAATTGCTGCATCATAATCAGTTATCATGGTGGCATTGAAAGACTTATCCTTTGCCCTTAACCCATGATAAGCCAATCGCAAATATTCATCTGCCAATGCATTAATATCAGTTGGCTCTTTTTGCCCGCTGCTGCTGCGACTGTGTTGCAGCATACCTTTTACAATACCATCTGCCCGTTTACCATGATGATTGATCTTTTCTAAATTCTGGATCACATCATTCATGATTTCCCTGGCATCTTCCGTATCACCTTTTTCTATCGCTTCCTTCATTTCATCCAGTAATTCCTTACTTACTTCGCTAAAGTTGTTGACGAAGTTTAACGGGTTCTGAATTTCATGGGCGATACCAGCGGTGAGTTCCCCAAGACTGGCCATTTTCTCGGATTGTATCAGTTGCTTTTGGGTAACCTGCAATTCGGCCAGGGCCTCTTCTGCTTTTTGCTTGGCTTCTTTTATGGCAACCAGGTCCTGCTCGGCCTGCAGGGCATGTGCTTCAGCAACCTGCAGGTCGTTGAAACGGGTGAAGGTAAGATTGAACACAGCCGCAAATCGCTCCAGTAATTGTAACGTTTCAACGGGCTGTTCATCCGGCGAAGCCATGCCAATTAAACCATGACTGAAATAAGCAATATGCTGCACCCTTCTTTTTTGTTCCAGTCCGCCTTTAAAAGGTACATGCAGTTCATTATGCAGGTAATGAAAATATTCCTTCAGTTCTTCTCCCTTCATATCTATTACCAGGCTGTTTCTTTTTTCCTTCCAGCCTTTATACATTTTTAATAAGGAAGCGTTTTTCCTGTAATTGCTTGTAAAGCCAATGCTCACTTTACTGCCATCCTCATCTGTTACCCATGCTTCCATATCAGCACTGTCTTCTTTGATGAGGATAATGTAGAGCCGGTTGGGTTCAATCCCCAATGCAATTAATTGTTGAAATAAAACGGTGGCTGTTTCTGCCAGCTCATCGCTTTTCTGCATGGCCAGTGTGCGGCTTCTTACTTTTTCCAATGCCGTTTCAATCTGTGCTTCTCTTGCCTGTGCTTCTGCTTTTTGCAGATCGAGGAAGCGGGTATAGGTTTGTTCAAAAACAGTGGTAAACCTTTTGAATATATCATAAGCATGTGGCACCGGTTCGTAAGTGATAAATAAGAGAAACCCCCCGTTAAAAAATGAAAGATGGTTGATCTGGTACGTGGGGAGGGAGAGTCCTGCATCTTCCAGTTCCTTTATAACCGGCCCTACCTGTGGCAGGGTCTTCATATAATTATAATGATCCTCAATTTTTTTGCCACTGAGTTCCTGTACAAAAAAATCTCCTTTTTCAATTGCTTCCAGCCATTCGGCAAAAGAAGGTTCGCCTGAATTTATAAAGGGAAGATGAAAAGCTGACTGAAGACGGCCTTCACTGCTCATGATACAGGTACTTGATTTTTTATCCGTTGCCAGGATATTGTACCCGCAACTCCAGGCAGGTATACCTAATGCCTGCACTTCGAGGAATAATAAATTGGCGGCTTCAGGTAATTCATTGCTATGTTGCATACCCATGGTGCGGCTGCGTACTTTTTCCAAAGCCGCTTCAATTTTTGCTTCTCTTGCCTGCGCTTCGGCTTTTTGCAGATCAAGAAATCTTGTATAAGTCTGTTCAAAAACTTTTGCGAAGCGTTTAAGAATTTCAACCTGATCTTTAGTAAAAGGTGAAAGACTTACCACCAGCAAATAGCCATACTGGAAATTAATTGTGTTGGAATATGTTACTGGAGGAAGTATGGCTAGCAATTGTTCAACTGGTATCGGAAAATTTTCTGCTTTTTCTGCCAGGTACCTGTTATGATCTACATTTGACTGACCTGATAATTCAAACGTATGATATGCTTCTCGTTTCTGCCAGCTTTCATACATGGAAAGAAAACCCGGGCTGCCGGTATGATTTAAGCGAAATGGTTCCCATAGAAAACTACCCTCCGGATTAGCCATATAACAGGTGCCGGCGCCCGTCGTATCGTCCAGTAATGTGAACCCGCAGGTTAATTTTTCAATGCCAAGTTTTGTGAGTTCCTTGTATAACAGTTCCGCAGCT
Organism: Bacteroidota bacterium; assembly: GCA_029558715.1. Classification (GTDB taxonomy): domain Bacteria; phylum Bacteroidota; class Bacteroidia; order Chitinophagales; family Chitinophagaceae; genus JJ008. The sequence continues at coordinate 61,067 of JAKQEA010000047.1, read as the reverse complement.
TCATTCAATTCACTACTCTGGTGCATGGCCATTGTTCTTGCCCTTACTCTTTCCAATGCAAGCTGTATCTGTGCTTCTCTTGCCTGTGCTTCGGCTTTTTGCAGATCAAGGAAACGGGTATAAGATTGTTTAAATGTATTTCCGAAGCGCAGCAGCAAGGTTTCATCTTCGACAGCTTCAGTGGTAATAACGCCAAGAAATCCATCTGAAAAATTGATACAGTGAAAAAACATTTGTCGGGGTAATTCCCTGCCTGCTGCCTGTTTCATTTTGTCTACCGGAATAACATTGAGTAAAGCAATGCTGTTGTGATGTTTGATGATATCCATATCCTGTAGTGACTCAATATGAAATTCTTCCATGTTCTTCCAGGCTTCATACAGTTTCTTATATACAGGCACTTTGTCAAGTGGTATGACAAACGATTGCCCCATCATTTTCCCATCTGGTCTTGTCATCCATACCTCAGCTTCGGAGGATTGTTTCGAGTGAAAGCGGACAATGCCGCAGCTCCAGAGCTGTAGTCCCAGATTTTTCAACTGTTCAAATATTACTGTGACTACTTCAAGAAGTTCATCACTTTTATGCATGGCCAAAGAGCGGCTCCGTACTTTTTCCAACGCCGTTTCTACCTGTGCTTCTCTTGCCTGTGCTTCTGCTTTTTGCAGGTCGAGAAAACGGGTATAGGTCTGCTGAAACACTTTTCCAAAGCGCATCAGCGTTTTATTATCTTCATCAGTATAAGGCTTACCTGAAAAGTTTTCAATATAGAGCGCAACATCATCAAACAATACAGTTGATGCGGCAAGACCGGGACAGGTTAAATAAAAATCTTTTGATGCCTGGGGTAACCCGGGAACATAAGACAAAAGCTCATTGTAAAATTTATTCTTTTGTTCAAAATTTAAATTGGTGACAAAGAGGTCTGCATCTTTTTCTTTTGCTTCGTTGAATTGATTAGCCCAAACAGATTCAAACCAGGGATGCGTTATTTTAGCAGGAATATCCTGTTCATCGGCAATCCAGAAAGTCCAATCTCCTTTTGGTGTATAGTCAACAACAAAACCTGCATGGTCAAGATTAATATTTAAATGAATGAGTTGCTGGTAAACTAATTTAATTACTTCTTTAAGCTCTTCACTTTTCTGCATACCCATCGAACGGCTTCTCACTCTTTCCAATGCTGCTTCTATCTGCGCTTCTTTTGCCTGTGCTTCTGCTTTTTGCAGGTCAAGAAAGCGGGTGTAGGTTTGCTCAAACTCTACGGCGAAGCGATACAATATTTTCTTTTCAACTTCATCCAAATCGTTTTTGACCAAAACGCCAAAGCAGCCGTACTTGTTAAAGGCTTCTACATAATACAATCCATCCCTGAAGTTTGCTGATTGCAGATGTTCAACGCCGTCAATCAATTCGCTCCATGCGGCAAAATAACTTTCCACTCCTTCCGGCGGAACATGATAAGCTACTACGGGTTTGCTTTTCCAGTCAATCAAACATTGTGCTGTAGCCGGTTCATTCATGTCCAGCGGATAATTGATGGCCTTACTGCCAAACGATTTATGTTCTTCCCATGCTGCCCAGAAAATATGCCGTTCTTTTTCTTCATCCGGCAGCCACAAAAATGAAAATGCTGATGGAATGCCTAGTTGTAAAACCTGTTCATGAAATACCCGCAATGTATTGTCCAGCTCAGAGGAATGTTGCATGGTCATACTTTGTGACCTTGCCCGCTCCAATGCCAATTGAATTTGTGCTTCTCTTGCCTGTGCTTCGGCTTTTAGTAAATCATTGAAACGGGTATAAGTGAGATCGAATACTTTTCCGAAGCGGCTGAGTATATCAAGGTTCTGTTCAGAAAGATATTCTTCTCCTACTGTTTGTAACCCGCCAAAGTTGCTAAAAGTGAAAGTGGCTACATATCTTTTCATCGCTCTTGAAGCATCCTGCGCAGCTTTGGGAACTCTTCTCCATTCTGTTTCATTAAAGAGATAATTGTCGTAAGTTGTTTTTTCTTTTCCTTCTATAACGTATACATGTTTTGGTTTTCGATCCCGGTATCCTTTCAGCATGGAATGATGAAAAGGATAATCTTCAAACTTCATCAGGTAGGATTCCGGCGGCTTATTTGTTTCGGGGTTGGCAGCCCAAACCATATTGGTGAGAGATGGCTCATCAATGATATTAATGATGCACCAATTTAATGCAAAATCAAGTTTGGTTAATTCTTTAAAAACCGTATCAACCAGATCAGACAGTTCATCCGATTTTTGCATGGCCATGGCTCTTGCCCTCACTCTCTCCAAACCTAATTCTATTTCAGCTTCTCTTGTTTGTGCTTCTGCTTTTTGCAGATCGAGGAAACGGGTATAAGTAAGATCGAATACCGAAGCAAACCTTTCTAACAACTCAAGAGATTGGGGCGGACGAGGTTCGTTGACTGCGAACGCCAACATCCCCTTAGAAAAAAAAGCTGCATATACTATGCGCCGGTGTTCATCATCATAATCGGTTGGAAACATTTCTGATTTGGTCAACTCATTACGATACTTATTGTAAGCATTCAATTGATCACCTTTCAATTCTACAATGAGTGTTTTTTGCTGAGTTTTCCAGGCCCGGTAAACTTTATTCATCATAAAGGGCTCATCTATACTGTGCCAGTAAATTTTATTCAATACACCCCCATGCAGCGTTGCTGAGATCTCGATGACATTATTTTCTTCGTGAACGACGCCTATGGTTAGCTGCTCAGCCGGTTCACCTAATTGCTCGAACTGTTGATAAAGCACTAATGAAGTTTCTGGCAGTTCTTCACTTCTTTGCATGGCCATTGTTCTTGCACGAACTCTTTCTAATGCTAATTGAATCTGTGCCTCCTGTGCCTGTGCTTCGGCTTTTTGCAGGTCAAGAAAACGGGTATAAGACTGTTCAAATACATTAGAAAATCTTTTCAGGATATTTATTTCTTCACTGGTAACTAATTTTCCGACAGTGGATGGAATAGCAATTGCAGAATTTTTTTCAAGGGCTATTGAAATACCAAAATGTTTACTGTCAAGTATCATTTTTTGTACCGGTTCCGGTATCTGGCTGTATTGTGTATGCTTAAACAGATAGCGGAAATATTCATTTTTTTCTTTCCGGGTATATAGCCTTGAAAAAATTGGCAAACCCTTTTCTCTCGCAGTATCCTGGTCTAGTGGAATAGTATATTCTGTAAACGGGATAGAGAAAGGAACTGCATAGGTTTGTGTGGCATCCGTTATCCATTGGGTAATATCTTTTGAATCCGGCGTATAAGTAATCATTATAGCAGCGCCTTTGTCCATATCAAAATCCAACTCCTGTAATTTCTGATATAAAACTGCCACCACTTCTTTCAGTTCATCGCTTTTATGCATCGCTAATGAACGGGAACGGATTTTTTCCAATGCCGCTTCTATCTGTGCTTCTTTTGCCTGTGCTTCGGCTTTTTGCAGATCAAGAAAACGGATATAGGATTGCTCAAATACTTTTCCGAACCTTTTCAGTATTTCGTTTTCTTCTTCACTAAATGCTTTGCCATGATGATTGGTAATGGAGATGGTAGTATAGTGTGAAATAATTACTGAACGGGCAAATCCCCCTTTCCGGGACAGCAATTCTTCCTTTCTTTCCTTCGGCAGGCTTTTCCATGGTTCGTATTTGAAAAGATGGGTAAACATTTCCCGCTTTTCTTTGTCACTGAACGTTTCGATCAGAAAACTATTCCCCCTTTTGATAGCATCCCGCAACGTTGTAAAAATCGGTTTGTTCAATTCGGGAACAATAACTTTTTGTATATAGTCAGCCATTCCTCCTGATGCCCAGATGGATAGTTCTTTATCTATTTCGGTATTGATTGCAATAAATACACCCCCATTAATATCTATACCGATACCATGTAATTGCTGTGCAGCAATGTTCACCACCTCCTGCAATTCTGAAGTATGGTGCATGGCGAGGCTTCTTGCCCTAACTCTTTCCAAAGCCAGTTGAATTTCTGCTTCCCTTGCCTGTGCTTCGGCTTTTTGCAGATCGAGAAAACGGGTATAGGCTTGCTGGAATACTTTCGTAAAGCGCAACATAATATCTGTTTGCTCAGCAGATAATTTGGTACCGCCTACTATCAAAATATACCCTTCTTTAAAATAGAAATTATGCAGCACCAATTTCGCCGGTGAAATGGCAATAAGCTGTGCTGCAGTCAGTGTAAAGTTCGTACTGCGTTCCGCAATAAATGTTTGGTGCTTAATAGTTTCTTCTTCATCCATTTCAACGATGAAAAAAGGCTTGCCCTTCTTCCAGTTTTCAACCACCTGTTGCATATGCACTGTCTCATTATGCGGAATAATTACGGGTAGCTGAAACATTTTTTTAGTGGATGGATCAGGCATATAATTGAACCCTTTTTTTTCATCCTTATCCATTAAAACATAGCCGGCAGTTAAGCTTTCAATACCGAGCTTTTGCATTTCCACAAAAAGAATTTCACCCGCTTCAAGCAACTCATCGCTTTTGTGCATGGCCATACTTCTGCTTCGCACTCGTTCCAACGCCGCTTCTATCTGAGCTTCCCTTGCCTGTGCCTCGGCTTTTTGCAAGTCGAGAAAACGGATGTATGCCTGGTTGAAAACGATGGTAAACCGACTGATGATTTCCTGCTGCTCTTGCGGCAAGGGTTCAAAACTGCCTGTTACCAATGAACCAAATTGATCAGAAGAACCGGAGAGGAATACCTTCTTTGCGGCAGCCATAAACGCTTTGACAGGCTCAGGTAGCCTCGCCAGTTCTGTTTTACTGAATCCAAAGCGGTCCCAGTCTCTTTTTTCCTTTCCTTCAAACAGGTAGGTCCATTTTTTCTTCCGCTGCTTACAGTAATCGAGGTACATCAGGTGAGAGGCATGCTGATTCATCTGAACGAAAAAACCATTCTCTGCCAACAAACCTTCCTGGCCGGCCATCCACCAGGTGATGCCCTTGTTTTCCTGATTTACAATCATGATAAAACACCGGTCAAGTTTGGCATCCAGTTTTGTAAGTTCAGCATACAGCCTGAAAATGATTGAGCTTAATGCTGAGGAATCTCTCATGGCCAGAGAGGCTGCTCTTATTCTTTCCAACGCTGCTTCTATCTGCGCTTCTCTTGCCTGTGCTTCAGCTTTTTCAATATCCAAATAGCGGCGGTAAGCCAGTTCAAACACTTTCAGAAAACGGCTGAACAACAGTTGCTCATCCTTTGTCAACGGCGTATAGGTAGAGATACCCAACGCCACCGGCCCCAGTGAATACCAATAATAGGTAAGAGATGTTGCCGTGTTCAGATATGTATCAATGAAAACATTGGTGCCTTTCTGATAGTTGAGCCACTCCTTTACCTTTTGCTTTCCTTTTATATACGTAATGGAAACCTCACCTCTTCCTTTCAGCATTTTTGCTGCAAAGGCCCTCGCTATCTTGTGATTAGTATATTCAGTTTCGGTAACAAATGTTTTATTGTGCTTAGCATAGTATTCATAATTCATGTAAGTACCCTGTGGCACATTAAAAATGGCGGTCTGCACATTTCGGATTTCCTTTACGCCAAGCTTTGCCAGTTGTTGTGAAATGGTTTTACAGATCTGGAGCATATCTTCCCGTCTCTTCATACCCATCGCAACAGTTCTGACTTTTTCCAGCGCTGTTTCTATTTCCAGTTCCCTGTTCTTTTCTTCCAGTTCAATGGTGCGGCGCTTGATGGCATCGCGGAGCTGAAGGTTCTCCTTGCTGATTTTCTTAATAGCCAGCGTCTCTCCTTCCTGCACCCGCATATCGGGAAGGGAACCGTGTTGCTGAAAAACTTTCCATCCGGAAGTTGTTTTACGGAGAAAAGTTGATATCCTGATTTTTGAATAAAATATCCATTTCCGGCCATCCAGGGTATAGATGTCACATCTTTCATTTACCAGCATTAGTTCATTGACGGGCACCACGCTGATTTTCCGGTTCCTCATTTCCACCTTACCGACCAGTTCTTTTATCTGGGCCTCCAGGAATTTTATCCCCTCTTCCCTGGTATGGCAAATTTCAGATTCGGAAGTGCCGATCATTTCAAAGGTTTTATCCAACGTACCGGCAAATGCTTTGACATCCCCTTTGGAATAACTTTCCCAATAGGTGTAGTAAATCTTTAGTATCTCCGCTTCCAGTTTTTTGGTCAGTTTCATCTTTTATTGATTAACAGGTATACTGATAATAAATTCAGTCCCTTCATTCTCTGCTGTAGTTACTTTTATTTCCCCGCCATGTGCTTTTACAATATCATAACTCAATGACAATCCCAGACCTGTACCCTGACCGGTTGGTTTGGTTGTAAAAAAAGGTTGAAATATTTTATCCAGTGCTTTTTGCGGAATGCCGGTGCCATTATCTTTTACCTGCACTTCAACCCTGTCACTATATTTCTTTGTGCTTACAGTAACTATCGGTTCATAGCCTTCAACAGCAAGCTTTTTTCTTTCTGTAACCGCATAAAAAGCATTGGTGATAAGATTCAGAACAACACGGCCTATATCCTGCGGAATAATTTTTATAAGCCCGATACTTTCATCGTAATCTGTTTTCATGGCAGCGTTAAATGTTTTGTCTTTAGCCCTTAGCCCATGATAAGCGAGGCGCAGGTATTCATCCGCCAACGCATTGATATCGGTCAGTTCTTTTTGTCCGCTGCTGGTTCTTGAATGCTGAAGCATTCCTTTTACAATATCACCTGCCCGTTTGCCATGATGATTAATTTTTTCAAGGTTTTGTTTTAAGTCCTGCGCAATCTGTTTGGCATCTTCCAGGTTTCCTTTATCAATTTCATCATTCATTTCATCTACCAGTTCTGTACTTACATCAGAAAAATTGTTGACGAAGTTTAGCGGATTTTGAATTTCATGAGCAATACCGGCGGTCAATTCACCAAGGCTCGCCATTTTTTCTGATTGAATAAGCTGCTGCTGTGCAGCTTTTAACTCTTCCAATGATTTTTGCAGGGCAGTATTTGTTTCTTCAATGGCTTTTCTTTTCTGCTCCAGTTCTTCAATCGTCTCTTCTAAAAGAATAGCTGTGGTACGTTTTACTTTTTCTGTCCGGTCAAGCTTGAATGCCGTTATCTCTAATTCCTTATCGGCGTCCTTTAATGATTTTGTAATAGCAGCTATTTGATCTTCAGACAGGTTTTTGTCCTGCTGAACTATATTCAATACATTTTGCAAATGCGGGTTCATCTTATTTTTCTTTTAATGCTATGCAACAGGTAGTGAGGTTATGCATTTCAAGGTTACCACCTGTAGCTCTTCCAAGTTCTGCATTGGAGAACATACCCGCCATAGGCACATTCCATACATTCTTTACCCCTTCTAACTCTTTACTCATCAATGGCCCCAGTGAAAGTATTCGTCCGGCGCAACTGAAAACTACCAAGGCATCCGCTTGCGGCATTTCAGTTGCCTTTAAATTCTGCACCCCCTTGACTACTTTTTCCATTACATCAAAATCAGGTGGTAAAGAGAATTTGACTTTTGATCCTTGTGGCACTGATCCGCTGGTGTAATAAGATCGATCGTTCCAATCAACCACAAGGCCTGGCCGCATAACCGGGTCGCCTTTTTCTCGCTGTAGTTGTAAAGGAAAGTTGGCAGCAATTTCTACCAGTAAATTACTGTTTTCAGGAGTAACATTTTCAATGCCACCATATTTTGCAGTTAAGTCAAGCACAGGCATATCTTCTACTGTATACACATGGTTACCTTCACTTTTGGTAACTACTTTTTCTGTACCCACTGGTTTCCATCCACAAGTGGCAATACCTTTTATTTCTACTTCTGATTCATCCACTGCAATACATACCATAGCGTGGCCGCTATCTTTTCCATTGGTAAAAACAAATGTTTCCGAGAATGCATAATCGTCACCGGCTGCGCCGCCAAATGCATTTACTTCTGGCCCTGCTACATCTTCGATACCCCGCAATATTTCTTCGCCATCTGCGGCAGCATTACTAATGCCAACTAAAAAAGCCGGTACTGAAAATTTTGCCTTTGCTTTTTGAGCAATTCCTTTTGCCACATCCCGATAATCTTTATCAGGATATTCTTCAAAGTAGATTTGAAAATGATCTTTCTTCATATCAAGCAACAAAATAGCAGCAGAATTTTTCTCTGGCACTTCATCAATAAACTCGCCATTGGTGGTACAGCCAAATATGGTTATGCCTTCTTCATCTAGTAAATCACTAATTGCTTTCCTGTCCAGACTTTTTGAAATAAAGCAGATGGCTAACGTTGGTCTAAAACCGTCTGCCACACTTTCTGCCAAAGCAGTTTTAATTTCTTCAGTCGATTTTCCTCTGATTGATTTTGCTTTCATGATTTTATTTTTCTTTTAGTGCCACCAGGCAGCATGTATTATTATGATAATCATATTTAGCGGTTTTCTCTGCGTTACCCGGAGACAGGCCTGCCTGCCGGACAGGCAGGGATTTTCCATATTCGCCATAGGAAAAAAAGCCTGCCATGGGTGCATCCCAGATTTTTTGCACCTGCTCTATCTCCTCTTTCATTACAACTCCAAAAGATAAATACCTGCTCACACAGGAGAACATGATCAGGGCATCAGCTTCCTGCTGTGCTTCGTCCTTAATGACCTTACATTCTGCAACGACTGTATCAATGGAGTCAAAATCCGGTGGCATCGAAAACTTGATCTTTGACCCCTGAGGCACTTTTCCGGAACAAATAAGTGAACGGTCTTCCCGATTGGCAAACATAGCTGTGCGTATTACAGGATCTACATTTTCACGTTCCACCTGCAAGGGATAATACCAGGAGCTTAGAAATGTCACGATGTCCTTACTGCCTTCCTGCTTTATCTCAACACCAAGGTAATTCATGAGCATATCCAATGCTGGTTTATCGTCGATGGTATACACAGTATTACCTTCGCTTTTTGTAACTGTTTTTGTGGTACCAATAGCCTGCCAGCCACAAGTAGCAATACCCCTGACATCTACCTTATCTTCATCAATAATGAGTGCTACCAATGCACAGTCATTACTTTTACCGTTGGTAAAAACAAATGTTGATTCCAATGCCAGATCATCGCCTGCCTTACCTCCAAATATGGTTACTTCCCTGTCTGCGGACGAAGGAGATTTTCCATAACCCTGTATGATGCCTTCAACAAATGGTTCACCATCTAAAGACACACCGCTATTTGCTATAATAAACGCCGGGTTGGTAAAAGTTTCCTTTCCGGTAATGCCCAGTTTGGTTGCGTCTTCGAAGGCGGTCTCCTGCCTTGTTTCCAAAAATTCTATTTTAAAATAAGCTGTGTTCATGTCGAGCAATAACATCACAATGCTGCCTTCTTCAATTTCGCCATCAATAAATTCACCAGCAGTGGTAGCACCAAATATCTGGATGCCTTTTTCGTCCAATAATCTGGAAATAGCTTCCCTGTCCTGTTTAACAGATATAAATACAATGGCTAGAGTTGGCTTGAATCCATCGGCCATATTTCCCGTTAATGCAGAACTGATTTCTTTTATAGATTTTCCTTTGATTGATTTTGCGTTCATAATTATTTTTCTTTTAATGCTACCCAGCTTACAGTAGTACCATGAAACTCAGGTTTACCATTGGCTACCCGTCCAAATTCACCAAGAGAATAATATCCAATCATCGGGCTTTTCCAGGTATAAGCCAATCCTTCTACTTCTTTTGAAGCCATGGGTCCCAACGATCCTAACCGGCCTATGCAGGAAAAAATGACGAGAGCATCTGCTTCGGGCATTTGTTTTTCTTTTACTTCCAACGAACTTCTAATCACCATATCAATTACATCAAAATCCGGTGGCATTGAAAACCGGAATAAGGAACCTTCCGGTGCTGCTTCTGCCAGCATAACAGAATTATCTTCTGTATTGGCAAATAAGATGGGAAGCATATACGGGCTTCCTCCTTCCCGGTATAATTGTATAGGATAGATGATGCTTAGTTTTACAATGCCTTCCTTATTTTTATCTTCTACAATATCCTTTCCAAGGAATTTTTTAACCACCTCAAATGCCGGCTGATCATCGATGGTATAGATCCATTGTCCCGTACATTGTGTAATTTTCTTTTCAGTTCCTGCAGGTTTCCAACCTGAGGCTGCCATTCCTTTTAAAGTTATTTTATCCTGATCGAGTATCAATGAAATGATAGCATTATCACTTGATTGAGTATTGGTAAAAACTTTTCCTTCCATGTTTATCATTTCCCCGGCTTTACCACCTACAATCGTGACATCTGCCCCGGCTTTTTCAATCATTCCTTGTATGATCGATGCGCCGGGAATTGTGTAATTGGCGGTAGAAATAATAAATGCAGGATTAGTAAATGTATTTATACCAGTTTCTCCAATGTGGCAACCAATTTCATAACCGGACCCTTCCCCATTATCTTTTAAAACAATTCTGAAATAAGCGGGGTTGATATCCAAAAGCAACACAGCAATACCTGTATTTTCAGCGTCCTGTTCTGTAAACTCTGCAAACGTAGTAGCACCAAAAATGGCAATTCCTTCTTTGTCCAGTAAAGAACAAATGGTCTCTATTTCATTCATTACAGAAAGAAAGACCAGCGCCAATGTTGGCAGATAACCACCGGTTGTCAATGTTTCTAATGCGACTTTGATTTCTTCTGCTGTTTTTCCTTTTATTGATTTTGCTATCATTTTCTTAATTAATTATTTTTCTTTTAATGCCACCCAGCTGTTGGTACTGGAATGAAACTCATGTTGGCCGTCAAGCCCTTTACCAAATTCGCCATAAGTATAAAAACCTGCCATCGGAACTTTCCATACATCAGCAAGCCCTTCATTTTCCTGTTGAGCCATAGGCCCCAATGCACTTAACCTGCCGGCACAGGAAAATATCAGCAATGCATCAGCATCTGTTTGCGATTCAGTTTTTAACTCAATTGCTTTTGTTATTACGGTATCGATAATTTCAAAATCAGGGGGAGTGGAAAACCGGAAGCGGGCCCCTTGCGGAACATAAGATTCGCATATCAGTGCATTTTTTTCTTTGTCATACCCGATAGGGCCACAAATTTTAGGATCCCTTCCCTTGCGTTCTATCAGGAAAGGATAGTGGACAGAGATCGACTCGAAGAAATTTATCTGATCAGCAGCAGTAGAAGTGTCTTTTCCTAAAAACCTGAGGTAAATTTTCAATGCCGGAAGATCATCAATAGTATAAATCAGGTTATCATCGCTTTGGGTTACGGTACGCATTACCCCCATTGGTTTCCAGCCGGAAATAGCCATACCATGCATACTTATTTTCTCTTCATCGAGTACCAGCACCAGCAGGCCATAATCGGAAGATTGCTTATTCGTAAAAACATGGGTGCCGGTAAATGTTATATCATCACCTGCCATGCCCCCAAACATGCTTACGCCGGGGCCAAAAACTTCTTCCATTATTTTCACCACAGTATTTCCATCCAATAGTTTACCTGTACCTGATAAAATTGTTCCGCTAAGAATTAAACCGGATCTGTTGAATTTTTGCGTTGCAGCCTGTGCAATGTTATGGGCGACTTCATTTAAACTTCTGTCACCAATGTCTTCCAGCAGAATACAATAGTTATCCTTACTTATATCGAGTAACAGCATTACTATTTCACCCTGGCTCTGATGTCCATTAGTGAATTCTCCTGCAGAAGTAGCACCGAAAATATCAATACCCTTATTATTCAAAACTTCACAAACGGCTTTTCTGTCTTGCTTAATTGATAAAAACACAATAGCCAGCGTTGGTCTAAATTCATCAGCCATGCTTTGCTCTAAAGCAATTCTTATTTCTTCCGTTGATTTTCCATTTATTGTCTTTGCTTTCATAAAATAACTAATTAACAGCAATTGAATTTAAACTATTATTACAAGGGTAATTGAATAATAAACTCACTCCCTTCTCCCTCAATCGTCTCAACTTTCAACTCCCCACCATGTGCTTTTACAATATCATAACTCAATGATAAACCTAAACCAGTTCCCTGCCCTGTGGGTTTGGTAGTAAAAAAAGGTTGAAATATTTTTTCCATTACTTTTTGAGGAATGCCCGTTCCATTATCTTTTACATGCACTGTAATCCTGTCATTAAATTTTCTTGTACTTACCGTAACAACCGGCTCATATCCTTCTATATTCAACTTCTTTCTTTCTGACACAGCGTAAAATGCGTTGGTAATTAAATTCAGAATCACTCTTCCTATATCCTGTGGAATGACATTAATCTTAGGGATACTTTCATCAAAATCAGTTTTCATCGTTGCATTGAATGACTTGTCTTTGGCTCTTAGTCCATGATACGCCAACCGTAAATATTCATCAGCCAATACATTGATATCTGTCAGTTCTTTTTGACCAGTACTTGTTCTGGAATGTTGTAACATACCTTTTACAATACCATCGGCCCTTTTACCGTGGTGCAATATTTTTTCCAGGTTTTGCTTTACATCATCTGCAATTGCTTTTACTTCATCCATCTCTCCTTTATCTATTTCCTGTTTCATTTCATCCAGCAATTCGTTGCTTACTTCTGAAAAGTTATTGACGAAGTTTAACGGATTCTGAATTTCATGGGCAATGCCTGCCGTGAGTTCGCCTAATGAAGCCATTTTCTCAGATTGTATTAACTGAGCCTGGGCCGACTTCAGTTCAGTGAGCGCCTCTTCCAGTTTTTGCTTCTGCGCTTCAATTTCCTCATTCAACTGCGTCAGTTCCATGTTCCGCAATCCGATGGCTTCAGCTTCCTTTCTGGCTTCCTCCGCTCTGTGGGATATTTCCAGGTTCTGCACTTTTTGAGTTATGGAATTTTTATGCAACTCTTTTTCGAGATCGATATGAATTTCGAGTTGCATTAGCGCTTCATCGGGATTTCCGGCTCCTTTATAGTATTCATATAACTGGAAGCGGGTTTTGCTCAACTGATCAAGCGCCTTTATTTCTGTTGCAATGATAAGTGCTGATGAAAGCCATTCAACTATCTCTTTATCTTGCTTTTTTTCAGCATCCGTTTTGTGAAGCTCAGCCAGGAATAAAAGAATCTCTACCTCTCCTCTTTTATCCCCGCTTGCCCTTCTTATATACAGGCTTTCATTGCAAAATTTTGTAGCCTGCACGGTATCACCTTTCTGTTTATTAATTTCCGCCAGGTGAAGCAGGGCATTGGCCTGGCTTCTTTTATCATCGGTGCTTTGGCTTATTGCAAGGCTTCGTGTACAATAATCAATTGCCTGGTGATAATCCTGCAGTTTGAGATAGGTAAAACCAATGCTGTCAAGGCTACCGGCCATTCCCCATTTATCACCGGTCTCCTGCCGCCTTATCAAAGCTTCCTGGTAATATTCCAATGCTTTAGTATAATCTCCGTTATCAAAATAGATAGACCCGATAACATTAATGGGATAGGACTCAAGGAACCTGTTTTTTAGCTCCTTTAAAATGGACATACTTTTATACAAAGAATCAAGGGCTTTTTCAAAATTTCCAAGATGCTTGTAAGTAACCCCAACCTGGTAATGGTTGGTTGATTCATTCTCCCTGAAACGGGTTTGCACACTCAGCTCAAGGGCTTTAAAAAGAAACCCGAGGGAAGCGCCAAAATCACCCCAGTTGCGCCGAATAATGGCCAGGTATTCATACACTACAGATTGTCCCTTTAAATCATTGAGTGACTGAAACAGCGCTAATGATTCTTCTAACAGTAAGAGTCCTTCATTATTTTTTGAAAGACGTACATAACAAAATCCCAGCGATAAGAGTCCGTACGCCAATCCTTTATTATACTGTATGCTTCTTGCAAGTTCTACAGACTCTCTGCTCAATTCAAATGCCTTTGGCGAGTCATATACTCTCGCATCCCAGGCCTGCTGGTTTAGGCTATCAATTTTATCTCTTAATATTTGTATACCCGCATCTGTACTCATCGAAAAACGTCTTTTTTACTTTTTGATACGGATACCCGCCAAAACGGATCAGATTTTACCAATTACCCCAATTTCCAAGGCTTTAGTAGCTGAAATTAATCATTTATTATCCACTTATAAAAAAATGACTCCGAATGAACAGATAGCTGAATTTCAGGCTATTCGTGATGCTGTTACCGCATATACAGAAAGTATGTATTCAGGTAATATGGATTGGCCAAAATTGAAGGGAAACAGGTAATTGTATACAAAGAGTAAATACCCTGCTGCAAAGAAATAAGATCAGCATTCTCCTTCCAAGACCCTTACGGTTTCGTCATAAAAATATTTAGCCCGTTCGAAAGTTGAAGCAATACATACGAGCCCGATCTTACCAAATTGAGATAAGGCCCCGATTAAGTGAAACATCACTCCTTCCTCCTTGGTAGTATCATAATGCAGATTATTTAGCATGGCAATCTCCATCAGGTCGGAAGGAACCAGGCCTTTGAATCTGTCATCCTGTAAGTTGTCTGTAAAAAGGTAACACTTTTCATTGCCATCAGCCAGTATGTATTTTCCTGTATCAGGGTTATAATCTCCGTTTGTCAGAAACTGAAGCATGATATAAGGATGTGTGGTACCCCCTTTCCGGAGATTTATTTCTATTGCATAGTGCTTCCATTCCTCATTCTCTTTAACTGATAAAAAATCGACCCCAAATCTGCCCATCACTCCTTTATTTTTCATCACTTCAGATATCTTTTTACCTAGTGTACCTACTTCAATACTATACTCCTTGTTGGCAGGGAAAGTTCCTCCAAGGAATACCTGTCCATCGGGGCCACCCATCAATTGGTCATGGGTGGAAATGATATCAATCTTTCCCAGTGGATTGATACGGCACTGAACAGACGGCGATGCTTTCTGTGGCGCATCAATAAAAGCTTCTACAATACCTCCCATACTGGCAAACTTATGCATGAATTGCTGATAGGTGAGATCAGAAGCTACAATTTCAATCTCTGCGGGCAATAATTCCATGATCTGAGATTCGACATTTCCTGTACCTGTAATTTTCTGGTAAGAAAACACCGCATTGCCTTCTCCGCTGAAGCCATCATTCATTTTTATTACTGCTTTCCTTATCAAAGGGTTGTTCTCATACAAATCGGCTAATGCTTTTATTACCTGTGCCTCGTTTTGAAGGTTCTCATAGCCGATCGGAGTATCAACACCGCATTCTTTGAAGATTTCCCGGCTGCCTGATTTGGTTCCCCAAAAAAGCAGGTCGGGATCGCAACCGTATACCGGCAATCCCAGTGTAACAGCCAGCTTCCTTTCATGTTCTGTCACATTAAAACAAGCCAGGTGAGCCAGGTGGCCATCCGGTATCGCATTCATCATTCGTTTTATCAACCGGGGCCTTGCCAATATTTTTTCAGTTAAAGAAACCGGCGACGCATCATAACAACTGAAGAAATGTATGCGCTGCCTTGCATGATCGCCTGTAATACCTGGCAGCAAATGAAGATAGTAGTCGATAATAATGGGATCTATTGGTGTGCTCGTCACATATATTATATGTGTTTTGGGCATCCGTAATAACAAGAGCAGGCATAATAGCCTTTCTTCATAATGTACAATTCCGTCAATTTTGGCAAGGATGACAGGATCGAGTGTCAAACTAGGAATAACGACAACTGTTTTAGCAGCCATCTTATCATGAAAAACAGCTTTGTATTGAGGGGCAAAGTTTTGCTGGAGTTTACAAAACATCTCCTTTTCAGTCGGGGCTTGCTGACTGAACAGTTCTATCTGCTTATCCTTAGCCAATGGCAACAACCTTTTTAGTTGGTGGCTAAGCTACCTTCAACAATTCCAAAAAGCCATGATGAAAGAGAACCCTGCGAATGATTTATATCATGGATCAGGCCTCCTGACCGGTCCATAAGCCTCCGCCAATAGAATTTTTTGAAGCCCCGCTTTCCGAGGCAAATACGTTATACTCCTGCCGCCAGCGCAGCACCGCCATAAACGCAAACAAAACTGTACTACTGATGCCGGCATCCTTTTCTTTTAAAGAGAGTTTTTGGGTAAGTATTTTACTGGTAACCGGCGGGCTGCCTCCTAAGGCTGCATCTATTGAATAAAAGTCTCCTATAACCGGTAATTGTGTGATAGCTGCCACGGCCGCAACATCGCCCAACTGCATCGATTTACCCTGGTTAAAAAGTGTATATCCGGGAAAAGCGATCAGCGATATTTTATAATGCAGGTTGTTCCGGTCAATGAATTGATTGAGCAATCCTGCTATATAATGTCCATAATCTGTATGAAGCAAATGATAACCAGCCAGTGACAGATTACCCGCATTTTTTAATTGCTCCCGCCATGCATCGGTATAAGCAATAGTCTCATTTTGGAGTATCTCATAATCCCACTGCCCTGCCTGCTCCTGAAATTCTACAAACGTAAGCTCAACACCATTTTCCAAATCATCTCCCTTTAAACCAATAGCCCTGTAAACCATGAAACCAATTTTAGTTTAGATTTGCCAAAAGTAATTTATCCTTTGTTTGCCCCGCCTGACATTTATTGGCCAGAGCAAAAAAAGGATGTCAAAAGTAAATCTTCAAGATGATTGTAAATCTCAGCCAGCAACATTCCCTTATCAGCAATTGGGTAGGCGAATTAAGAGATATGAATGTGCAAACAGACCGGATGCGGTTTCGTCGTAATCTCGAACGAATAGGAGAAGTGGCTGCGTATGAAATAAGCAAAGTGCTGCCGTTTGTAGAAAAGGAAATTCAAACTCCCTTAGGCATTGCAGTACATAAAGTACTTAAAGAACATCCTGTACTGGCAACTATCCTGAGAGCAGGGCTTCCCCTTCACCAGGGTTTGCTGAATTATTTTGATCAATCTGATAATGCCTTTATATCTGCCTACCGTAAGCATCATAAGGATGGTAGCTTTGACATAAGTCTTGATTATGTTTCCTGCCCTGAGTTGGAAAACCGGGTGGTAATAATTTCTGATCCAATGCTTGCAACGGGTTCTTCCCTCGTAAAAACCATCCATTTTCTAAAAGATGAAGGACAACCCCGTGAAATTCATATTGTAGCGGCAATTGCCTGTACCGTTGGCATAGAATATGTAAAAAGAGAGGAGCCTTCAGTAACAATCTGGTGTGGAGATATTGATGATGAGCTTACTGCCAAAGGTTATATTGTTCCCGGATTGGGTGATGCAGGCGACCTGGCTTTTGGACCCAAAATGCAGATGTAACTGACTGTTCAAAGACACAATTTCCTGGTTACCGGTTTTACTTTCAACGCTTTAGAATCGTCACGGATACATGTATCAAAAAAGCCGGTAACTTTTAAAAAGCAGCATTAATTCTATTTCACAGGTCTGTAAATTGTTGTACTTTCCCGTTTCGTACCGGGCAGATTTAATGGATGAATAAGGCAATCAAATTGAATAGTAAAGCGTTTAGTTTCCTAAAACCTCGTTTTCTGTTAATCGCTGCCCGATAACTGAAAAAACTTATTTGCTGAGATGAAAAAAATTCTTTCTACCCTGTTGGTTTGTGTGGCTGTGGCCAGTGTGTCAAAAGCTCAGGACCCTAATTTTTCTCAATTTTTCGCTTCCCCGCTTACACTCAACCCTGCCCTGACCGGCAAGTTTGATGGTTCTTTCCGGGTAGCTGGTAATTACCGTAATCAATGGCCTACTATTAACAATGCCTTTGTTACAAAAACTGTTTCGGTAGATTTTGGTATTATGAAGGATCGGATAGCTGAAATAGATCAGCTAGGTGTTGGTATCCTTGGTGTAACAGACAGGGCCGGAGATGGTGTACTCGTAACAAACTATGCAGGATTATCTCTTGCCTATCATAAAGGACTTGATGAAGATGGGTTTCACCAGGTGGGTGCTGGCTTCCAGGGAACTTTTGTTAGTAAAAGACTGGATGTAACCAAGGTGCTTTTCCAGGACCAGTTAACACCGCTCGGCTTCACTGGTGTAACCAGCGAGATATTCGACAGCCGCCAAATTAACCTGAGCTATTTTGATTTGAATGCCGGTGTGTTATATAATGGCAGCACAAATGGATACAATAATTTCTATATCGGCGCTTCCATGTATCATATCAATCGTCCGAAAGAAAGTTTCCAGGGCGGCCAATACCTGTTGAATACAAGAACTACTATCCAGGCAGGCGGTAAGATACCTGTAGGTTCATATAATTACCTTCACATAGCCGCTAACCACAGTATGCAGGCAAAAGCACATAACACAGTAGTAGGTGGTGCCTTTTCATATAATGTAAATAATAATGAGGATGACCCGGTAAATGTTTACCTGGGAGCCTGGTATCGTTTTAATGATGCAGCTATTCCCTATATCGGCCTTGAATTTAAAGGTATCCAGATCGGAGCTTCTTATGATGCCAATACTTCCAGCCTGAAACCTGCCTCAAATACAAGAGGTGGTATGGAATTATCACTTATTTATATTAAGAAACCATCAGATCCAAATGCTAAAAAACTGAACTGTCCGCGGTTCTAAAATCAAATTATTATAATTAAAAAAGCGAAGCAGATGCTTCGCTTTTTTAATGCCTGTTCTTTCCGGTCAATAAGATCATACTCTCATTAACAATGGCAAAAGAAACCAGCTAAACAAAGTGATCAAAATGATAGAAATGATATTCATTATTAATCCTGCTTTGGTCATATGCTTTAATTTAATATAACCGCTTGCAAAAACGATAGCATTAGGAGGAGTGCCCATCGGCAGCATACTGGCACAACTGGCAGCCAGTGTCATTGGAATTCCTAATAACAAAGGATCCATTTTTAATGCAATTGCCAATGAAGTAACAACGGGTGCGAAGACAATTACCTGCGCCACATTACTCATCACCTCACTGAGGAAGATCGTTACAACAGTAATGACCAGTACGAGTACAAATCCATTACCTGAAAACTGAGCCAGCCATCCACCCATTTGTTCTATAAGACCCGCATTTTCCAGGGCCCCTGCCAGCGAAATACCTCCTCCAAAAAGCAGCAGTATGCCCCATGCCATTTTACCTGTATCACTCCACTCAAGTAAAGAACCTGTTTCATCTTCTTTACTAATTTCCTTTTTGCCTGATGGAAAAATAAATAATGCTAAAGCACAGAGCAAAGCTATGATTGTATCATCCAGTTTGAAGAAAGACTGAACTTCGTTGATAAATTTCCGGGTTATCCATAAAAAGGCAGTACAAATAAAAATAATAAGCACTCTTTTTTCTGCAACAGATAAAGGACCAAGCTTTGTTATTTCATTCCGTATCAAATCTTTTGTTGCAGTGTCAGACTTAATTCGATTGGGGAACAACCATTTTACCATTACCCAGTACAGGCATATCAACAGTAAGATTGCCATAGGCATACAAAGCAACATCCAGCTTACAAAATCAACCGGTGAGCCAGGAAACTTTTTTTCAATATACCCGATATAAGCTACATTCGGTGGAGTCCCGATAATGGTGGCTATCCCTCCTATATTAGAAGCATAAGCAATAGCCAGCATAATAGTGAGGGAAAAATTTGCAATACTACCGTTGCCAGCATTATTCTCTTTCATTACATGAATAACTGACAGGGCTATCGGAAACATCATCATGGTAGTGGCAGTGTTGCTCAGCCACATACTTAACAACCCGGTGGCAAGAATAAAACCCAATACGATCCTGTCTCCACTCGTACCTGTAAGTCTCACTATATTAAGTGCTATCCGGCGGTGCAGGTTCCATTTCTCGATGGCCAGTCCAAGCATAAATCCTCCCATAAATAGAAAAATCACCGGATTGGCATAGCCCGAAGCGGCTGTTTCCAGCTTGCTGATATTCAACAACGGGAAAAGGACCAGTGGTAATAAGGCCACTACCGGCATCGGCAATGCTTCTGACACCCACCAGGTGATCATTAATCCTGCAACTGCCAGCACTTTATTAGCTGTATGTTCTACTCCAAAAGGATTGACAAAGTACAGGAATAAGGCAATTGCTATTCCCAAAAGCAATGAAATGATTTTCGCCAGTTGTTTTGATTTTTCAGTCAAGCTTTTCGTTTTATGATTTCAAGATACAATCTTGTAACGAATCGGGAACAACACCAGGTTTTTTCAATAATAAGTTTTGCCTTTTATTTTTTTCCGCTAACATATAAATTGTTATCTAAAAAAAATCTATAGTGCAGTAAAGCATCTTCGCCGGCATATCCGACACCGATTCTCGGAGAAGATCTTATTTTTCCTTTCCCGGCAACAAATCCATCATCTCCGATAAATAATTTTTTTGACTGTAATGAATATCCTGTATGAGAAACATGAATACCCATTGCCTTTGAAACATTTCCCGGCCCTTTTGTCAAAGTATAATCAGCCTTTTTCTTTCCTGTCCTTGACAACATCTGGTCAATCCCTTTTATCGGTTCCAGTGCCCGGATCAGAATGGCATGCGGTATTTCTTTTTTATACGTTACTACATTAAACAAATGATGAATACCATAGCAGAGATAAACATAAGCTACACCTCCTTCTGCGTACATGATCTCTGTTCGGCTGGTTCTCCTGCCTCCAAAAGCATGAGAAGCTTTATCTGCTACCCCATTATAAGCCTCCACTTCTACTATTCGCCCTGAAGTAATAATACCATTCCAGTTAGTGACCAGTACTTTCCCAATCAGGTCTTTTGCAATCTGCAGAACATTAGCCCGTCTGAAAAAATCAGGTTTTAGTTTTTTCATTCTTTTCCGGTGACCAAAAAAACAGGTAAATCATTTTCATTCCTGTTGTCAATGGTCTATATTTAGTCCTCAAAATAAGGCTTTGCTGAAAGAAATCGTCATTGCATTCCAATCCTGGGAAGAAGCCCGCCGCTTTATTCAAAAGCATAAATTATTCAAATGGATAGTGATCCCGGGAATAATTTATACACTCCTCTTTATTGCAGGTATGCTCTTCTTCTGGCAGTCGTCAGATAATGTAGTTTCATGGATCAGCGACAAACTGGGTATTGAAAACTGGCTGCAAAAAGAAAGAAGTGAATGGCTAAGTTTCTTTTTTGTAATGACCGGTATGATGCTCCGTCTTATCCTGGTGCTTTTCTATTTTTCCTTATTCAAGTATGTAATCCTGATAATTGGCTCGCCTGTTTTCACTTACCTGAGCGAAAAAACAGAAGCCATTATAGATGGCAAGGAACATACTTTCAACTGGTCTGAAGTAAAAAAAGATGCGGTGCGGGGCATACAGCTTGCTATGCGTAACGCAGGATGGCAATCAGTATACCTCGTTGCCCTGATCTTATTATCACTGGTGCCGCTCATTGGCTGGATCACCCCTGTCATTGCACTGCTTATGGAATGCTATTATTTCGGCGTTTCGATGCTCGATTACAGTTTTGCCAGAAACAACTTCAGTGTTTCACAGAGTGTTGCCTTTACCGCCCGTCATAAAGGTCTTGCTATTGGCAACGGGCTGCTTTTTTTTGCCATGCATATTCTTATTATTCTTGCCCCGGCCTATGCTATCATCGCCGCAACACTAAGTGTGCATAAAGTAAAAAACAGTTAACAGGTATGGCTACTGTATATCTCATACCAGCCATTCTGCAGGAAGAGGGATTACCTGCAATTCCTGCCTATATAAAAGATGTAATTAAAGAATGTCATGTGTTCTTTGTAGAAAATGAGCGAACCACCAGGCGCTACTTTAAACAACTGTGGAAAGAAATGGTGATTGATAACTATGAATGGGTGAACATGACAGAAACTGAGACAGCCGCTGTTATTTTCAGAAAAAAAATACAGGAGGGCAAAAATATTGGCATCGTAAGTGAAGCAGGATGCCCGGGAGTAGCTGATCCCGGGCAGGCATTAACAGCCATTGCCCAGGAAATGGATATTACCGTAAGGCCATTAACAGGGCCCAGTTCTATATTATTAGCCCTGATGGCAAGCGGTATGAATGGTCAGCAATTTAAATTCTGTGGTTATTTGCCTATCGATAATCAGCAGCGTATAAAAACAATAAAGGAACTGGAAACAGAATCTGCAAAGAAAAATTGCACACAAATATTCATCGAAACGCCATATCGTAATAACCAGCTAATAGAATCTCTTCTCAAAAACTGCAACAGTTCAACATGGCTTTGTATTGCTGTTGATCTTACCGGGCCAAAAGAATGGGTAAAAACAAAAAAGATTTCTGCCTGGCAAAAAGAAAGACCGGATGTTCATAAACGCCTGGCCATATACTTACTACTTGCCCAATAAATCATTGAAATGGTGTCTGCGTATTACCTGGCCTTTGTATTGAAATAATACTGTCTACCACATATTTGCTCATCCCCCTCCAGGGCAAAGCTCCAAGGTATTCTTTATAGTGCAGTTCCATAAAAGCACCACTATTTGACATTAACTGCTGTGCTACTTTTTCATCTACTACAGAAAACTCGAATTCATTCGACTGGATACTTCCCGGAACTTTAGATTTGTACCCCGTTTGTATCACCCTGCCTTCATATGTTTTAAAAATATATCCCTTCTTTACAAAGAAGTTCAGCTCTCCGGCTTTACTTCCTTCACCAAAGACATAAAAGAATTTCACATAAATAAATATAGCCAGGGCAATAAAAAGGAAAATAAGAATTCTTGTGGCAAATTTCCTGAACCAGGATTTTTTCTTAACAGGTGGTTGTGCTAACGGTTGTTCAGGTTGTGTGGTTACTTGTTCGTCCATAAAAGAGGTTTATAACAAAAATTTTGTGAGCTTAAACCAATTATTATTATAAATTTGCGTCCAAGTTACAACTTGTTAAGCTACATGGCTAATATTCTGACACATACAAAACAATTTGCGTTCCATGCGCCGATTACCAGCGGGGTTTATTCCGTTGGCTTTGATGTGTTTACTTTTTCCCGCCCCCGACGTCGCCCTGTATTCTGACAGGACGAACCCCTCACCATGGTCCCTGTCAGTGAAGATTCCCCCGAAGAAATTTATTCAGGACTGGTGAACCGTATTATACCAATGCAGTTTTAAAAGTGGACAATCAAAATATCATTATCAGGGTAGCAACTGTCTCAGACAAAGTCTACTCGAAAACAATCACTGATGAAATGGAAGCCTCGGCTGCTGCCAGGGGCACCGGTATTGCCAAGCGTTCGCCTGATTATATTGAACAAAAAATTGATGAAGGCAAAGCGGTGATTGCTATCACCGACCAGAATGAATGGGTAGGTTTTTGTTACATTGAAACATGGAGCCATGGTGAGTATGTTGCTAACAGCGGTTTGATTGTAGCACCCGCCTTCCGGAAAAGTGGTGTAGCAAAATCCATTAAGAAAAGAATCTTCGACCTGTCAAGAGAAAAATATCCCGAGGCAAAATTATTTGGGCTAACTACCGGCCTTGCTGTAATGAAAATCAACAGTGACCTTGGATATGAACCTGTAACTTATTCAGAACTTACACAAGACGAGGCTTTCTGGGCCGGCTGTAAAAGCTGTGTGAACTATGATATTCTGATGAGTAAAGAAAGAAAGAATTGTATGTGTACCGCTATGCTCTACGATCCGAAAGACCATTACGAACCGGAAGAAACAAAGCAATACTTTGAAGAGAACAAAAAGGGATTTGAAAGGCTCCTGAAATTTAAACAATGGAAGCTGCTGAGACCGTTTCTGAAAAAGGATAAAACTGATTCCAATGGCAACGGCGGAGGAAAGCCAAAATCTCTTTTACATCATTTCTTTCACTTATAATTAGAAATAATATGTCCAGGAAAGTTGTACTCGGATTTAGCGGGGGATTAGACACTTCTTACTGCGCTAAATACCTGGGGAAAGATAAAGGCTATGAGGTACACAGTATCATCGTAAATACCGGGGGCTTCAACGAGGAAGAATTGAAGCAAATTGAAACACATGCATACAAACTGGGTGTAAAAACTCACACCACCATTGATGCGGTAAAAGGATATTACGATCGCATCATAAAATATCTCATCTATGGTAATGTATTGAAAAATAATACTTATCCGCTTTCCGTTTCAGCTGAAAGACTGAGCCAGGCATTGCATATTGCCGAACATACAAAAAAATTAAAAGCGGATGCAGTAGCACATGGTAGTACCGGAGCCGGCAACGATCAGGTAAGGTTTGACATGATCTTTCACATCATGATTCCGGGTGTGGAGATAATTACCCCGATAAGAGATCTGAAACTCAGCCGCGAAGAAGAAATTGCTTACCTGAAGGCCAAAGGCGTGGACATGAATTTCGACAAATCCATGTATTCTATTAATAAAGGTCTTTGGGGAACCAGTGTGGGTGGCAAGGAAACACTTTCTTCAAAAGGTATATTGCCGGAAGAAGCATGGCCCACACAGGTAACAAAGACAGGAAGCGAAGAAGTGAAATTGAGTTTTGAGAAAGGCGAGTTGAGGTCGGTCAATGGTAACACATTCATTCATCCTGCTGAGGCCATTCAGTATTTACAAACCATTGCAGGTCCTTACGGCCTTGGCCGTGATATACATGTTGGCGATACCATTATTGGTATTAAAGGCCGTGTAGGTTTTGAGGCAGCAGCCCCGATGGTTATTTTAAAAGCACATCATGCATTGGAAAAACATGTACTGACCAAGTGGCAGTTGCAGTGGAAAGATCAATTGGCACAATTCTATGGAAACTGGCTGCATGAAGGCCAGATACTCGACCCGGTGATGAGAGATATTGAAGCATTTCTGCAAAATAGCCAGCAAAATGTAACAGGTGATGTTTTTGTGCAACTGATGCCTTATCGTTTCCAGGTAATTGGTATTGAAAGTAAATACGACCTGATGAACAGCAAGTTTGGCAAATATGGCGAGATGAATACCGGCTTTACCGGTGATGATGTGAGAGGCTTCAGCAAGATTTTTGGCAACCAGACATCCATTTATCATTTGGTAAAAACTGATGCGGATGGTAAAAATTAAAGCAGGTGTAATCGGAGGTGCAGGCTACACCGGAGGTGAATTAATACGGCTGTTGTTAAATCACCCCGGTGTGGAGGCCTCTTTTATTCATAGCCGGAGTAATGCCGGCAAACCGATCCATTCTGTTCACCAGGATCTGATTGGTGACACAGAATTGACTTTTACAGATAAGTTGAGTGATAATATTGATGTGCTATTTCTTTGCCTGGGACATGGAGAGTCAAAGAAATTTCTGACAGAAAGCAAGATTTCAGACAAAATAAAAGTCATTGACCTTGCTAATGATTTCCGACTTGAAGCTCAATCATCTATTGGTAACAGGCAATTTGTGTATGGACTCCCAGAATTGAATAGGGATAAAATCAAAACAGCCAATAATATTGCCAACCCTGGTTGTTTTGCTACAGCCATACAATTAGGGCTATTACCACTGGCAAAAGCCGGTTTATTAAAGGATATATATACAACAGGTATCACCGGTTCGACAGGCGCCGGTCAGTCTTTGTCAACCACTTCTCACTTTAGCTGGAGGGCAAATAATATCCAGGCTTATAAGACATTAACCCATCAGCACCTGGGAGAAATTGGTGAATCCCTTTTACACCTTCAACCCAAAAACGACATTGACCTGAGTTTCGTTCCCTGGAGAGGTGATTTTACCAGGGGTATTTTTATCAGTTCCACTACCCATTGTGATTTAAGTATTGAAGAATTAAATGTACTATACTCAACTTTTTATGCTGGTCATCCTTTTACCCATGTGAGTAAAGAACCAATTTTTTTAAAGCAGGTAGTAAATACCAATAAAGCAATTTTACAAGTGGAGAAAGCCGGAAGCAAGGTGGTTGTCCATTCTGCTATTGATAACCTGTTAAAAGGAGCCAGCGGACAGGCCGTTCAAAATATGAACCTGCTATTTGGTGTAGATGAAACTTCAGGGCTTAAACTCAAGGCGAATTACTTCTAAATTATACTAATGAATCTTTTCGATGTTTACCCGATCAATGAAATCACAATAGTAAAAGCCAAAGGCTCCTATGTGTGGGATGATAAAGGCGAGCAGTATCTTGACTTGTACGGTGGCCATGCGGTGATCAGTATTGGTCACACTCATCCGCATTGGGTGAAACGCATAGAGGAACAACTGGAAAAGATTGCTTTTTATTCTAACTCAATCCGTATTCCTCTGCAACAGCAACTGGCAGAAAAATTGGGAAAGGTTTCCGGTAAAGAAGATTACCAGCTGTTTCTCTGTAACAGCGGAGCCGAAGCAAATGAAAATGCATTGAAACTTGCCAGTTTTCACAATGGAAGAAAAAAAGTCGTTGCATTCAGTAAATCCTTTCATGGAAGGACATCACTTGCTGTTGCTGTGACAGACAATAAAAATTATGTCGCACCTATAAACGAAACCGGGAATGTTATCTTTCTTCCCTTCAATGATGAGGATGCATTAGAAGAATGTTTCAAAGAAAATGGCAAAGAGATTTCCTCTGTTATTATCGAAGGAATCCAGGGAGTGGGAGGTATCAATGTAGCTGACGATTCGTTCCTGAGAAAAATACGTTCCCATTGTGATGAAAATGGCGCAGTATATATTGCTGACAGTGTGCAATGTGGTTATGGCCGAAGCGGCAAATTTTTCAGTCATGATTTCGCCGGGGTGAACGCAGATATCTATACTATGGCGAAAGGCATGGGTAATGGTTTCCCTGTCGCCGGTATCATTGTTGCTCCGCATATTAAACCCAAACATTTTCAGTTGGGCACTACATTTGGTGGTAATCACCTGGCCTGTGCTGCAGCATTAGCCGTACTGGAAATTATTGAAGAAGATAAATTGATGGGTAATGCAGTGATGGTTGGTAAATACATCAGGGATGAACTTGGGTCAATTCTCCAATTAAAAAATGTGAGAGGCCGGGGACTTATGATTGGCTTTGACGTACCGGAAGAATTAAAGGATCTCAAAAAGAATCTCTTGTGGAATCAGAAAATTTTCACAGGGGAAGCCAAACCAAATGTAATCCGCTTGCTTCCTTCGCTGGCATTGAAGAAAAGAGACGCTGAACAATTCATCGAGTCTATAAAAGAAGAAATACACAACCTGGTTTCTACACCTAATCCCGTCAGTTAAGAATGAAAAATTTTGTATCTGTTCATGATGTAAATAATATTGATGCCCTGGTGCAAAAGGCCCTGGCTTATAAAGCAAATCCATTCACAGATAAATCACTCGGAACCAATAAACGTATTGGTTGTTTATTTCTCAATCCCAGTATGCGAACAAGATTGAGTACACAAATCGCTGCGCAAAACCTGGGAATGGAACCCATTATCTTTAACGTAGGAAGCGAAGGATGGATGCTTGAATTTGAAGAAGAAGCCATTATGAGTGGTACAACGGTTGAACATGTTAAAGATGCAGCACCCGTTTTTGGAAAGTATTTTGATATCCTTGCCATCAGAACATTTCCTTCACTAAAAAACAGGGATGATGACTATAGTGAACTGTACATTAAACAGTTTATTAAATATGCTGGTATCCCTGTAGTAAGCCTGGAAAGTGCAACACTTCATCCGTTGCAATCATTAACTGATATTATAACCATCCGGGAGGCTTTGCTAAACTCTCCTTCCGGGATTGTGAGCAAACCAAAGATTGTGCTGACATGGGCTCCGCATGTAAAACCGCTACCCCAATGTGTGGCCAATAGTTTTTCTCAATGGGTAAATGCATGGGGCAAAGCAGAGTTTGTCATCACTCATCCTGAGGATTATGAGCTGAGTGAGGAATTTACAAAAGGGGCTATCATTACTCATAATCAAAATGAAGCATTGAAAGATGCAGACTTTGTTTATGTAAAGAACTGGAGCACTTATAATGATTACGGAAAGATCTATGAAAGCGATCCAAAATGGATGCTGACCAATAAAAAACTGGAGCTGACCAACAATGCGAAAGTGATGCACTGTCTGCCAGTAAGAAGAAATGTGGAACTGAGTGACGAAATTCTGGATGGCCCTAATAGTATTGTTACACAAGAAGCATCAAACAGAGTTTGGGCTGCACAGGCAGTACTGGCTGAGATACTAAGAAGCAATGGCTAAACTATATGTCATAAAAATTGGCGGAAACATCATTGATGATGAAGCGAAGCTGGCTTCATTCTTAAAAGAATTTGCCTCTATCGAAGAAAAAAAGATATTGGTACACGGTGGCGGTAAACTTGCCACCAGGCTGGCCGAGAAGTTAGGTATCGAACAACAATTGGTTGATGGCAGAAGAATTACCGATGCGGAGACGCTGAAAATTGTTACGATGGTCTATGCCGGGTTCATTAATAAGAATATTGTCGCAGGACTACAGGCCAATAATTGTAATGCAATGGGTCTTTGCGGGGCAGATGGTGATGCAATACTGGCGCATAAAAGGCAACACCCTGTCCTCGATTATGGATTTGTAGGTGATGTGGATGCGATCAATACTGAACTTATCAGCGGCCTGCTGGAGAAGAATATTGCAGTTGTGTTTGCACCCATTACTCATGATCAGCAGGGACAGCTGCTGAATACGAATGCAGATACCATTGCCCAGGAGATTGCCAGGGGAATGAGTGAGCTCTATGATGTCCAGCTTATCTATTCCTTTGAGAAGAGTGGTGTGCTGCTGGATGCCAATGATGACACAACAGTCATTCCGGAAATAAAACCATCTAATTACCAGCAATTGAAGTCAAAAAATAAAATATTTGCGGGCATGATCCCAAAATTGGATAATGCATTTGCCGCTCTGAAAAGTGGCGTTGATAAAGTAATCATTGGCAAAGCAGAAAATCTGAAAGAACTGATCAATGGCTCTTCAGGAACGACAATAATAAATGAATAAAGAAATTTACATATTACAAAACGAAGCAGTTGAGTTGTTGAAAGAACTGATCGCTACTCCTTCATTCAGCAAAGAAGAAGACCAGACAGCCGGAATACTCTGCCGCTTCATAGGAGCAAAGGGGATTGAACATACAAGAGTTGGCAATAATGTATTTGCCCTAAACAAATATTTTGATGAGAAAAAACCAACAATCCTCCTTAATTCTCATCACGACACAGTAAAACCCAATTTCCAATATACCAAAGACCCTTTCTCGCCTGTTGTTGAAGATGGAAAACTTTTTGGTCTCGGAAGTAATGATGCCGGTGGTTGCCTGGTTTCACTGATAGTTACTTTTCTTTATTTCTACGACAAGCAGGATTTAAAATATAATATTATAATTGCTGCTACTGCTGAAGAAGAGATCAGCGGTACTGGTGGTATAGAATATACACTACCCTACTTACCAACGATTGACTGTGCCATTGTTGGCGAACCTACACAGATGCAAATGGCTGTAGCTGAAAGAGGGTTAATGGTGCTGGATTGCATCAGTCATGGAAAAGCAGGACATGCTGCCCGCAATGAAGGTGAAAATGCCATTTACAAAGCGTTGAAGGATATTGAATGGTTCCAAAATTTTCATTTCGAAAAAGTATCTGACCTTCTTGGACCTTCCAAGATGAATGTAACAGTTATTGAAACAGAAAATAAAGCACACAATGTTGTTCCGGCTGTATGCAAATTTGTAGTGGACACAAGGATAAATGAATTATACAGCTTTGAAGAAGTGGTTGATATTATTAAAGCCAATGTTCTGTGTGAGGTAAATCCAAGGAGCACAAGACTACGTTCTACCTCAATTGCCTTAGACCATCCTTTAGTGAAGGCAGGATTAAATCTTGGCAGAACTTACTATGGCTCCCCTACTACTTCAGACAAAGCATTAATGCCTTTTCCAGCGTTGAAAATGGGTCCGGGAGATTCTGCCAGAAGTCATACAGCCAATGAGTATATTTATATCAACGAAATACAGCAGGGAATTGAATTATATATACAGCTTTTAAACCAGGTAGTATGAAATTGTGGCAAAAAGATAAAACCTCATTAAAGGAAGTGGAAACATTTACTGTTGGAAAAGACAGGGAGATGGATATATACCTGGCTGCATTTGATGTACTTGGCTCACTGGCTCATATAGAAATGCTGGAATCAGTTGGATTACTGACCAAAGATGAATTATCGCAATTACAGAAAGAACTAAAGAATATTTATCAACAGATACAAAGAGGGGAATTCAAACTACAGGAGGATGTGGAAGATATTCATTCACAAGTAGAGTTATTGTTGACGCAAAAATTGGGCGACACAGGCAAAAAAATACATTCTGCCCGCAGCCGCAATGATCAGGTGCTTGTTGACGTAAAATTGTTTCTCCGGAATGAATTGGAAGAATTGGTAAAAAAAATTCAACCGCTCTTTGATTTGCTCCAAACACAAAGCGAAAAGTATAAAGACCATCTGTTACCCGGTTATACACATTTGCAATTAGCCATGCCCTCCTCATTTGGCCTATGGTTTGGTGCCTATGCAGAAGGCTTAGTTGATGATATTATAACCATAAAAGCAGCTTATGATGTTGTCAATAAAAATCCTTTAGGATCTGCGGCAGGTTATGGCTCCTCTTTTCCAATCAACCGAAGCATTACCACAAAACTGCTTGGTTTTGAAGATTTGAATTATAATGTTGTGTATGCACAAATGGGAAGAGGTAAAGCTGAACGAATCGTAGCCCAGTCGCTGGCAAATGTAGCCGACACACTGGCAAGGCTAAGTATGGACGCCTGCCTGTACCTGAACCAGAATTTCGGATTTATTAGTTTCCCTGCAGAATTGACCACCGGCAGCAGTATCATGCCGCATAAAAAGAACCCGGATGTATTTGAATTGATCCGTTCACATTGCAATCGAATCAAATCACTACCCAATGAGATTATTATGATGACCACTAATCTTCCTTCTGGTTATCACCGGGACCTTCAGTTACTGAAAGAGCATTTGTTTCCATCATTTAAAATACTTGGTGATTGCATTGAAATGACAGGACTAATGTTGTCGAATATTGAAATCAAAAAAGATATCCTCTCCGATGAGAAATACAAATACCTCTTCAGTGTGGAAGAAGTGAATAAACTGGTTAATGACGGAATGCCTTTCAGAGATGCCTATAAAAAAGTGGGATTGGATATTGAAGCAGGAAAATTCACTTATAATACCAATATCAACCACACACATGAAGGCAGCACAGGTAATCTTTGTACAGCAGAAATAAGAAAACAGATGCAAAAGACGATCAATTCATTTCCTTTCGCAACTGTTCAGGCTGCCATTAACAGCCTGCTTAAATGACTTCTACAAGCCATATTTATCAACCAGGTATATAAAGGCAGCCATATTCACCGCACCCAATTCAAGTTCCCTTTTGTTTACTGCTTCGAATACATCACTCCGGGCATGGTGAATATCAAAGTAGCGTTGGCTATCAGGATTCAGGCTGGCCGTTGGTGTTTTTAAAGCTCTGTTTAAAGGACCAATATCAGCACCGCCGCCGCCTTTATTAATTTCTGTGCAGCCATAAGGAGCTATCAATGCTTTCCAGGAAAGTACTTTTTCATATTGTACATCGCTTCCACTAAAGCCCAATGACCTCGGCGTAAACCCACCAGCATCACTTTCCATAGCGAGAATATGTTTTTCATTCTTTGCTTTTGCTTCCTCAGCATATTTATTTCCACCTCTTAAACCATTTTCTTCGTTTGCAAATAACACAAAACGAATTGTTCGCTTAGGTTTATATCCAATGGCTTTAAATGCCCTGAGCATTTCAATTGTCTGTACACAGCCGGCCCCATCATCATGGGCGCCTTCACAATTATCCCAGCTATCTAAGTGGCCACCAACAGTAATTATTTCATCGGGAAATTCTGTACCTCTTAATTCTCCAATAATGTTATGTCCGATTGTATCGGGCAGGAAATGGCCATTTGTTTTAAGAGTTACCATCACATTTCGCTTTTGCAATTGCTCGCTCAACCAGTCAGCGTCTTGCAGTCCAATGGCAACAGCCGGGATTTTTGCGTAAGCACTGTCATATCTTATTGCTCCGGTGTGGGGATGATTATCGGCAGCATGACTCATGCTTCTTACAATTACAGCCTTTGCTCCATACTTTGCTGCACGGCTTGGACCTTGCCCACGGTATTGCCCAGCATCCCGGTAAGATAAAAATGTATTAATATAAGTTGGATTGAACTTATAATTATAAAAAACAATCTTGTCCTTTACTTCTTCCTTCTTTTTTTCCAGTTCATCAAAAGAGTTAACTAATACTACTTGTTCTGTAAGAGTATTGTTGCCTGTACCTACAGAGTTGCCAAGCGCAATTATATCCAGTTCTTTCTTAACTGATGTTGGATAAGGGCCGCTTTTTACTTCCCCCCTTTCAGGTATGTAGGCAGCGCTGGCAATATCCTTTCCGCCCCTCACCCAATGCGGCACCATACATTCCTGCATCCAGGCTTTATGTGCACCACTTTCCTGCATAACTTTCAGTCCCCACTGTTCTGATTTTACCATACCGGGTGAGCCTGCCAGTCTTGCACCTATTTTTTTTGTTAAATGCCTCAGGTTCTCATAGGCCTTTCCATTTGTCAGTATTTCATCTGAAATACGCTTAATGAAAATTGAGTCTTCCGTCTGGGCAAAGGAAATTTGAACAGTAAAAGCAAACAATAACAGAAATGGTAGTTTTCGCATGAGCCTGAATTTTATTAAAACTAATTGAAATCAGAAATGAAGATAATTATTTAAGATGAGTGGTAAACCAAACCCGTCTAAAACCGTTACCTTAGACGTCCTTTGAATTTTTGAATTATGAAAATTGGTATTGTTTGCTACCCTACGTTTGGAGGTTCAGGTGTGCTGGCCACAGAACTGGGTAAAGCCCTGGCCCAGAAAGGCCACCTCGTTCATTTTATTACTTATCAGCAGCCTGTAAGATTAGGTGGGTTTACGCCCAATATACTTTATCATGAAGTACAGGTGCCTACCTATCCGTTGTTTGACTATCCTCCTTATGAGACAGCACTGGCCAGTACTATGGTGGATGTAATCAAAAACAATGATCTTGATCTGCTGCATGTGCATTATGCCATTCCTCATGCATCAGCAGCTTATATGGCCAAGCAGATCTTAAAAAAAGAGGGTAAGAATATTCCTGTTATCACCACTCTGCATGGAACAGATATAACGTTGGTTGGAAGAGATAAAACCTATGCACCTGTAGTAACTTTTTCCATTAATGAAAGCGATGCTATCACGGCTGTATCACAAAATCTCCGGGATGAGACATTCAAGCATTTTCATATCACGAAAGAGATCGAAGTAATTGTCAATTTTGTTGATGTTAGCCGTTTCAGCAGAAAACCGATTGATGCATTCAGAAAAGTAATAGCCCCAAATGGAGAAAGAATCCTTCTCCATGCCTCCAATTTCAGGAAAATAAAGAGAGTACAGGATGTGGTAAAGATCTTTGCAGAAGTGAATAAACAAATACCCTCAAAGCTATTATTTGTTGGCGACGGACCAGAAAGAAGTACAGCGGAAGATCTGAGCCGCGAACTGGGAGTATGTGATGAGATACGCTTTGTGGGCAAACAGGAACAAATGGAAGATATACTTGCAATCGCAGACCTCTTCCTGCTAACATCAGAGTATGAGAGTTTTGGTTTGGCTGCGTTGGAAGCAATGGCGGCCGGTGTACCGGTTATCTCTACCAATGCAGGTGGCCTTGGCGAAATAAATATTCCGGGAGAAACAGGTTATATGGCTGATGTAGGCGAAGTAGACACTATGAGCAAGCAGGCTTTATCCATCTTGCAGAATGATGAGATATTAAAAGGGTTTAAGGAAAGAGCCGCGGCACATGCAAAGAAATTTGATATACATAATATCGTACCCCTATACGAAAAATTATATGAAAAATTTCTATAACAACATAGCCACGAAAATTCGTGGCTTTGTAATATGTTGATTTTTCACAGTTATACTATCAACGACGCAGCCATGGCAAGGGATCAATATTTTTTGTTTCAATCATAAGAATGAAATCAACCTGTCCTCCATTGCCATCATCGTCTTTTCCGGCCCTTCCTATCTGCTGTCCGGTTTTAACTGTTGCCCCTTTTGATACAGTTACTCCGGATAAATTACTGTAAGTAGTAAAATATTTTCCATGCCTGATGGTAATAGCCATGCCATCTCCAAGGTTATAGACGCCACTTACCTCGCCGTCAAATACTGCTTTTACAGCTACTCCTGAAGAAGGCGTTGCTATAGTAAGACCGGGATTATCAAATGTCAACAGGGTATTTTCAATTTTATTATTACCGAACCTAAGCGTTACCACTCCGTTATCAACCGGCCAGGGGAGTCTTGCCTTATTAGCCTGAAAACTGGTGTTTAAAGCCACATCTTTTGCATTAAGATCAAGATAACTATCAGGTTTCTTCGTTACTTCATTTCTTTTGCTGGTGGCGCCAGTTGTAGCAGGGGTAGTAGCGGGACCTGTTGTAGTTGAAGGTTTCTCGGGGTTTTTCTTTTCTGCAATTTCATCAGCCTTTCTCTTTGCATCAGCTTCCGCTTTAGCTTTAGCCTTCGCAGCTTCAATTTCTCTTCTTACTATGGCGGTAATTGCATTTTGAAGATCCCTGTCTCTTTTCTTCTTGGAAGCTATTTGCCCCTGCAATTCCTTTTCTTTTGATTTTAGTTGCGAGACCACTGCATCTTTTTCCTTTTTCTGCACTGCCAGTTCCTGCACCTGTTTGGTCTGGCTTTGCAATGCAACATTCTTTTGATCTTTTCTGACCAATTGCTGCCGTTTGCGCTGAGCTATTAATTGCTGTGTTTCTAATATTGTACTCACCTGTTTTTCCCTGTATGCCCTGTAGCTTTTCAGGTAGGCTACCCTTTTGATGGCATCATTGAAACTGCCGGCAGAAAAAATAAAGTTCAGGTAATCATAATTACTCCTGTTCTTATATGAGTATACAATTGTCCTGGCATACTGTGTTTTCAGTGTATCCAGTTGCTTATTCAAACGGTAGATTTCCAGTTCACTGAGATAAATATCATCATCAATGGACCTTAGTTCTTTATTAATGGTACCAATATATTGTTCCTGCAGGTTTATTTTCCGGTTTAACATATTCAACTGGCCAAGGGTTTGCTTTGTTTGCCCCTTTACCTTATTGTACATACTCTGTATTTCTTTCAATTCCCGTTGAATTTCCTGCCTTTCTTTCTCCAGCTGTGATTTATCCTGATCGGGTTGACCATAAATTAAAGTGGCAAATCCAATGAACAATAACGGTAAGACTATTTTTTTTCTCATACTAAATGGGATATGGGTTAAAAAAACAGGGTGCGGAATGATATATGATAACGGCAATATGCAAAATAAATTTTATCCGGCTATTCAGACTTATAATTTTTCGGCACATTAAAGGGGAAACTTAACGTTTCATTAAATTCATATTGCTTAAAATTCAGCTTAATACCAAGCTTTTTTTTCTCCGATACTGTAATGGTTCTTTTTTTGGAAAAAGCTACTCCCTTCTTTGTCTCGTAATCAGAATAAGTAAGATAACTGGTCCTGTTTCTCTGCTCATCAAGATCATCCAGCTTACTGCTCTGTAAGAGTTTCTCCGGATCGCTTATCGTAATCAGCATTTTGAATATTTCGTTTATTCCAAGTAAAGAAACGGATCCGGTTGATTTACTATATGATGTAATATTAGAATCAAGGAACACCGGGTTTCCTATAAGTAAGTCCTGCAGGGAAGGGAGATCCAGGGGCAAAGCTGTTATTTCCTGTAAGTAAGCTACACTGCGGGCAATGTAAATCTTGTTTTGCTTGTCGAGCAACTTGACAGAATCGGGGGTTATATATGCCCGCAACCCTTCGATACCTAATATCGCAGTAATGGATACCCAGATTATACTGTCTTTATACATTCTGATCTGAGCATTTACATCCATCTTCTTACCATCTGGGTCATCATAATCTACATCCATCTTTGCCGAAAAAGTAGTAAAGTCAATTTTATGATTAAGAATATGATTATAACTTTCTCTTATAAAAGCAAGTGAGTCTTCTTTGCCATTGTAAACCGGAGGGGTGACAATTGCTACAGAATCTTTTTTTACTATGGCCGATTGAATCTTCCGGGTATCCTTGCAGGAGCAAAGCAAGCAGGTAAATAAAATAAAAACAATTGGAAATCTGATCATAATTAAACGCCTTTATTGCTTACCTGTATGGCCGAATCCTCCATCATTCCTTTCTGTGAATGCTAATTTGTCCGTTTCATTCCAGGTACATTTCTCTACCTTTTGAAAAATCATTTGTGCTATACGATCTCCATGCTGAATGACCTGTTCTTCTGTTGAAAGGTTGATTAAGATAATCTTAATTTCGCCCCGGTAGTCTGCGTCAATAGTGCCGGGAGTATTCAGACAAGTAATCCCCTGCTTGATTGCCAGGCCGCTTCTTGGACGAATCTGCGCTTCATAACCTTCGGGTAACTCGATAAACAGTCCCGTAGGCACCAGTATTCTCTCAAATGGTTTTAAAGTAAAAGGGACATCCAGGTTAGCCCTGATATCCATTCCTGAAGAACCAGCTGTTGCATAAGCCGGCAAAGGATTAGATGATTGATTAATAATTCTTACTTCAATTCCGGCCATGCCGCAAAGATAAGTATCAGTAACGTTACTATGCCTTTTTGCGGAGCAACACAGTGGCATAGGCCATTAGCCCTTCCTCTCTTCCTGCAAACCCCATTTGTTCTGTTGTGGTTGCTTTTACAGAAATATCCTTTCTCTCAACTCCTAATATATCTGCTACGATCTTTTGCATTTCCGGTACATAGGATTTTATTTTAGGGGCTTCAAGGCAAAGAGTACTGTCCACATTTACCACAACAAAACCCTCCTGGTGTATTAAAGCAATTGTTTTTTGCAATAATATTTTACTATCAATATTCTTGTATGCAGGGTCAGTATTTGGAAAATGAACGCCGATATCTCCGAGGCTTAAAGCCCCCAATAACGCATCACAGATAGCATGTAAAAGCACATCTGCATCGCTATGCCCTAACGCACCTTTATGATGAGGAATTTTGACCCCCCCTATCCAAAGCTCTCTGCCTTCTGCCAGCTGATGAAAATCTACTCCTGATCCTATACGATATGACATATCAATTCTTTTTACAAATATCATCAAAAGCCATCTTACCTTACGAAATGCCTCTTACTATTTGCATGGTACATAAAAAAAGTCCCGGTGCTTTACCGGGACTCTAAATATTGAAAAGAAGAAAATTTATTATTTTGTTGCTTTAGCACTACCGTCGAGGTCAAACAATACAGAGAAACGAAGAGTGTTTGAAAGCGGATTACGACTTACTCCAGCACCTGTTGGAATAAGGTAGGCAAAGTTGAAACCAAAAACATTGTACTTAAGACCTAAACCAGTTGTAAAATAACGGCGGTTACCTTTGTTTTTGTTCTCATAGAAATATCCGGCACGCAGGGCAAACTGGTTATTGTACCAGTATTCAGCACCCAATGACAATTGGAATTCTTTCAGCTCTTCGCCGAAGCCATCAGGAGCATCACCGAAAGAACTGAACCAGCTTCCGACTACACCTTTACTTCTATAAT
This sequence comes from Bacteroidota bacterium, assembly GCA_029558715.1. Taxonomy (GTDB): domain Bacteria; phylum Bacteroidota; class Bacteroidia; order Chitinophagales; family Chitinophagaceae; genus JJ008. The sequence continues at coordinate 23,365 of JAKQEA010000047.1, read as the reverse complement.
CTGCTAATTGCTGAGGAGTAGCAGGGTCAGTAGGAGGAGTTGGTACTAATAATTTATTAACCTCAACACCGAAAGAGATTGAATTAACATCATTGAATTTGCTGGTATAGTTAGCGCCAAGTCCGAGGTTTGCAGGAATGAAATCCTTAGCATCTGCATTATCGGTATAAGAAATTTTTGAACCGAGGTTAGACAAAACTGCACCCCAGGCCCAACCACTACCTGTAGGCTTCTTGCCATCATGATAGTATGCCAGGTCAGCTGCTACAGCGCTACCTGCTTTGTAAGTAGTGCTACCTACAGTAGTACCGCCAGCAAGATTTGAGTTGATGTATTTCAAAGCGATACCTACACCGCTTTTTGCTGAAAGTTTACGGGAATATCCTACATCGATACCAAATTCACGGGGGCGGAAACTACCAAAGTCGTTACCCAGATTATCGGTAAAAGTAATATTACCAAGACTAAAGTAACGAACAGAACCAGAAAATGCCTGGTTTTCATCGAATTTGTAGTAGCCGGAAAGTGTAGCGAGATAAACATCATTTACAAGATCTTTCAGCCATGGTGTATAAGTAGCACCTATTCCACCTTTTGATTGATTGAAAGCTACTTTACCGATATTCCATAAACCTGAATAAGCATCAGGAGAAGTGGCAACACCAAGTTCTCCCATACCGCCCGAACGGGCATCTGGTGAAATTCGAAGGAAAGGAACAGCAGTTGTAACAACGTTAATTGGTTCTACCTGAGCTTTTACAGCAGATGACAATCCACAAAAAAGCAGGATTCCGGCAGTTAGTTTTAAAGCAGTTGGTCTCATTAGAAATTTTTTAATAATGGTGTAAATATAGAGCTTTTGAATAAATACAAAACTAAAATAGAGAATTTTATCTGAAACGAAAAAATTGTCGATTTTAGGTGGTACTCAACGGTTTTTAGGTTCCCGGAAGGCGTCAGCCAACGGGCAAATTTCTGAAAAAACGTCTTCTTTTCGATTTTATTGTTAAAATTTCTTTTTGAGGTGCAAAATTCCGGTTTTTCATAAAATTACCAGCTTACCCAACACTTCTTTTGTCTTTTTATCTGATGATATTACCCGGATTTTATATAAATACACCCCTCTGCCGGGCCTGTCGCCATACTCATCCTTTCCATCCCAGAGAATGTCGGAGACACGATTTCCGGAAGAATTTACTGTTTCGATGATCGTCTTTATTATACGGCCTGTTATCGTCATTACCTGGAGTTGTACCTGTAATTGTTGCCCAGGTTTGTTATGCTCAAACCAAAAACGGGTATTGGTAGTAAAAGGATTGGGGTAGTTCAAGACATGGCTAAGCTCCAACTCAGCATCATTTGCAACAATAAAATCCAATGTAATCTCACTGGAATTATTCAATACATCCCATGCTTTGATCTTAATTGAATGTGGGCCCGGAGGTAATTCGGGAAGCTGGAACCGCACCATACCTTGCTGGTAACTATTTAGTTCACCCTGGTAATAATCATTAAGGATGAAATACTGGTTGTTATCGTTATCTAATGTAGCCACAATATCATGGCCTATGCCGGTACCAGTTGTATTTATTCCCGAAGAATCGATAAGCTTAACAAGTAACACCGGTTTTTGATTAGCAAGCCCGCCATTTACAAATTGCTCATCATTTAACCAGGCCTTTATTTCCGGTCCTTCATTATCGTTGTTGATACCACTTCCGGTTCCCCCAACCACAAAATTGGTAAAAAGACCACTGCCATCCTGTGTACCGTTTTCAGCATACAAACTAAGTCTCCCGAAACCATATTGAAAATTAATATCCTTTGGCACTTTGAAAGAGAATGTAAACCTCCCGTTCTGTACCGATGCTTTACCTTTAAAAAGAATATTGTTTTGCGTTTGAAAACTGGTAACCGGGCTACCGGGGTCGTTGCCAAGCGTATTTATTGTTTGAAATTTATCAAAAACAACCGGATAAACATTACCATTAAATCCTGATAATACATTGCCCGAAATGTCGATGACTTCACCTTCGATTACAATTTTTTCAGCAGTACTTAATGTATCGGCCTGTGAAACGGCTATACCGTTTACACTTGTTGCCCTTACTCCCAGAGAAGGAAACGCAAGTGACATGGCAGGGTCACCCAATAATGTAAATTTCCTGTTGTTGGCTATATCCCCTGAAGTCTGGTATGTATAGTTCTTTGCTTCTTTTACTGCCTCCCCAAGTGTTCTGTATTTGCCGTTCGCATCAGGCAGTAAAGCGAATTGGACGTAATTATTATTCATTACCCGGTTGCTGAATGCAAAAACAAGCCTTGTTGTAGTCATCAGTGCGATAGCCCCGTTTTTTTGCCTCAGCAAAATATTTTCACCTATAGAGTTTATTGTTGGATTATCGTACGGTGCAAAATCGCAGGTAGCAGTAATAAACAATGGCAACCGGTTGGTATTGCTCCAGCCGTTCACTATATCCTGATCCAGTACAGTTTCCTCTGCCAGTCTCCTTGAACCGCCATGACCATTATAATTCCAGATAAGAGTACCATTATAAATTTGGTTATTAATAGCCTGATTGGCCTGCGGATAACGGCTTCCCCCTGCCCCACTCTCCTGCTGATAAGCATCCAGGTATATTTTTCGCTGATTAAACACCGCTCCTGCCGATGATGCGGTTGTAGTTATTGTCTCGGCATCCTGCAAATGAAGGTTATCATCTTCATCATCTGCAATAAAAGTGAGATTATTTCGCCAGGGACCAAAACTCTCAGGGGCAAAATAAGCTTCTACTTTGTCTACAAAATTTTTGGCTTCGGCTGTGTTTTTCGCCGGCACACGGCCAATTCCGATATCCAGGTAATTAATAACCAGCCCGGAATTGATATCCTCGTTGTCATCCAAAAATCCAAAGAAATCGTCTGAGGCATAAGTTGACAGAGGATCGGTAGAAAAAACACTTTGATACGAAGGAACAAGATTCGTATTGTTATTTATTCTGTCCTTATAATCAAAGGAGGCATCTCCGAATAACAATAAGTATTTTAGTTTATCAACTGTATTAGTGCCATACTTATCATGGTACATTTTTACAAAGTCCCGAATGGCGGTAGGATCCGGAGAGCCGCTGCCAAATTCATTAAATACCTGTTCAGTTGTCGCTACAACCACCCGTAAGCTATTTTTCTGCTGATGAAATTGTGCAAGCCTTTGTGCCTGCGGCAATAAAGATGAATGGGTGACAATTAAAAAATCTGCTGGCGAAGTATTGTGCAGGTCCTGGTTGTTGATTCTCCCTATTCCCGCAGGAATTAAAAAGGCACTATTATTGAAAGCTATATACTCTCTCAAGCGGGAACAATCATTTACAAACCTGAATTCAGTACCTGAAAGAGCTCCTATCATTCGTGAAGGGTGCAAAGGATCGGTAACTTCCCAAACCTGGGTAGAAGAGGTGGCATTTTTTACGATAAATTCTGCATTAGTATTCCCTACACTTAACCAGTCTCTGAACAATAACTGATCTACTCCATTCATTGACAAATTCCGCCTGGCAAAAATTTCAAACCAGTTAAGCCATCCCTGCGAATTAAAACTTCCCGGCACATAAGTATAGTTAATGCTGACATTACTTTGAGAAGCCGTCGAGGATAATAATACTGTTGAAGGCTGTACAAACAAATCATACTGACCACCACCAACTGAATTAATGAGTTGCTGTCCCGCTGGCTGGTCATTTATTTTAATATCAAAACGGCTGCTGGTACCTACTGATCTTGCTACACAATTACTTTGCAGTAATAAAGGTGTATTAACAAGAATGTCAGGAATAGTAACGGTAAATGTTCTTGTTAAACTTTTTCCCGGAGCGTTGGTAAATTCCTCCCCATACCATTCCTTACCGCTTGCGAGGAAATTGATGGTATCTGATTCATGAAAGAACCTCTCAGAAAAACTGGTTACAGTAATAGCCGGAGGGCCTGACAATGGAGTATTATGTACCCGTTCTCCATTCCCTCCAATAGTTAAATAATAGTAAGACTCGGTACTGTAAAGGTTCTTTTGATGAATGAATCTTTTATTGACCGAATCTTTCTTCCATTCATCCGGCCCCGGAGCATAAAAAAGTATATAATCAGTACCATTAATGACACCATCGCCGCCATCTACCACCTGAATACTGTTTTCTGCGAGGTCATCCAGCCATTGTCCTGCATTTGCTTCTGACAACATTGCGCCACCATTCCCAAATAATCTTACCGAGTTGGACGAAAGTCCGGTAGTGTTTACTCCCAGACTGGCCAGAAAAGGAATATCAATCTTGTAAACTCCCCTTTGCTTTACACCTAATTTGTACCAACTGCCGCTGCTCAGTACAGAACTTGTAGAATAAATTCGTTGCGCAGGAGCTAAAAAAGAGCCTGAAAGGAGGATTCCTGTCAAAACAATATCCCGGAACAACTTCATGTGCTAACGTATTGGTCTGATGGGAATTTCCCGTTTAAAAAAAGGTATTTCTGCGTATCCGTTTTTACCTAAACTGTCTATATTCGCATTTCCGGCAGGTAAAAGTTATTTAGGGTGCAATATTTCACCCCATCCGGCGTTAAAATTATTCCAATTCATAGGTTTATGCAAAAAACAATGAGAAACTTAACAATCCTACTATCCTGTGTGGTGCTGCTGGCATCCTGTAAAGGAAAAGGCCTTTTTGGCAAAAAGAAATACGATAAGTCCGATGTAACTGGTTGGAACTACAATGATAAGAATCAGGGTGGTTTCCAGGTTTCAAAGGCCAAAGAACAGGGCCTTGGCCCGGGTCTGGTATTTGTTGAAGGCGGTACCTTCACCATGGGACAAACGGAGGAAGATGTAATGGGTGACTGGAATAATATTCCCCGTCGTGTTTCTGTTCCTTCTTTTTACATAGACCGTACTGAAGTGGCCAACGTTCACTACCGTGAGTATCTTCACTGGTTGACAAAAGTGTTTGACCCAACTGATCCCGCTAATGCAAAAATACTGGAAGGTGCTTTGCCTGACACACTGGTGTGGAGAAGTGAGTTAAGTTATAATGAACCAATGGTTGAATTCTATTTCCGCCATCCTGGTTTCAACGATTATCCTGTTGTTGGTGTAAACTGGAGACAGGCAAAAGATTTTTGTCTTTGGAGAAGTGATCGTGTAAACGAAGGGACACTGGTTCAGAAAGGATATATCAATAAAGCCAATCAAAAACCCGGTGCACAACAGGGTGACAATAATTTTAATACCAAATCATACTTATTAGGGTTATACACTGCCCCTCCCGGTAAAGCTATGCAATCTAAAAAGGGACAACCCCCAATTGCACCAACTTATGAATCAGGTCTTCTTTCACCTGACTACCGTCTTCCTTTTGAGGCAGAGTGGGAATATGCTGCTTATGGTTTGATCAATCAAAACCCCCGCCCCAGCCTTAAAGAAGGTAAAAGAGGGGAAGAGTTACAGTCAAATAAACAAGTTTATCCCTGGTCACAAAACGTAAACGGGCTTCGTGATACCCGTCGCGGAAGCTGGCAGGGAGTTTTTCTGGCTAACTTCAAAAGAGGCTCTGGTGATAATGCCGGTGTGGCTGGTGGTCTAAATGACCGTGCCTTCTACACTGCTCCTGTTCAATCTTTCTATCCAAATGGATTTGGTATTTATAACATGGCTGGTAATGTTAGTGAGTGGGTGGAAGATACTTACCGTCCTCTTTCTTCTCTCGATTTTGATGATCAACCGGCACCATTCCGCGGTAATGAATACAAAAAATTATATGTTGCTGATCCATCTACTATGGATCCTTCAACAAGATATGAGAAAGACAGTCTTGGCCGTGTGAAGATGGTAGCTGTAACTGATGAGGAAAGCAAAAACCGCAGAAACTACCAAAGAGGTAATGTTATCGACTTCCTCGATGGTGACTCGTTATCACAGTCTTCTTATGGTTATGCTAATACAACGCTAATTCACCCGGAAAAATCAAAAGTTTACAAAGGTGGTAGCTGGAATGACAGAGCATATTGGTTAACTCCTGGCTCTCGTCGTCATCTTGAAGAAGACCAGGCACTAAGTACTCTTGGTTTCCGTTGCGCTATGAACCGTATGGGCAGCCCTGAAGGTAATAAGCGTAAAACTGGCCAGCACTTCAAAACTAAAAGACAAAAAAGATAAGCTGATAAAATAAAATCTTAGAAACCCTCCGGATACGGGGGGTTTTTTATTACCCACTACTTTACTTTTGCCATATGCTTATTGAAGACCTTTACAAAATTTATAAACAATATCCTTCTGTACAGACAGATACCCGACAATTAAAACCCGGCGATATTTTCTTTGCATTGAAAGGGGATAATTTTAATGGCAATACTTTTGCCCGGCAAGCAATAAATGCCGGCGCTGTGTATGCTGTCATTGATGAAGCCGATTATGAAGTACCCGGAAAGACGATACTGGTTGATGATGTACTAACCACTTTGCAACAGTTAGCACGGTATCACCGGGAACAATTAAGCATTCCTGTTATCGCTATTACAGGCAGTAATGGCAAGACAACCACTAAAGAGCTTGTACATGTTGTTCTTTCTTCTGCCTATAAAACATATACCACAGAAGGTAACCTGAATAATCATATCGGGATTCCAATTACAATTCTGAAAATAAAGAAGGACGCAGAGATAGCGGTTATAGAAATGGGTGCTAATCACCAGAAAGAAATAGCCAGCTATTGCGGGTATACGCAACCAACTCATGGGATCATTACTAATTGTGGGAAGGCACACCTCGAAGGTTTTGGAGGCGTAGAGGGGGTGAGAAAAGGGAAAGGTGAACTCTATGATTATTTACGTACCCACAATGGCACTGCTTTCGTGATGTCGGATTATGATTATTTAAAGGTAATGAGCAGGGGAATACCAAACATTATCAGGTATGGCACAGCTGCAGCAGATATTGAGGGAGTGGCCCTGGATAATGAACCTTTTCTCGAAGTAAATATTACTAAAGGCTCTTTGGCCGGTCGTATTAAAACCAGGTTAGTGGGTGATTATAACTTACCAAATGTACTACTGGCTGTTGCCATCGGTAAATACTTTAATGTGCCTGATAATAAGATCAAAGAAGCAATAGAGAATTATACTCCATCCAACAGCCGGTCTCAATTGATTGAAACTGGCAGCAATAAAATTATTCTTGATGCATACAATGCTAATCCCAGCAGTATGAAACTGGCAATTGAAAACTTTGCAAAGCTGCATGCCGATAGTAAAGTACTAATCCTCGGGGCCATGGCAGAGCTCGGCGAAGAAAGCCTGGAAGAACATAAAGCAATTGTCGAAGAGATAAATCATCACCGCTGGAAGCAGGTTGTATTGGTTGGTGGCGACTTTCTGAAATTCGAACACCCCTTTCTGACATTTGAGAACTCAGTTCAGGCTACCGAATGGTTTAAACAGCAGAAATATTCTGACAGCCATATTCTCATCAAGGGCAGCAGAAGTATGAAGATGGAAAAAATATTAGACCCCTAACTTTGCAAAATGAACTGGAAAGAACTCTTCCCCCAATTTGAACCCGGACTTATCAATGCTATTGAAAAAGAAGCAGTACAGCGAAGCTTCAATGCCGGTGATGTTATTATGAGAACCGGGCAATATATCAAATCTACTGCGCTTGTACTGGAAGGCCGTGTAAAGATCTATCGTGAAAATCAGGAGGGAGGTGAGTTTCTCATGTATTATCTTGGACCGGGCCAGGCCTGCGCTGTTTCTATGATCTGCGCCCTTCAATCGCATACCAGTGAAATAATGGCTGTAGCGGAAGAAGACTCTGAAGTGCTGATGATACCTGTACAATTAATGGATGATATGATGAATAAATACAAAACATGGTATCAGTTTGTCATTCAGACCTATCGCAACCGTTTTGATGAAATACTATCAGTAGTTGATAATATCGCTTTCCGGAATATGGATGAACGTCTTGAATTTTATCTTAAACGATATGTAGAAAAAACAGGTAAAAAAAGTATTGATATTTCCCACCAGCAGATTGCCGACGACCTGAACAGTTCAAGAGAAGTAATTTCCAGGCTGCTGAAAAAGATGGAGCAGAGAAATCTTGTAAAGCTTCATCGCAATATGATTGAGCTTGTGCCGTAGCTGATTACGCTGTGATTTCTGTCACATTGTAAAAGTGGTCTTTCATCTAATCTTGCAAAAAATATTACATGGAGATCATCGGCTATATTGCTTCCCTTATAATTGGTATTTCACTTGGACTTATTGGCGGGGGTGGTTCTATTCTTACAGTTCCTGTATTGGTTTACTTGTTTGGCGTTGAGCCTGTTTTAGCAACAGCCTATTCACTTTTCATAGTGGGGTCATCCAGCCTTGTGGGTGTTGTTCCAAAATACAAGCAGGGAATGGTGAACCTGAAAACTGCCATCATCTTCGGCATCCCATCTATTGCTGCTGTTTTTGCTACCCGGAAATTTATCGTTCCCGGGATTCCGAAAGAAGTTTTCAATATCGGAGATTTTGTGGTTACCAAAAGTATCCTGATGATGGTACTGTTTGCTATTCTAATGGTTTTTGCATCTGTATCGATGATCCGTGATAAAAAGAAAACACAAGAAACAGAAAATGGAGAACAAAAATTCAATTACCCTATGATACTGCTGGAAGGCGCTGTCGTAGGAGTTTTAACTGGTCTGGTTGGTGCAGGTGGAGGATTCCTCATCATACCCGCTCTTGTATTATTTAGTAAGCTTCCTATGAAACAGGCTGTCGGAACTTCTTTACTGATCATAGCAGCTAAATCTTTAATCGGATTTACGGGTGATTTATCCAATTTTACTATGGACTGGAAATTATTACTGAGTGTTACTGCATTGGCCATAGCTGGTATTTTCGTTGGTGATGCACTGAGCAAAAAAATAGATGGCGATAAGCTAAAAAAAGGGTTTGGCTGGTTTGTATTGGTAATGGGTGTTTACATTATTGTTAAAGAATTGTTCTTCCCCGGCGGCGGTGGTCATTGATTGTGATTGATGTCACTGTACAGGACTTAGCAGCATACGAAATTTGATATTCAATAATAAAAAAAACATTTTAAATGAAAGTAGAACAAATTTATACCGGTTGCCTGGCACAAGGTGCTTATTACATAGAAAGTAATGGCGAAGCTGTTGTTATCGATCCGCTTCGTGAAGTAGAGCCTTATATACAGAAGGCCGAACGTAACAATGCAAAGATCAAGTACGTTTTTGAAACACACTTCCATGCTGATTTTGTTAGTGGTCACCTTGATCTGAGCAAAAAAACAGGAGCTCCGATTGTATATGGCCCGAATGCAAAGCCGGCATTTGAAGCACATATTGCTACAGATGGTGAAGAATTTAAAGTAGGTAATGTTACGCTGAAAGTGTTGCATACACCCGGTCATACTATGGAAAGTACCTGTTACCTGTTAAAAGATGAAAATGGAAAAGAAGCAGGATTATTCTCAGGTGATACTTTGTTCATCGGTGACGTAGGCCGTCCTGACCTGGCACAAAAAGTAGCCTCCGAACTGACACAGGATAAACTGGCGGGTTATTTGTTCGATTCTTTACGCAATAAAATAATGCCCCTGGCGGATGATATTATCGTATATCCTGCCCATGGAGCCGGAAGTGCCTGTGGTAAGAACATGAGCAAAGAAACTACAGATACATTGGGCCATCAGAAAGAAACAAACTATGCTCTCCGGGCCAATATGACCAAAGAAGAGTTTATTAAAGAAGTAACTACAGGACTAGTGGCCCCTCCGGCTTATTTCCCGTTGAATGTAATGATGAATATACAAGGATATGAAAGTATTGACAAAGTACTCGAAAGAGGTCAGCATGCACTAAGCCCGGATGCTTTTGAAGCAGCAGCCAATGAAACCAGTGCTTTGATATTGGACACAAGAGATCCGCAAACCTTTGCCAAAGGTTTTGTACCCAATTCTATCAATATCGGTATTGATGGCCAGTTTGCACCTTGGGTAGGTGCTATGATTCCAGATATCAAACAGGAAATATTATTAGTAACAGATGAAGGTCGTGAAGATGAAGTAATAACCAGATTGGCCCGGGTAGGTTACGACTTTACTATCGGTTACCTGAAAGGTGGTTTCAATGCCTGGAAGAATGCCGGAAAAGAAGTAGACCAGATCGCTTCTGTTGATGCCGCTGATTTAGCTGACACCATGACGAAAGAAAAAGTGAACATACTTGATGTACGTAAAAAAAGCGAGTACCTGAGTGAGCATATTATTGACGCAGAAAATGCTCCTTTAGACTTTGTCAATGAGAGTATGGCACAGATCGATAAGAATAAAACCTATTATGTGCATTGTGCAGGAGGATATCGCTCCATGATCTTCAACTCAATTCTTCGTGCAAGGGGATATGATAACCTTATTGATGTTAAGAGTGGCTTCAAAGCATTGAAAGAAAACGGCAAATTTAAAACAAGTGATTATGTGTGCCCATCGACACTATTATAACTGTTGGTTGGTTAATGGTTAATGAAGCCGGGGGTAATCCCCGGCATTTTTAAAATTCAAAAAAATTACTTATGGAAGCAAATACTATAACAAGCATGCCAAGAATCGGCGATAAAGCTCCGGATTTTGAGGCGGTAACTACTACCGGCAAGCTTAAGTTTTCTGACTACAATAAAGGAAGTTGGGTGATTTTATTCTCGCACCCGGCAGATTTTACCCCTGTATGTACAACTGAGATGAGCGGCTTTGCAAAAGAGAAAGAGTTTTTTGCCAACCACAACACAAAACTGATGGGTTTGAGCATTGATAGCATTCATGCCCATATTGCCTGGGTAAATGCAGTACATGAAAAAACAGGTGTACTATTTGAGTTCCCGATTATTGCAGATATTGACATGAGTATATCAAAACTTTATGGCATGCTGCAACCAGGCGAAAGTGAAACTGCAGCAGTAAGGGCTGTATTTATTATTGATCCAGAAGGAAAGGTTCGCTTAATAATGTATTATCCGCTTAATGTTGGCCGTAACATGGCTGAAATTAAAAGGACCTTACTAGCCCTGCAAACATCTGACGAACACAAAGTGGCCATGCCGCTTGACTGGGAGCCGGGAAAGAAAGTAATTATCCCTGCACCAAAAACGATAGAGGCACTGGCAGAACGAAAAGCCAGTAAGCTTGAAATGGTAGATTGGTACCTTGCCAAAAAAACATTATAAAAAATAACATACATGAACACATTAAAAGAACTGGTAAAGAGCCCTTCAACGATAGTAGTTGATGTGCGCAGTCCCTGGGAGTTTGAAATGGAGCATATCCCTGGTGCGAAAAATATTCCATTGGAGGAGATTCTCTATAAAGCAGAAGAATTTAAATCACAAAAAAATCCCATTGTTCTTTATTGCCGTAGTGGCAACAGAAGCGGAATGGCGGTAAGTATTTTAAAACAAAAGGGAGTTGCTAATGTATTTAATGGCGGGGGCCTTGGTGATATGCAATTCCTTCTAAACTGATGTATTATGCTTGGATTTTTAAAGAAAATATTTGGTGGCACATCGGTTAATTATAAAGAACTGGTAAGCAACGGTGCTATTATTGTTGATGTTCGTTCCCCGGGAGAATATAAAGCCGGACATATACCTGGCTCGAAAAATTTTCCGCTGGACAATATCCGCAGCAAAGTGGCCGAGTTGAAAAAAATCAACAAGCCAGTTATTACTGTTTGCAGAAGTGGTGCCCGGAGCGGTATGGCAAAGAGTATTCTTCAGTCAGCAGGCATAGAAGTGTATAATGGCGGTCCATGGACAAGCCTCAAAAATAAAATTGCATCATGAGGTCTTCTGTTCAACTGGTAATAAAGAAAAAGTGGCTGATCCTTTTTACCGGGGTACTGCTGGCAGGCCTTTGCAGTACCGTTTGTGTGCAAGCACAACAAAATAGTGCCGGAAAAACTGTTTCCCAGAAAAAATTTCAACGACTCATTACAAAAAAGAATACTGTCCTCCTTGACGTAAGGACACCTGACGAATATATTGCTGGTCATATTCCCGGTTCTTTGCAAATTGATGTATTAAAAACTGAGGATTTTAAGAAACAGGTTGCAGTGCTGGACAAAACAAAAACGTATCTTTTATATTGCCGTAGTGGAAAAAGGAGCAAAGAAGCTATGCTACTGATGAAAGAATCAGGTTTTACAAAACTATATGACCTGGAAGGAGGTTTTAGCAGCTGGAAAGGAAAGAAAGAACAATAATCGGAATTAGAAATTACAAGCTTATGTATAAGAATTTTTTTATCATAATCGCCATAATACTGTTTAGTACGCAGATCCAGGCACAAACTAATTCAGCTGGGCCTTCAAAACATCGCATCATTATGCAACTAAGCAGCAATGACACCCTTGTATGGAAAGGATTGATGAATAACCTGAAACACCTGAAAGCCGGGTGGAGCGATAGTGTAATCATTGAAGTAGTAGCTCACGGACCGGGCCTTGATCTTCTCACAAAAGGGAAAACTACACAGCAGGAAAAAATCACTCATTTCAAAAATATGGGGATTGAGTTCATAGCCTGTGAAAATACTATGGCAGAAAGAAAGATTCCGAAGGAGTCAATTATCTCCGAAGCTGGGTTTGTAAAAATGGGAATTGGAGAAATTGTCCGCAAACAGGAACAAGGCTGGAGTTATATTAAAGCTGGTTTCTGACATCTCTTACTTATCATCCTTTCTACGGTCTGCCTGCCTTCTTAGTTTGTTTCACCGCTATTATAAAAAGAATGAAAAAGCTTTTTACATTAATTGTTTTGCTGTGTATGTCATTTAGTCTTTTGGGTCAACACCAGGAAGTAAATGAAAAACCCGGATTATGGAAAGAAAAAGAGATCGAAGCTGACTCTAACTCTCTCCTTTCTGCATTCAGGAGGGGCACTGTCAGCGGCCATTTTCGGTATTATTTCATGGCTACTGAAAATAAAAGCGATTTGACAGATTATTATGCTCATGCAGTTGGCGGAGGCATCAAATTTGAAACAGGGAAGTTCAAGAATTTTCAAATAGGTGTAAGCGGTTTTTTCGTTTTTAATATTGGCTCGTCTGATCTTACAATACCCGATCCCAAGACAAATCAAATGAACCGGTATGAAACCGGGTTGTTTGATATTGAAGACCCATCAAATAAAAAAGATATTGACAGACTGGAAGAACTCTATATCAAATATTATCTCAAAAATTCAACAATCACATTTGGTAAACAACTTATCAATACTCCTTTTATAAATCTTCAGGATGGAAGAATGAGGCCTACCGAAGTAGAAGGCTTATGGGCAGAAATAAATCCAGCTAAAACAATAAAATTACAACTCGGCTATCTCTATGGAATATCTCCACGAAGTACTGTAAGGTGGTATAAGGCAGGTGAATCCATAGGTGTATACCCGGTTGGAATAACTGAAACCGGAAATAAATCTGGCTATGCCGGCAACCTTAAAAGTAATGGCATTGTACTGACAGGTATTACTTATCAGCATAATAAAAACCTGAAATTTCAACTCTGGAATCAGTTTACAGAAAATATCTTCAATAGCGCTATGCTACAGGCCGATTACGAATATGTTATATCTGGCAAGTCAAAGTTGATAGCTGCTGCCCAAATAATAAGACAGGATGCTGTGAAAGACGGGGGTAATGAAGATCCTTCAAAAACTTATTTCAGAAAAGGGAGTAAAGCGTATACACTGGGAGCAAAACTGGGTTGGATAAATGAGAAATGGGAAACAACGCTGAATTACAATCGCATTACTGCACATGGCAGGTACCTGATGCCAAGAGAATGGGGCCGTGACCCTTTCTTTACTTTTTTACCAAGAGAAAGAAATGAAGGATTGGGTGATGTTCATGCCGTGGTTGGAAAATTAAACTATAAAATTCCCCGCCTCAGGATTAGTACTGCCATTGCAGCCGGTTATTATGAACTTCCTGAAGTAACTAATTATGCACTTAACAAATACGGCCTGCCCTCTTATAACCAGCTAAATATTGATATCCGCTATAAATTTTCAGGCATCCTGAAGGGACTTGAATCACAACTCCTTTATGTGTATAAGAGTAAAACAGGGAACTCATACAATAATGATAAATATGTGATCAATAAAGTGGACATGGGCCTGTGGAATCTTGTCTTTAACTACCAATTCTGAACTGTACCACTAAAATATTCATCGTAGCCAAATAAAAAGTAATTTACCGGTAAAAGTAATGTTGCGAAACCTCCGGGTCAAATGAACTAAAATCAAGAATTGACTAAATGTGACTGTTGTCACGTAGCAATCAGGTAAATAGAACCAACTTTAAATTCAGTATTTTTTCACCTAAACGATTGCCAATGTCTTCATGGATAAACAATGATAACAACAACAACTCCCGCCGTGATTTTTTAAAAAAAGCTGCACTGGCTGGTATGGGATCCACATTAGGCTCAACAGCTATAGCCGCTACAGGTGAATTAGCCAAAGAGGTAACGGAAGGCTTGCCCGGACGTTTCTCTATACTTTATACCTCCGATATACATGCGCAGCTCCACACCCATGACGAATTTTTCTGGGAAAATGAGAAACCCGTTTACAGAAGAAGAGGTGGTCTTGCTGTATTAAAGACCATGATCAATCATTTCAGGAAGCAAAATCCGGGTAATACACTTCTTATTGACGGGGGTGATTATTTTCATGGCAGTGCAGTAGCATCATTAACTGAAGGTGAAGCGTTGATACCACTACTGAATGATTTTAATTACGATCTTATCCTTCCAGGGAACTGGGAAGTAGTATATAAGAAAAAGAAGATGTTATTTGATATGGGACATGCTACCGCCGCCAAGATTTGTGCTAATATGTGGCATAAAACAAATGATGCAGACAATGGCGAATTGATCTATCCTCCTTACTGGATAAAATATATTGCCGGCGCTAAAGTTGGTTTTATTGGCTATACAGATCATCTGATTCCCAAACGACAATCACCTGCTTATAGTGAAGGCATTCGTTTTGAACATGCTGATTATAACGTAGCCAAATACATAAGGTTGTTGAAAGATGTGGAAGGCTGTGGTATTATTTTTATTGTGACGCATATGGGATTGGCCCAACAAGTGGGGCTGGCAAATAATCCGGCTGTAGAAGGTGCTGATTTTATTCTTGGGGCAGATACACATGAGAGAGTAAGAGTGCCAATCGAGGGAAAATATACCAAAGTAGTGGAATGTGGCGCTTTTGGTTCATTCCTTGGCAAACTTGATATAGAAGTGGAAAACGGAAAGATGAAAAGTTATAAATACCAGTTGCTTGATGTAGATCCGGTCAAATATCCGGCAGATAAAAAAATACTGGCTCAGATTAATACAGCAGAGATCCCCTTTAAAAAGGAATTATCCAAAGTAATTGGTATGACCACAACTCCATTGGTAAGATACTTTGTAATGGAAACTCCTATGGATAATCTTATCACAGATGCCATTCACTGGAAATTCAAAACAGATATTGCTTTAAGTAATGGTTTTCGTTTTTGCCAGCCGCTCGCTGTTGATCCAAGAAAAGGAAAAGCCGACATTACCAAAGAATTTCTGTGGAATATGTTGCCAGTAGACAGTGAAGCAAAGACCGGGATGGTAACTGGCAAACAACTCTGGGATTGGCTGGAGAAAGAACTGCAGAATGCATTTGCAAAAGATCCATCCAAAAGGTTTGGCGGTTGGTTTGTTCGCTTTGCCGGTATGGAAGTGAATTTCACTATTGGAAATGAATTTGGCAAAAGAGTCAACTGGGTTAAAATAAAAGGTGAAACATTAGACCTTAGCAAAGAGTACAGCATTGTGGCCTGTGAAAGAGAAGGTGATCCTGATGACACATTATGCCGTATTGAAAAGGTAAAGAATCCGAAAAAACTTGGTGTGTTAATGCACAAGGTGATAGAAGAATACCTTGCCACCCATTCACCAGTATCACCAAAACTGGAGATGAGAGCCACTGCAACTGACCAACCCCATACACTGCTTACACAATTACAGGGAACAACGTATGAATTCCGATAAGCAAACAAATATGTGGAAGAATATTAAATCAAACTGGCAACTGGCAATAATAGTGATAAGTATAACTATTGTTTCAATTTCAGAAATAGTTAAAGCCATTAAACAGGGAGCTACTCCTGTTTATAATGCTGCAATAAAAGATAGTACCTGGATACCTCCAAGTTTGTTTACAGATAATGAATTACAGGGAGAAGAAAGAGAGATAGTTATGTATGGAGAAGATATTGTGGCACATACAGCAAGATATTTTGGCCCGCATGGCTCTGTTGCTCAAATAACCAACGGTATGAATTGTCAAAACTGTCATTTAAATGCCGGCAAAAAAAACTGGGGCAATAATTACAGCGCTGTGTTTTCTACCTATCCGAAATTTCGTGACCGTAGCGGAAGCATGGAAAGCCTCTACAAAAGAGTGAGTGACTGCTTTGAAAGAAGTTTGAATGGCGTTGCTCCGGACAGCAACAGCAAAGAATACCAGGCCATCTATGCGTATATTAAATGGCTTGGGAAAGATGTAAAAAAAGGAGAAAAGCCTGTTGGAAGCGGGATTGAGAAACTGCCATTTCTTGACAGGGCGGCAGATCCGGTAAAAGGAAAAGAAGTTTATACAGCACAATGCAAAAGCTGTCACGGTGAAAAAGGAGAAGGGCAGTTAAGTATAAATGGCAAAAGTTATGACTATCCGCCGCTTTGGGGAGAGCATAGTTACAACAATGGCGCTGGTCTTTTCAGGTTAAGCAATTTTGCTGGTTATATTAAAAGTAATATGCCTTTCAACCAGGCAACTCATGCCAGCCCGAAATTATCAACAGAAGAAGCATGGGATGTGGCCGCTTATGTAAACAGCCAGCCCAGGCCTGCAAAAGATCTGAGTAAAGACTGGCCGGATATTTCAAAAAAACCTTTTGATCATCCTTTTGGTCCCTATGCTGATGGATTTACTGAAACTCAGCATAAATTCGGACCTTACCAACCAATAATTTCCAGGAGAACTGTTGAAAAAAATAATTAGGATATTATTGGTGATAATTATCACCGGGTAGTTTTAAAATCGCCACCAAATTTGTTCATTAAAATAAAATTTTATGTTTGAATTTCTAAAACAACCCTGGCCCTGGTATGTAGCCGGTCCATTGATAGGGCTAATGGTACCCGCCTTGTTACTGATAGGTAATAAGTCGTTTGGCATATCATCCTCGCTCAGACATATTTGTGCAGCCTGTTTACCAGCTAAAATTTCTTTTTTCAAGTATGACTGGAAAAAAGAGATTTGGAATTTATTCTTCGTGGTTGGTATCCTGATGGGCGGTTTCATAGCAATACAACTGCTAACTACTGGTGATCCCATACAGGTAAATCCACAACTTCAGGCTGAGCTGGCTACATATGGTATTACCAATTATAACTCTTTTGTTCCCGAAGACCTGTTTACCTGGCCATCATTATTAAGTGTCCGTGGACTTGTCATGACAGTTGCAGGAGGGTTCCTTGTTGGTTTTGGTACCCGTTATGCAGGAGGATGCACCAGCGGACATGCCATTATGGGTCTTTCTAATCTGCAATGGCCTTCATTAGTCGCTACAATCAGTTTTATGACAGGTGGTTTCATTGTAGCTAACATAGTTCTCCCTTACATTTTAAAATTATAAGCATACCATGGAAATAAATGAAAAATTTCAGGAAAAGAAACACCATGAATTTCTAACTGAAAATACCGATTTCGAGGTTCGTTCACTTGATGCTGTTTGTTTTAACGAATCGGAATTAAAACACCCCTGGTGGTATAATCTGAAATATGCTGTGGCAGGCATATTATTCGGGATCATTTTGGTAAAAGCGGAAGTTATTTCCTGGTTCAGGATACAGGAAATGTTCCGCCTCCAGAGCTTTCACATGTTCGGCGTTATTGGTTCAGCGGTAACGGTTGGTATTATATCAGTCTGGATTATCAAAAAATTTAAAATAAAAACTATTTATAACGAGCCAATTGAATTTGTATCCAAAAAATTCAATAAAGGGAATATATACGGAGGCCTGATATTTGGTTTTGGCTGGGCTATTACCGGTGCTTGCCCCGGTCCCCTATTTGCACAAATTGGTACGGGAGCTACGGTAATCGTTATTACATTGCTAAGTGCGATTGTCGGCACATGGGTCTATGGGTATTTTAGAGAAAAATTGCCTCATTAAAAATATCTTTAAAAAAATAAGCGACCACGGGTCGCTTATTTTTTAACTGGAATAAACTACTGCTTACTTCGATACAGCAATAATTAACTCTCTTTCTCAAATAAACAGCATGTGTACTCCCTCACCCTCACTTTTCATATAAAAATCTCCTACCGTAATAACCTCTTCGACTCCTTCAAATAAATCCTCTTTCTTATAATGGAACATATCCATCGCCAGTTTACAAGCCCACATTTTTACCCCCGATGCGGATAAAATATCAAGGAATTCCTGCACATCAGGCATATCAATTTTTTCCATTTCCTTTTTCATCATATTCGAAGCAAGCGCTTCCATACCCGGCAAGCCACCCAGCATAGTAGGTATATGCATAGCGGGGTTACCAACTGTAGCCACATGCAGGTGTGATAATTTTTTCTTATGAATTGCTTCCAGGCCAAAAAAGGTAAAGAAAACTTCAGCATCTATTCCCTCCATCCGGGCGCCATTGGCCAATACAAAAGCTGCATATACATTCTCCAGTGTACCTTTTGACAAGATGATCATCATCTTTTTAATTTCACCATTATTTGCACTCATGATTGATACGTTTTTAGGTTACTAAATACAACTGGCTGGCTTAGGAATGCCCGCAATTTTAGTTGCTGTTTTCAAGGGAGCCTTTGGAAATAATTGATAAAACTCCTTTATATCCACTACCCCACTCTTTCCAATTTTCCTTATACTAAGTGGCACCTCATTCTTGTGCTCGGTTTGCAGGTAAGTCAGCACATCCCAGTGCCGCGGTGTCAGGTTTATCTCAGCTTCTGCAGCCAGCGCTTCACCAACTGATTTATCCCACTGTTTGAAGTCGGTCAAATATCCTTCTTCGTTTACGGCAATTGATTTGCCAGCAATAGTTTTTTCCATAATTGTTGATTTAAAATGTTAATTATATTTTTTTCCTGCCTCTGACATAGATGCAGAAACAAATGGTATATGTGTTCCTTTTAATAATACATTCCAGTAAATCCACCTGAAAGCTAGTTTTCCCATATGATTCATCCTGCTTTCCTTCAATAATCTCAATGGTCCTACTCCAGGAAACGGAAAGGTCCCTTCTACCGGTTCATGTGTATAGTTAAAGTCGATCAGTAATGCCTTACCATTACCGGTTTCGATAAAACAGTTAGCATGTCCGTCAAATTCGTCTTTTAATGGCTCTCCTTTGACAAAACGAAGGATATTATCGGTTAGAATCTCTGCTTCAAAGTGAGCAACAGAGCCAGCCTTGGAAGCCGGTATATTGCTTGCATCCCCTAATACAAACACATTTGCATACTCTTTTGATTGTAAAGTAGCCTTATGTGTTGGCACATAATTGAGATCATCACCCATTCCTGACCTCGCTATCACCTCATCTCCTTTATTAGTAGGGACAGTAACAAGTATATCAAAGGGGATGGCCCTGCCGCCATAATCGACAATTTCTTTTTTTTCATTATCTACATGCTCAATTGCAAAATCACTCTCAATATTTATATTCTTCTCATGAAGCAGATGCTCCAGTGCTTCAGTAGCTTTTGGTTTGGTAAAAGCGCCACTAAGCGGGGTAACATAAGTGATATCTACTTTATCCCGCATATGCTTATGCTTAAAATAAGAGTCGGCCAGAAATGCAAATTCAAGTGGTGCAACAGGGCATTTAATGGGCATTTCAGTTATATGTACCACCAATTTACCGCCCTTCCAATCTCTTAGTTTATTTCTCAGGGAAAGTGAACCTTCGAAAGTATAAAAGTCGAAAACAGATTTATACCATTCACTGCCTTTCATTCCTTCAATTTCTTCCGGTGCAGTTTTGGCACCTGTGGCCACGATCAGTACATCGTAAACCAATACACTACCATCATGCATCAGCACTTTGTTTTCTGATGGTACTACCTTATCAATTGCTCCCTGGACAAGATCAACTGCTTTGGGAATAAACTCATCAATAGATTTCACTATATCTTCCGGTTCATATATATCAAAGGGCAGAAAAAGGTAACCTGGCTGATAGTGATGTTCAGTTTTTTCATCTATAATGCTGATTCTCCATTCCGGTCTTTTCAAATGATGACTTAAATGATTTGCCATCATGGTTCCTGCAGTTCCTGCGCCTAATATTACGAGATGTTTCATATGCTGTTTGTTTAGTTGAGCTGAGAATTAATTACACTGTAAAATTCACTACTACCTGTTTGTATTTCTGCGAGTTGTGTCACAAAATCGGATGATACCTGTCAACCACTGAAATGATTTTACGTCATTCTAATAACTTTTCCTTAGCTGTGTGATATAAGTCACTGGCAAAAAAAATATCGTCCACTATTACTAAATAGCATTATTGTTAAATGTTAAACTGCACGGTGATCAAAATCATCTTTCAACCATATTCCAGATAATAATTTTGATTCACAACATTCAAATTACAAATACACGATTATGTACAACTACGAAGTAGATCTAACCTGGAAAGAAAACAGAAAAGGATTCATCAGTTCCCCGGTATTAACTCAGTCCATTGAAGTGGCTACCCCGCCGGAATTTCAAAAGGGAATAGAAAAAATCTGGTCACCTGAACATCTTTTTGTAGCATCAATTAACAGTTGCCTGATGACAACTTTTTTGGCTATAGCCGAAAATTCTAAATTGGAATTTGAATCATTTAACAGCCAGGCAAACGGTAAACTTGATAAAGTGGAAGGGAAATTTATGATGACAGAAGTACTTCTTCGTCCCACATTAGTTATCAATAACCCGGAAATGCAGGAAAAAGCAAAAAGAGTATTAGAAATGAGTGAAAAAGCCTGCCTGATATCCAATTCGGTCAAATCCGCTATCATCTTTGATCCGACCATATTGGTACAGGAAAAGGAAGTGGCTGTTATCTGAGTATATTTAGCTTGCTTTTTGAGCAGCCGCTATCAGGATTTAAATATCAACCAAAAACCGGGAATTATCTGCCCGGTTTTACATTATCGCAAACAGGTAGTTCGTGATAAAAATCACCTGCTGGCTTTATGCAAATAGCTAATTTAGAGTATAAAATTTCGACATGAAAAAAAATCAGATCGGCCTCAATGCTGACAAAGCAAGAGAACTCGCCGAAAAGCTAAACCTGCTATTAGCAAACTTCCAATTATTTTATATTAATTCCCGCGGATTTCATTGGAATATCAAAGGAGATAAATTCTTTGAACTACATCTAAAGTTTGAAGAATTGTATACAGACACTCAGTTGAAAATTGACGAAGTGGCAGAAAGGATATTGACGCTTGGCCATATTCCGAGCCATTCTTATACTGACTATCTTAAACTATCCAGGATAAAGGAAAGGAGAAATGTACATGACGGAAAAGAAGCTGTAAAAGGAGTACTTGACGCCTTTAAAGTGTTGCTGGAAATAGAAAGGGAATTATTAACGTTATCAGCTGATGCTGAAGATGAAGGAACAAATGCTTTAATGAGCGACTATATCCGTCAGCAGGAAAAATTAGTTTGGATGTATTCCTCTTTCCTGAACAAATAATAGTACAATTGAAAATGAAATTCTTCCTGGTTGCATTTTTTGGAGCCGTTCTTATTATTCCTCCAAAGACAGATGTGAAAGTAGCTGGCGAAATGAAGAAAATTATGCGACAAGCAGATTTTTCCGCCCATATTGCACTGGATACCCTGGTAAACCACCCACATATCTACGGTCTTGGTCCTGCCGAAGGTATTAAAGGGGAAGTACTTATTATTGATAGTAAACCCTACTGGTGTAAAGTAAATGCAGAACAGCCCATTACCGTTATCACTGAAAAAGTGAAGGCCGCTATGCTAGTTTATTCACAAGTACCAAAATGGAAAACGATCCGAATCACCGATCAGATAAAAGATTATACTTCCCTTGAGAAGGCTGTCGAAAAATTTGCATCACAAAAGGGACAGGCTCTGGAAGAGCCATTCCCTTTTTTGATCAAAGGGAATATCAACATTGCCTCCTGGCATGTAATCGACTGGAAAGAAGGAGTAGCTCATACTTTTGACAACCATAAGCAGTTTGCAAAGTATGGCAGCTTCAGCAACGAATCCGTTGTATTACTGGGTTTTTATTCCAATAAACATCACAGCATATTTACCCATCACACAACAAATATGCATATACATGTGATGGATAAAAAGAAAACTATTGTTGGCCACCTTGAAAATTTTTCGGCTGGTACAGGCACTTTAACCCTATCAATTCCTGAATAATTTATGAAACTTTCCTTTGTTTTGTTAAGCAGTCTGGTATTAACCATTAATATCAATGCGCAATCTTTTTACCCCTTTAAAATAAAGCTGGAGCCGGTTATACCCGAAGGTTTTAAAGGCCTGCAGTCGTATGCATGGGCAAAGCATAAAGATAAAGTATTATTGATCGGCGGCAGAACCGATGGCCTTCACCGCAGACAACCTTTTGCTTCCTTCAACAAAAAATATAATAACACAGAACTGATTGTACTGGACCTTAAAAAAGAAAAAGTCTGGAAAAAAAGTATTCTCTCCCTCCCAGCAGCTTTAGCAGAACAACTGCAGAGCAGCAATATGGAATTTTTTCAACAAGGTAACCAGTTGTTGATCATTGGCGGCTATGGCTATAGCGAAACAAAAAAAGATCATATCACCTATCCGTCTTTGATCAGTATAAAAGTAAATGAGTTGATCAATGCTATTATTTATAATCAGGATATAAGTCCATACCTGTACCAGTTAGCCGATGAAAGAATGGCTGTAACCGGAGGCCGGCTTAATAAACTTGGAGATCAGTTCTTCCTGGTAGGAGGTCAACGTTTTGAGGGACGCTATAACCCCTCATGGACCTGACCATGGACCTGGCTTTGTTCAACAATACACCAACCAGATAAGGAAATTCAGGTTTATAGAAAAAGGTGGGAATTTTAGAATTGAAAACTATTCAGATATTACCGATTCATTGCTCTTACACAGAAGGGACTACAATCTGCTGGCACAAGTAGATACGG
>JAKQEA010000033.1 GCA_029558715.1 Bacteroidota bacterium | reverse complement strand
GCATGATACAGGCATGGTGACACTGGCGGGAACACAAAACTTGTCAGAATTTGAATTACATGCCAGAACTATTCTCGGCTTACCCATTCCTGAAATTAAATTAGAAAGGGCCGGTGCCAGCGCCGTAGTGCTGGCAAATAAAACAGCAGATCAGTTTTCTATAACAGGTGTTGAAAAAGCATTGGCGCAAAAGAATACAGATGTCCGCATATTTGGCAAACCAACAACAAGACCTTACCGTAGAATGGCGGTGGCATTGGTATATGATGCAGCGGATGCTGAGGTAAATGAATTGCGTAAAAAAGCAAAGAATGCCGCTGATCAAATCACGGTTCAATAACTGTTATTATATGGATAAAGTAAACCTTGCAGAAAAATTGTCCGGCTTCAGTGATTATTTTAATCCCCGCATTGCAGGTGAATTAAATGGTCAGATGGTAAAACTGGTAAAATTCAAAGGAGAGTTTGTGTGGCATCATCATGATAATGAGGATGAGTTGTTTTATGTAGTGAAAGGCAGCTTTGACATGCATATGCGGGAGAAGATCATTACTGTTAACGAAGGAGAGTTTATCATTATGCCGCGGGGAACAGAGCATAAACCGGTGGCAAAAGAAGAAGTAGAGATCATGCTGTTTGAACCGGCTTCTACAATAAATACAGGAAATATTATCAATGAGAAAACAAGGACAAACCTGGAATCGATTTAAACACAATAGCCTTGGTTAACAAATAAACGGGTTAACTGATAGCTTCCACCATCTTCTTCAGGTTATTCAATCCCTGTTCAAACTGGTGATGCAGGTTTTTATTGATCAGGGGTCCCATCAGCCTGGCCATCGGCCAGGGCAGATCGCCACTGTTTTGCCAGGTTATTTTTGTTTCACTCCCATCTCCCCATGGTTCAAACATCCAGTTATCCTTTGCTTTACTCTTCCATGGTTTTACAAACTCCAGTTCAAAATGAATATGTTTATCATCTATGCGTTGCAGGGTTAAACTGCCCACTCCTACTTTCTTTCCTGTCCATGCATATTTATGTCCCGGTGTGGCTGCTATGCCGGTGATGGTACTTTTGGCTGTGGGATCACTTTGCTGCCAGGGATTCCATTGACTGTAATAGTTCATATCGCTGATGCGGTTCATCACATCAGCAACAGGGCGGCTGATAACGATCGTTTTTTCTACATTGTAGATCTTAGGCATTAATGCAGCAGCGATCAGCAAACCGGCGATAAGACCGGCGAGTATATAGATAATGATCATGGCAAACTTATTTGAACCAGTAAGGTAGCGAATTAGGGTGGGCCTGACAATGATTTATATGTCAACGGCGGGTGCGGTAAAATTTTCCGGGCCGCAGATAAATAACACCCTGCTGAGTATAGAAGCGGGTGGGCAGGTCGGTATAATTGCCATTGGCATCATATCCTCTTACTTCAAAATGCAAATGAGGAAAAGCCGAGTAACCTGTATTACCGCTTTTGCCAATAAGTTGTCCTGTTATTACTGTATCACCCACCGATACAAACACACTGTCTTTTTGAAAATGCCAGTAGTTGGCCTCGGAACCATCAGCATGTTTGATGAAGACATAATTGCCATCAGAAAGATTAGCTTGTTTTAAACCACCAGCATCTGAATTTTTCCGGACAGCAGTTATCACCCCGCCCCTTGCTGCACATACCTTTGTGCCTGTCTTTACTTTAAAGTCAAGAGCTTTGGAACCCTTATGGCTGAACATACTTTCGTATCCCTGTACCAAAAAAACTTTTTTACCTGTTTCAAACGGCAGGGTGTATATATGACTGCTATCTTCTTTGAACTTTCCATCCTTTAATTGTGCAACAGTATATTGCTGCTGTGCCCGGCAACAGATCGTAATAAGAAAACAATATAGCAGGAGCAGTGGCTTCACAAAAATTGAATGGCGCTATGATTGGAAAAGTAATTTACGGAGTAAAATAAAAAAAGCGGCCTTAAAAAGACCGCTATAATATAAATTAACATCCTGTTTACCGCATCACATACTACAAACTTGCCATATCAATCACAAACCGGTATTTCACATCACTCTTCAAGAGCCGCTCATACGCTTCATTGATCTGGTCCATGCGGATCATTTCAATATCACTTACAATATTATGTTCGGCGCAATAATCCAGCATCTCCTGTGTTTCCGGCAAACCACCGATAAGTGAACCTCCCAGGCTTTTACGTCCAAAGATGAGACTCATGGGATGTAAGGGTGCGGGTTCCGGGGGCACACCTACACATACCATTACTCCATTGGTACGAAGCATACCAAGGTAAAAATTATAATCATGCGGTGCAGACACAGTATCAAGTATAAAATCAAAATAGCCGGTTACACTTTTTGCCTGCTCTTCATTACTGGTGAGGATGAATTTATGTGCCCCCAGTCTTTTTGCATCTGCTTCTTTTGAAGGAGAATGACTCAGCATGGTTACTTCTGCTCCCATACTAACAGCAAACTTTACACCCATATGCCCCAAACCACCCAAACCAAGTATGCCTACTTTCATACCCTTGCCTACTTTCCAGTGACGCAATGGTGAATAGGTAGTAATACCTGCACAAAGTAAAGGAGCTGTAGCAGCAAGATCGAGTTTGTCAGAAATATGCAGTACAAAATCTTCATGAGCAACGATAGCTTTGCTGTAACCGCCATAAGTAATGCCGCTGCCGTCTTTTTCATAACCATTGTAACTGAATACGGCTCCGCCGGAACAGTACTGTTCAAGGCCATCTTTACAGTTATCACATTCACGGCAACTATCTACCAGGCAACCGATACCGGCGAGGTCGCCGACCTTAAATTTTTTTACATGATCACCCACTGCCGTCACACGGCCCACTATCTCATGACCGGGCACCACCGGGAATACGGTCATTCCCCATTCATTGCGGGCAAAGTGAAGATCACTGTGACAGACGCCGCAATACAGTATTTCCATAGCCACATCATGAGGCTTCGGGTCTCTGCGGTCTAGCGTCCATGGTTCAAGAGGAGTAGTAGCATTATGTGCGGCGTAGGCTTTGGTAGCTGGCATAATGAATTAATTTTTTATTGGTGAATATAATACAATAAAGTATCCCAAAAGTTTAAATAAAAGAAAAGGGTATGAAAAAATTATTAAAAGAGAAACATATCTTTTTAAAAACAGCCCCGGAAAATAGAATTACAGAGCATAAATGATAAAGATAACATCATTGCATGCCCGAAAACAATGATACTTGTCATCAGTATCATATTACCTGATCATTGTTATCAACCGGTTCATAAATTATATTGTTCCCGTGATGGAGATAAAAGTGAAGAATGGTTACACTTAAAAACAGTGATATGAAAAAACTTCTCTTGTTGACGCTTGTTCTGCTGGTTAGCGGAGCAATGCTGGCCCAGGGAAGTAAGCAGACGGGGATAATGAAATCTACACTTGCTTTCCATGCAGGGCCTTCTTTTCCTATGGGGGACTTTAAAGACAACAACATCGATAATGAAGAAGCTGGTTTTGCCAAAACAGGATTTACTATTGATCTGAATTACGGCTACCAGTTTCATAAAAATGCCGGTATTGGAGCGGCTGTTTTTTTCAACCAGTATAATGCGACGGATGAAACATTTGATTTCACTGTCGGAGAACGTAACGGTGAACTCATCAACCTGTCCATGGATAACTGGAAATTATATGGCATTACTGCCGGCCCAATGCTCACTTTCGATTTAGGCAAAAACATCATGACCGACCTGCGCCTGATGGGTGGCGTGGCTAATGCCAAAACACCAAAGATCAGCTACGAAGGAGAAACAATGGTGAAAGCAGAATGGAACTTTGCACCGGTACTGCAAGGCGGCCTGGACCTGCGTATAGGTACAGGTAAGAACATGTTCATCTTTACCAATGTAGATTACATGTATATGAAACCAGAATTCCAGCTGGAAGACAATGAAGGATATGAGCTGGATAAGGTCAAACAAAAAATTTCCGTACTCAATCTCACAGGCGGAATTGGAATCAAATTCTAGCAGGACATTGGCGACAAAAGGTAAACCTCACGGCCCGTAAGCCGTGAGGTTTTTTTTTATTCTGATACGATCAGTTGGTCTGGTAGATCTTTACTGTACCATCTACTTCACTGCTTACCACCAGCAGGCTTTTACCTGAAGGACTGTCTTTAGCAGGAATAAACAATAAACCTTCGGGGCCGATACCGGTGCGCAACAATTTGATAAAAGAAGGTTGTGCAGGATTGTTGATATTATATATTGCCACGGCATTGGAACGTTCCATCCCTACAAACGCAATGGCCTTATTGCCCACATAACCCAGCGTTACACCTTCGGGCTCTACACCTTTATCATCACTGCGTGTATCATCATAATAACCGGCGGCAATACATTTATCTTCCAGTTCATTATCACTGTCGAATAACTGCTGGCCATTATTACCATTCCATACAGAGAAGGACCTGGCGCCAAAAGAATATAACACATCATAATCACCATCATTATTGGTATCGCCCATCGTATTGGTGATCTTTAAACGGCCTGCATTGGCATCTGTTCTTATTACAGCGCCATTGGGAAAAGCCGTTTCATCCAGCACCACATCTTTCACTCTTTGTTCTTCCAGGAAGCCGGTATATTCTCTTGCGTCACCTTCATTGGCAGTAAAGAGGAAAGGAATGCCCTTGTCTTCCACCACGGCAATTGCATCTGGCAGGTACATACCTTTTACCGGCCAGTTCTTCTGAATGATGCCACCATCCCTGTCGCTTCCGTCAATCGCATTCTTAGTAATGTTATAATCTTTAAAACCCAGCGGCATTATTTTAGTGATCCTCCGTGCAGGAATATTTATTTCAGTAATAGCATTGTTTTCCTGCAGGGTTACCCATGCAGTAGTTGAATTTTTGGAAACGGCTACATACTCCGGCTCCATATCCTGTGCAAAGCTGGCGCCGGGACCAAACAAACGAAGACCTTTTGCTTTCAGTGTATTCACCTGGCCGGCAAAAGAACTGAAATCAAGCGTAGTAGCCGAATAGTTCTGATTAACGGCAATAATAGAAACCGAACCAACGGGATCATAAGAATAATCTGCGTTCGGCTCCCCTTCATTGGCCGTGAGTATATATTTTCCATCATAAGTGTATGTAACCATATCAGGCAGTACACCCACGGTTACCTGTTTTACTACAGCGTAATCAGTAGTTTTGAATACCACTACCTTACCATCATCCGTTTTATTGAAACCTTCCACGGCAGCAGCCAGTTTGCCATTATATACGGCTACACTGTTTACACCACCACCATAAGGACTGATGTCGATAAAACCGGCAGGTACAGGAGCGGCAGGATTGGACAGATCAAGGATATCAATTTGTGTAACACCCGTATTGGTTACTACAAACAATTTTTTTGTTTGCGGATCAAAGGCAGAAATTTCGGCAGCGCCTTCGGCACCGATCACCGTACTGCTGATCTCTGTAAATGTGGAAGGGTCTTCATGCGGGTTGGGCAGGTCGTGTGGATTACAGGATGCCAGCGCCACGATGGCCGCCAGCGGTAACAGTTGTTTTAGTTTCATGTCTGTGCTTTTTAGTTAAGGGCCTGCAACTAACCATATCCGTATTAACTGAACATGAACACAGTGTTACCGTACTATAAACAATCAGCTTTGTTATCTTAGCAACAGCATTGCCCATAACGATATAAAATACTTTACATGAAACTTGACCTGGCAGCACTAAGACCTATCAATGTACAGCGGGCCATTGAAGGATTCAACTGTTATGATAACCAGCCCCTCACCTACTGGACCACGGCGCTGGCCGGCGAAGTGGGTGAACTCTGCAACATGATCAAGAAAATGCAACGGGTAGAAAAAGGCGGCCTCGATGGCGGCAGCAGTTACACTGCCAAAGACATTACCAAAGAAATGCTGAAAGAAGAAATAGGAGGCATCGCCATTTATCTTGACCTGCTGGCATCACAGCTTGACATCAGCCTGGAAGAAGCGATCATTGATACCTTCAACAGCAAGTCTGCTAAGTACGGGTTTCAGCAGTTTATCCAACCAGTAACTGCAACCGGTGCCTGAAGAGCCGACCAATAAATACCGCCGCCGCTATGGTAACGGAGCCGTGGTGGCCGGCTTGTCCATTGGCGGGCTGGTGTTTGTGATCATAAAAGTGGTACACATACTGCATGGCATAAACGAACTGAATATGATCAACAAAGAAAGCCAGTTCAAAGAAGTGAACTCCCTGATCATCCTCACTGATTCTGCCGGGAATAAAGATACCATGGAGCTGAATGAGTATATAGAGAAGAATAAATGGCGTACAGACAGCCCGGCAATTAAAAAATAACTGACCGGTGGAGTAACAGGAAAAATAAAATCAAAGGCTGCTGACATAGGGCTGTCACTGGGGGGTTGTTGTTTTGTGTAAACAAATAAAACAACCAACTATGAGCATCATTGATTACCTGAAGCAGCAATTCATTGAAGAAGGCGCCACTACCCGCAAGATGCTGGCACGCATCCCCGCTGAGCAATGGAACTATACACCCCATGAAAGATCCATGGCCATGAACCAGCTTGCCACTCACCTGGCTGATCTGCCCGGCTGGATACACATGACTCTCACCACCGACGAACTTGACTTTGCCACTTACCCGGAGCAGCCTGCAGTGAACAACAGCAAAGAGTTACTGGACCTGTTTGACAAAAGATACAGCGAAGGACTTGCTGTGCTGGTACCGGAAAATGAAAAAGTGCTGAGCAAACCATGGACACTGCGTAATGGTGAACAGGTTTACCTCACCGATCCCAAGATCGATGTATTGAGGATGTCGCTCAGCCAGCAGATACACCACCGGGCACAACTGGGAGTGTACCTGCGGTTGCTCAATATCCCGATTCCCGGAAGCTATGGACCAAGCGCTGACGAAAATGATTTTCACTGATCCCTTATGTATTTCCGAAGTTTTATCCGGTGGACCTGTTTTATTCTTTGCTCCATAATCCGCAGTGTATAGGCTGACCCGGGTTGAAAGAATTATGGCAGATTTATCTGCATGCCCTCCGCTGCCAGTTCATAATTGAAGGAGTAGTTTTTTCTTTTTTTCAGGTCGGCAAATAACTCATCCAGCTGTGCATCTGTATGGGCGGGATCATGATGTGCCAGCAGCAGATGCTTTACACCGGCCAGCGAAGCAAACTTTGCTGCATCATCCATACTGCTATGGCCCCAGCCTTTTTTGGATGGATATTGCTGATAGGAATATTGTGCATCATGCAGCAGCAGGTCGGCATTCACGGCGAGGTCAAAACCGGAGAGCCATTTTGTATCCGTTAGCAAACCATTTGCACCCAGCGCCGGTTCATGATCGGGGATATAGGTAAAAACAGACCGGCCATTGCTTACACGAAAACCCACCGTGGGCCCCGGGTGGATCACAAACCGTGATTCAATGGTAAAGGGCCCGATTGCAAAGGAGCTGTTTTCAATTTCATGTAAGGTAAGCTTGCAGGGCAGCTCCCGCAGCTGCACCGGGAACAGGGGCGGAGAAAGATAGCGGCTGAGCCTTGCATGCAGGCTGTTAGTGGTACTGGCCGGTCCCCAGATATGTATATCATTCTCCGGGTTAAAAAAAGGAATGAAGAAACCGAGACCCTGGATATGATCAAGATGCAGGTGCGTTAATAATATATCCACCCGGTTCATACCTGTGCCCTCCGGCAGGTTGAACTGCTGCATACCCGATCCGCCATCCATCACCAGTATACGATCCTCTTCGCTTACTATGGCGCAGGAAGTATTACCTCCATAATGTGACATATGGGGGCTGGTAGTGGGTATGGAACCACGAACACCCCGCAGTGTAACCTTCATGATGCATCTTTTACCTGCCAGAAAATGGCAACGGCGCCCAGGAAATTTCCCGCCCGGCCGATGATGGGATATGCCGTTACAGATATTTTTTCCGTTTTGCCCAGCATGCTCACTATCCAGAATGTTTTGTGGTTAGGGGTTTGGTCCTTTATGGTTCTTACCAGCGGCAGGCTGTCCGGCGGCAATAGATTGCCCTCATCATCCTGCTGTTTGAAAATGGTGGACCAGGTTTCCACTTTCATTTCACCGGTTTCTTCAAACCGGGTGCCGAGGACCTTTTCTGCAGGCTCATTATAAAATATAAGATTACCGGCCGTATCGGTAATAAAAACCGGCATGGACAAACAATCCGCCAGCTGGCGATTCAGGATAATTTCAATAGCGTATGCAGGCATACAAATGAATTACCGGGCAGCAAACCTTTTTAAAGCTACGCCAAATAAAAGAAAAGAAGAAGCTTCTTCCCCGCTCATTTGACAATGTATTTCTGCCGGCGGTGCGTTCAACCTTATCACTTTTTAGCCGCTACAAGGGTACGGAAGAGAAGGCTGATGTATTTTACCCGGATGATATTAAAGCGGAGTATTGAGTCACCTGCCGGGCAGCTTTTCCACCACCAGTAAAAACTTAACATTGGAAGTGGCGCCCATGGGCCTGAACAGCGGGGCCACATAAGGCACCACACTTACCACCTCGCCCCGCAGGCTGTTGATGAACTGCTCCAGTTGTTGCTGCGCTTCGTTTTTGGTTACCTCCAGCTTGTGCACTTTGTATTTCATACAGCGAAATTTATTGGAAGTAAGTTAAGCTGCCGGGAACCGGAAAACAATGACGATGGTTAGTATGCTATTGAGGGTGGGGCAGTAACTTTAACGAATGGCTGATGTACATGATAAAAAGACCCGCAGCTACAACATGTCGCAGATAAAAGCGACCAATACCAAACCGGAAATTCTGGTGCGGAAATTCTTACATGCCAATAGCTTCCGTTATTCTCTGCATAAAAAAACACTGCCGGGTAAGCCGGATATTGTTTTACCGAAATATAAAACCATCATTTTCATACACGGCTGTTTCTGGCACGGACATAAAAACTGCAAATACTTTGTAGTTCCCAAAACAAGAACGCAATGGTGGCTGGATAAAATAAACACCAACAAAGCCAATGATGCTAAAGCCGTAAAGGCTTTGAAGAAAGAAGGCTGGAAGATTATTACCATCTGGGAATGCAAGCTTAGGCCTGCGAAGCTTGATAGAACCCTTTCTTCCTTACTGAAGAAACTCTCCTGATTTCTTTTATTCCTCACTTATTAATAGTGACTTAAAGGCAAATGTACTTTATGCACTAAGTGTTATTCTTGTTCTGCTATTCAGAGTTCTCGCAATTAACAATGTGTCCTATAGTATGCCGTATATTCTGGGACACAAAGATAAATTCGCCTTAGGGCATTTTGTGTCCTGAAGTACACGGTATTTCCCAAACTTACTTACCCAATTGTTTATGGATTTGAAAACCAAAGTTGGACAGCGAATTACCCAACTAAGAAAAGCCAGAAACTTATCACAACAGAAATTTTCATATGAGGCAGAGATGGAAAGAACCTATCTCACTCACATTGAAAACGGCAGAAAAAATATTTCTCTCTCTACACTTGATAAAATCATCAGCGCATTAGGAACAACACCCAAAGAATTTTTCGACAGTAAAGAATTTAAGTAATGACAAAGAAGTTGACTTTTATCGACCTCTTTGCCGGTGCAGGAGGTTTATCAGAAGGATTTATCCGGGCAGGATATGAACTTATTGCACATGTGGAAATGGATGAAGCCGCCTGTTATACATTGAGAACAAGGGCGGCATATCATTATCTTAAAGCAAATGGAAAGCTTGATATCTATAAGCAATACCTGAAAGGTGAAATAAACAGGGAGTACCTGTATAGTAAAGTCCCTGAAGAAATACTGAAAAGTGTAATCAATCTGCCAATAGGAGCAGACAATAACCCCAAAATTCATAAAACCATTGAGTCATTGCTTGGCAACCGGAAAGTGGATTTAATTATTGGTGGCCCGCCCTGCCAGGCTTATTCATTGGTGGGAAGGGCAAGACGTAAAGATGGTATGAAGGGTGACCACAGAAACTATCTCTATGTGCAGTATGCCAAATACCTGGAGAAGTATAATCCTAAACTGTTTGTTTTTGAAAATGTGCTGGGATTAAAATCTGCCGGTTCAGGTATTTATCTGACGAATATGGAAAAGCTTTTTGAAAAGAAAGGCTACCATATGAAACTGTTTACCGTTGAAGCCAACAATTTTGGTGTACTGCAAAATAGAAAGAGAGTGATCATAATCGGCTGGCAGAAAGAATTAAAAATAATACTGCCTGATCTGGAAGCAATACGCAATAGCACAAAACACATCGTTAAAGAGTTGCTGAGCGATCTTCCTCCGTTACATGCAGGGCAAGGAGTTGATAAAGGCGAAAGCCTTACATACAGAAAACCAAAAACAGAGTACCTGGACAAAAGTGGCATACGAAATGGGATGGAAATACTCACCCAGCATATAGCAAGGCCGCATACAGAACAGGATAAGGAGATATACCGCATTGCCGTGGAGCAAATGCTGCAGGGAGAAAGATTAAGTTATACTTCTCTTCCACAAAGGTTAATGACACATAAAAACCGCCACTCTTTCTTTGACCGCTTTAAGGTGGTAAATGAAAAAGCTGCTTATTCACAAACAGTAGTGGCACATATTGCCAAAGACGGGCACTATTATATACATCCCGATATAAAACAAAACCGTTCATTGACTGTACGGGAAGCAGCCCGTCTGCAATCTTTTCCGGATGATTTTTATTTTGAAGGAGTGAACGAAGGAAGAAACAGAACAGCAGCATTTAAACAAATTGGAAATGCGGTGCCACCATTAATGGCTGTTGAAATTGCAAAATTTTTAAAGAAACTTTTTTAGATGGAGGCACAAATAACAAAAATAAGACCTGCTGCTCGGTTAATTTCAACAATCGGGGAAGACTTAATTGGTGACGTATATGCTGCAATTGTAGAACTAGTTAAGAATTCATACGATGCCGATTCATCTAAAGTCGACATTGTGTTTAGATACACAAAGGTTGATAATGAGGATGTCTTAAAAATTGAAATAGAAGATGACGGCCATGGAATGTCAAACGAAGTAGTTTTAAATGCATGGCTTGTACCAGCTACTAAAGATAAAGTTAATCGAGTTTCGAGTCCAGGTGGGCGTCTTTTCCAAGGTAAAAAAGGAATAGGAAGATATGCTGCAGCTGTTCTTGGTGAAACTTTAATATTAAGCACCGTTGATTTGAAGGGAGAAAAAACTGAAGTTCTAATCAATTGGTCTCATTTCGAGTCAAAAGAGTTTTTAGAAGACGTAGAGATTTTAGTAACCAAAGAGGAGGGTACAAATAATTTATCCGGAACTAAGCTCTACATAACTGCCTCAGGTAAAAAAATGGCTCAATGGGGAAGATCAGAGTTAGCCAGTTTAACAAATGAATTAAGAAAATTAAAGTCTCCCTTACTTGTAAATCAAGATGAATTTCAAATCAACTTGGCTTTTATTGACTGTCCGTTTGAAGAATACAATAATAATATTTTCGAAATAGAGGCCTTTCCAATCATTGAACTTTTTGATTATAAAATTTCAGGTGTAATAACCGAGGAAGGAATTGTCAATGCATTGTATGAAAATAATGCTGAGCCAAACCTTCCAGCAGATGTTATAAATATTAAGATTGAAGTAAGCAGAAATGAGCAATACTGTGGGCCAATTGAATTTGATATAAGAGTTTTTGATAGAGATCCGGAGGCAATAAGCAATTTAATTGATAAAGGATTAATTGATCCCATTTCTAATTTAGCTGTTGGGAAGAGAGATGCCCGCAGAATGCTTGATGAAGTGTATGGAGTAAACCTTTATAGAGAAGGTTTCAGAATAAGACCTTATGGTAATGGTGGAATTGATTGGTTAAATCTTGATAAAGATAGAATTCAGAATTTTTCTTTGCGTGTAAGTAATAATCAGGTTGTTGGTTTCGTAAACATAAAGCCTGAAAGAATATCACATCTCGAAGAAAAAAGTGCCCGGGATGGTTTGAAAGAGAATGCATATTATTTTGGACTTGTCAGACTCCTTAAATCCGTGCTGAAGGAACTTGAAGAAAGGAGATTTTCTTATCGGCAAAAAACTGGAAAGGGAAGACAGACAAAAAATGTTAGTCAGGAAATTCAAAATTTATTTGACTACAGCACTCTTACAGATGAAGTAAGTAAAAAGTTAAGCCACTTACAAATTGATGAAAGTGTCGTTAAAGAGATTTCAAAAATTATACATAAAGATGCAGAAAGGAAATCCAAATTTCTTGAAAACATACAAAACACCATAGCTATTTATCAGGGACAGGCAACTCTTGGAAAAATTGTAACTGTTCTTCTGCATGAAGGCAGGAAACCTGTTCATTATTTTAAACAACAGTCACCAAACCTTTCAAGATGGTTAATTCATTACAAAGCTGAAAGAAAATGGGATAATGATTTATATGATGACATTTTAAGTAGATTAGAAAACTTTAAACAACAAAGCGAAATATTGGCAGATCTCTTTAGAAGATTAGATCCATTAGCGAAACAAAACAGAGGTGAAAAAAAAGAGTTTTATATTAAAGGGGCAATTACAAAAGCATTACGAATTTTTGAGGGTAAGCTAAATGATGGTAATATTTTGAATCAAGTCGAATGTAATGATGATATCAAATTAAAAGGATGGGAAGAAGATTTACTTATTGCCTTAACTAATTTAATTGAGAATAGTATTTATTGGCTAAGCCAAACAAATGCAGGAGAGAAAAAAATAAAAATTGACGTTGTTGACAATGAAGAAATAATTATTCACTATAAAGATAGTGGCCCAGGCATAGAAAAGTTCAATATAGAATCTGGAGTTATATTCGAACCAGGATTTTCAAAAAAATTAGATGGAACAGGCCTTGGACTCCCTATCGCAGGCGAGGCAATTGAAAGACTAAATGGAACAATAACGGCGCATCACTCTGATGCTGGAGCATATTTTACTATTGAGTTAAAAAAATAGAAATGCCGGATAAAATAAAACTATTAATTGTTGAGGACAACCCATTGGATCAAGAAATTTATTTAGATTCTATTGATATATTAAATATGGAGATATCTCCAAATTTTGAGATTGAACCAATTGTTAGGAGCGATAAACAAGCCGGATTGGATGCGATTAATACAATGAAGGATGATCTCAATGGGGCTTTTATCGACCTAAAACTTGCTACCGGCCAAGCTGTGGGTGTTAGCGAGGGTAATGATTTAATTGGCGAAATATATCAAAAACTTCGATTCCCAATAATTGTATTAACAAACACACCAGGTGATTTTAATGGCGATTTCAAAACATCTTTATTTCTACAAGTAATAAATAAGACTGATGCTGATTATGGACAGATTATTATGTACCTTATTAATATCTATCAGACTGGGATTACTAAGATTTTAGGAAGAAAAGGGCTAGTCGAAAAAATGCTGGATGAAATTTTTTGGAAAAATATATCAAATACATTAGGTGAATGGTTGCAGATAGAGGACTCGGAAAAACCACTTCTTAGATATACACTAACTCATTTACAAGAACATTTGGAAATTTCTGATGATGGAAGTGAATTTGATATTGTTTACCCTATTGAAAATTATATTGTCCCAAGCATAAAAGATTATTTTTTTACTGGGGATATTATTATAGAGAATAATAATAACCATAAAAGATATGTTATTCTTAATCCGGCATGCGATTTAGCGCCACATGGTGAACAGAAAAAACCCAAGGCTACTCAGGTAGTAATAGCAGAAATACAGAGTTTTGAAGACACTCCCCTAGGCACATCGATTAAAAAAGCTAAAATGGAGCCTTCAAACAATGATGAAGCTATGGCTGTAGAAAAAGCAAGGGACTCAATATTTAAGCTAATTACAAATAATGGTAGTCCGCAATATTATTATTTACCTGATACAACTATTATAAAGGGCGGTTTAATAAATTTTCAACGAATCGCATCGATTAAGTATACAGAATTGGTAAATTATAGAAAAGAAGCAACAATTACATCTTCTTTCGTAAAAGATATAATTGCTAAGTTTTCTTTTTATTACTCAAGACAAGGTTCTCCAGATTTTGATTTTGCGAGAATTCTAGCATACCATACTACTAAATAGATATCGATGATAGAATGGCGCTTCAAACCTAACTCCCGTGATGATATGGATGTGGACCCGATCCAGGGTGAATTTTTTACCACAAGGGATATAGATAATATTTCAACGGCTGTTGTACGGGAAGGTATTCAGAATGCACTGGATGAAAGAAACAGAGGTGAACAAACAGAAACTGTAAAAGTGGGAATATTTCTTTCGGGTGATGCCTATGCATTAAAACCACAGGACTATTTGCCATTGCTGGAAACATTACAACCTCATCTGAAAGCAAAGGCGTCCGGGCTTCAGTCGCTGCCGGATTTTACAGCACCTATGAAATTCCTGGCCTTTGAAGATTTTAACACCAAAGGACTGGAAGGAAATCCGGAGGAATTTTATGTAGAAAATAATAATGACCAGCAGCCGCATAACTTTTATTATTTCTGGAGAAACGTTGGCCGTTCCGGTAAAACCGATGATAAGCTGGGAAGATGGGGCTTGGGAAAAACGGTTTTTCCTGCTTCATCCAGAATCAATACTTTCTGGGGGCTTACCGTCAGAAAAAGTGATCAGCGAAAAATGCTGATGGGTCAAAGTATATTACGGATACATAACAGGGAAGATCATAAAAAAGAGATTTGCGGTTACCGGCCTTATGGTATGTTCGGTAATTATAGGGACCAGACTTATTTTGCCGTTCCGGTTGAAGATGCAGGTGAGACGACAAAGTTTGAAAAACTTTTCAGGCTTGAAAGAAATAACCAGCCCGGCCTTTCACTGGTCATCCCGTTTTGCTCAGAGGAGATCACTATCAACCACCTGGCTTATTCGGTTATCGAGCAATACTTCTATCCCATACTGGAAGGAAGGCTGGAGGTGGAAATAATAGAAGAAGATAACCTCATACATCTGGAGAAAAATTCTATTCAGGATGCGATTGATAAAATAGATTTTCAGCTATTATCAAACGGCGACGATAAAAAGATCAGGAGCCGGGAAAGTCTTGTACGGCTTTTCGATTTTGCAAGATGGACTTTTCAGTTACAGGAGGAAGACTTTTTCAAACTGAAAGAGCTGGATCTGAAACTAAAACCCCGATGGAACAAAAGCATGTTCGCTGATGAGGAAGGATTGAGTTTGTTTCGGGACAAGTTTGAAAGAGGTGAACGGGTGGCTTTCAAAGTCCCATTGAAATATCATCCGGTAAACGGAACCGCCAAAATCTGTTGGTTTAATGCTTTTCTTGAAAAGGATACTTCACTCACCAAACCGGAAAATCTTTTTGTCAGAGATGGCATTACCATCTCTGGTATCACTTCATTGGATAAAGGCCTGGTTCGTGGAGTGGTCATAATTCATGATACAGACCTGGCCAGAATGCTTGGTGATTCTGAAAATCCTGCACATACTGAATGGCAGCCGGATTCAAGAAACTTCAAAGGAAAGTATGCAGACGGAAAGGAAGCCCTTGTTTTTGTAAAAGCCACACTAAAGAAAATATATGACCAGCTGCAAAGGCCGATAGAGGGAATTCAGAAAGACCTCCTGATTGACTTCTTTTCTATTCCGGTTGAAACGCAAAAACCGGAAGAGAGAAAACCAAAAGACCTTGAAGGACATGATGATAAAGGCGAAGAAGATTCTGATGAACCGGATATCCCCGGCTTAAAAGGAAAGAAAAAGCTTTTTATTGTTGAGAAGATAGTATCAGGACTGAAAATTGTAAAGAATCCGGCAGCTGATGAATTTCCGGAAACCATCAGACTGAAACTCGGATATGATGTGCCGAGAGGCAATCCGATCAAAAGTTATCAGGAACTCGACTTTGATGTGGCCAAATCACCGATAATGATTGAATCATCGGGGGTTTATTTCACAAAAAAAGAAAAGAACGAACTGGAATTTGATATAGAAGACAAATCACATTTTGAAATAAAGCTCACCGGGTTTGATGAACGGAGAGATTTGTTTTTAAAACTGCAATAAATGATCCGCCGGTTTAATTATACAGGAAGAGTGAAAATTCCCCGGAGCCGGGTTGATATTTCATTGTTCAAAGACAGGGAAGGAAAATATTTCCGGGCAAAAGTGAACCTTGAAGGTCTGGACCTCTCACCTGATGCGAAGATTTACATCGAAGCAAATTACAAAGGTGTTTATCAGCGGTTCCCTTTCGGCACAGTTGCTCATTTTAAAGAACCGGAAAACACAAGGTTGAATGAGCTGCCCGAAACCGAACTGGCTTACTTTGATATTGCTGTGGTGGATGAATCCGGTAAGGTTGGCCTCCTGCTTGGAAAAGCAAAAGGTATAGCAGTAAGTACGGATGGAGTTCCGAATGACAGAATACCATTGCTGCCCGTAAATCCCACTGATTTAAAAAACCAGTTCTGGAAACTAAGTTTTGATTCAAGTGATGACGGAAGACCTGTGCTGGAAATCAATAAAAAGATTCCTGATATTTTCGAGAAGGCAAGGAATGATATAAACTTTATCAGTTTGGTTTATCCGGCTGCCTTCCGGGGAGTGTTAATAAAACTAATTGAGCAGGGTGATTTTGAAGTGGAAGATGATTCCTGGGTCAGTGACTGGCTGAAATTTATTCATTCAGTGCTGGGTATTAAAAACCTGCCGGATACCGATACTGAAAGCGGAACAATAACACCCGAACAGGAAGCATGGATAGATGACTGTGTGAACGAGTATTGTAAAAAATTGCAATTATTTGAAAAATTCACAGGGCAATGAGCAATCAGGTTTCTATACGGATATTCAATGAAGAAGGACTCAACGAGTTTGAAAGGGTAATTACTGAGATCAGAAGCGGTAATATGAAAGAAATACCCGAAACACTTTTGTATGATGAACAATATTCAGAAATCTGTGAACCAATAATAAATATTGAAAGAGTTGAGTTCAAAAATAAAAATGAATTAGTTCCATACCTGGTTGCACAGTTGAATCTTAAAGCAAACAAACATCTTTATTTTGATAAAGGACTATGGTCGTGGCTTTCTGCTTTATATTTTAATAATATCTGTCCTCCTGATGGTAACGGGAAAAGAAAAATCAATGAATCGGCTTTTTATATTCTGAAAGACCCGAAGAATTATACAAAGTACTATCGTCATTTGCTTGCTTATCCATGCAGG
This sequence comes from Bacteroidota bacterium, assembly GCA_029558715.1. Lineage (GTDB taxonomy): Bacteria > Bacteroidota > Bacteroidia > Chitinophagales > Chitinophagaceae > JJ008. The sequence goes on along the minus strand of JAKQEA010000033.1, from coordinate 30,738 downwards.
CTCTATTCTGAGCTTGGAGACTCTTCTAAAATATTCCTCATCGGCACATTTCAGAAAAGAGGTGAGATTACCGAACAATTTGGTGCTTATCAGGAAATAGCATTAAATAAAGGAATCCTTGATGCCGCTAATCTGATGTATTGGGATGGGTCATCCGGCAATTTGAAAAGAGGTGCGGCAGGAAAAGGGGCTGGCTCTGCAAGAAGGCTGGTGAGGATTATCAGACAATATCAGATGACTTATGATCTGAACTCGATGAATGGAAATGAGATTGTTGAATTACTGCCAGCTGAGTTTGCGAAATGGAAAAGCAATCAGTACAATTAAGCTCAGCAGCGAACCGAACCCCGAACTGTGCGACGCAACAGACGATGATAGTAGTAATGCAACAGGCTCACTTCTTCCCCTCCCAATCCGTCTGCCATGCGCCGTTGTTGCCATATCTCCAGCGGTTCGTTTTATTGCCTCAACAAGCTTTTGTAAACTCTATCAGGCTGTGTATTAAAAAAAGCATGATTAGTTTATTAACTTTAGTTCACTATCATGAACCAAATAGAAATATACCAGACCAAAGACAAGCAAACCCAGGTAGAGGTGAAGTTTGAAGGGGATACTGTGTGGTTGAGCCAATACCAGTTGGCAGAACTGTTTTCTACCGACCGCACTTCTGTGCTTAAACATCTCAGGAATATATTTAAGACAAAGGAGTTAGACGAAAAACAAACTTGTGCAAAATTTGCACAAGTTCAAAAGGAGGGAAACAAAACAGTACGCCGGGACATACTGCATTATAATCTGGATGCCATTATATCTGTAGGCTACCGGGTTAACTCCAAAAGGGGCACCCAATTCCGCCAATGGGCTACCCAGCGGTTGAGAGAATATTTGGTAAAAGGTTATACCATCAATGAAAAGCGGTTAGCCGACCTGGAGCAGGCTATCAGGCTGGTTCAGCTTACCGGCGAGGGCAAAGAACTGTCCGCCACAGAAGCCAAAGGCTTGCTGGAAATTATTACCAACTACACCCAAAGCTTTATCCTGCTAAACCGGTTCGACAGTAACGAACTGGCGCCGGGCAGGCTGAATGAAAAGATTACATATGAAATTGAGTACGATGAAGCGGTGAAAGCTGTTGCAGAACTGAAGAAGCAACTGGTAAAAAAGAAAGAAGCTTCTGCCCTGTTTGGCAATGAAAGAGACGGGGCATTTGGGGGCATACTTAATTCCGTAGTGCAAACCTTCGGCGGAGAATATTTATATAAGAGCATTGAAGAGCAGGCCGCACACCTGTTGTACTTTGTTATCAAGAACCATCCGTTTACCGATGGCAACAAACGTATCGGTGCTTTTATGTTTGTGTGGTTTTTGGAAAAGAATAAACACCGCTTTAAAAAATCAGGTGAATTGAAAATTAACGACAATGCACTGGTGGCCCTTGCATTGCTGGTGGCTCAAAGCGATCCCAACGACAAGGAACTGATGGTGAATCTTGTCATCAATCTTATCAAAGGTTAAACCCTCACTCCACATTCACAAAGGTTAACGGCTGACGGTACCATGCTTTAGTTTTGCGGTTATTTCTCATAGCTGGTTTCCAGTCTGGGCTTTTACGTATTATTTCTTCAGCCGCTTTATCAAATACCGGGTGAAAAGGTACATACAGTTCCACATCACCCACTTTACCATTTTCATCAATGCTGAACGATACTCCTACCGTAACCTGTGTGGTATTGACCAACTGGTAATTTTCCGGCCAGCGTACATTTTTTTCCAGGTAGCGGCGCCAACCCTGTTGCCCGCCGTTTTTAAAAACGGCATCGCTGTTGGCCAGTGCAGTATCGGGCTGGGCACTGCCATCTTCGTTATAGTAAGTTTTGGAAATAACTTTTCTTTTATCATACACTTCTTCACCGGCAGCAGTACCGTTGCGGTGCCAGTATTTCCATTTGCCATTCAGTTCATTATTCAGCAGGTAACCTGCAGCATTAATTGAACCGTCATCAAACCAGCTTACCTGCACTTCAGTACTGTCATTAACCCGGGTGATGGAATCGGCCACATAACCATTGCTGTGCCAGCGATAGCGGATGCCGGTGGAGTTGTCGTTTTGATAAAAACCGGAGTCAGACATCATACCGTTGGGATGATAGCGGGTATAAATGCCTTCCCGTTTGTCGTTGACAAATCTTCCTCTGGCCTGCAGCTGTCCGTTAGCATGGAAATAAACCGCTTCACCATTTTTTATTTTACATTCCTTGTCGGCATAAAGTGCCCGCATCTGCAGGGTGGAACTGGTTATGAAATAATCATGACGCAGCCAGCCACTGTCGGTTTTTTGTACGGTGGAATAAAAACGGGCCAGCCCCGGCTCACAAGGCTTCCAGAAAAAATCGTAATAAGCTTCGGTGGTTTGTGCTGTAAGAGTTACTGCAATGCACTGTGTGATGATGAGAATAAAGTTTTTCAACGAAGAAGGTTTAAAAGCTAAAATAAGAAAGAAGAATCTTATTTACGAAAGCCCGCCACTCCATTTATTTTCCTTCTTAGGGAGGCATGATAAGAATCATGTAACAAACCACTGCAATTAATTGGATTTGGCCTGTCTGCAGGTTTACCTTACAGTGAAATAATAAAAGCTCTTTCGCTCCTCCCCTGTGCCGAAACGAATGGGCTTTTAGAGCTATTCGTACACGTCAAACGACCGGCATATGAAAAAAAGATTCATGGCTGTTTTCCTGCTGCTTTCTTTGTTATACTGCAGCTACCTGCCAGCCCAGGACAATGATTCACTCACCCGTATCTATTCCAAATTCGATTTTATTCCCGGAGAGAAAGTTATCTTCTTCGATGATTTTTCAGCCGATAATATCGGCGACTTCCCTGCTTTATGGAATACTAACAATTCAGGTGAAGTGGTAACATTTCCCAAATACCCCGGCAAGTGGTTTAAGATAACCAATAGCCGCAGTATCGTTACGTTACTTAACCCGCTGACGCTGCCGGAGAATTATACGATTGAATTTGATGTGGTGCCACAGAAATATCCACCTTCCAACACAAGCACCAATTATCATTTTTTACTGATCAGCACTCCAAAACCCAAAGACCTCCTTTATGGCCTGGCCCTGCCCGGCGGAACCGGGATCAGGTTTTCTTTTGAGTATAACACCTATTACCGGGCTTATTATGCAGATAAGTCACCGGAACTGAAAGGGAATAGCATGGATCCTTCCATACGGCAAAAAGAAAATGAAAAATATCATGTGGCCATATGGGTACAAAAGCAACGCATACGTTTATACCTGAACGAGACCAAAATCCTTGACCTGGCAAAAGCAATCTCGGATCAGTTTAAATATAATATGATACGGTTTGAAAATGGAACACCGCTGATCGGTAATGTAAGAATAGCAACAGGCCTTCCTGATATGCGCAATAAACTCATTACCGAAGGTAAGCTGGTGAGTTACGGTATTTACTTCGATGTGAACTCCGACAAACTGAAACCACAGTCGGCCGGTACATTAAAAGAAATTGCCGGTATACTGGCAGACAACCCGGAACTGAAGATCAGGATCATTGGTCATACCGATGCCGATGGTAACGATGCGGCTAATCTTGATCTGTCCAAACGCCGTGCTGCATCTGTAAAGAATGCACTTGTTGCGGCATACAGTATTGATGCAGCCCGTATAGAAACAGATGGCAAAGGAGAAAAAGAACCGGTGGCGCCCAATGATAACGGTACCAACAAAGCACTGAACCGGAGAGTGGAGTTCATTAAACTGTAACTCATTTTTTACTGATCAAACTAAAACAAATGAAAAAGCTGTTGATACTATTAGGTGCGGCGGTTGTCATGCTGATTGCTGATGGCCCTTAGTACCGGTAATCATAATGTTACTTCCATCAAAACAGATAAGGTAAGCGAGATAACCCTGACGGGTGTGCGGTGCTTTTTTACCATCGCAGGGAATAATATGCAGAAGGCCGGCGTATGCCTGAACAAGACAGGCGACCCGACCATTCCTTCCAAGATCGATATTCCGTTAACGGTGCCAACGGTTATACTGAATTCAGCAACACCCAAACAGTTCAATGTGGGAGTAAAAGGCCTTACCTTAAATACTACATATTATATAAGAGCTTATGTAAAGAACAATGATGGTACGGTGGTATATGGCAATCAGCTGAGTTTTAAAACACTGTCGAAGTGATAGTTGAATGAGGGGCTGAAAAGCAGAGAGGGATTATTTTTTCGGCAAACTAATAAAATAGCCGGGTCACTCACTTCAAGAAATACGGAGACTGTAAATTTTGACAGCCGCCTGTCTTTATATAGGTGAATGCATGGGTAGTTTATTAACTTTAGTTCACTAACTAATATGAACCCAATAGAAATATACCAGACCGAAGACAAGCAAACCCAGATAGAGGTGAAGTTTGAAGAGGATACTGTGTGGCTTACGCAACAACAAATGGCTAAACTTTTGGGCCAAACCAAACAAAATATCAGTTTGCATATTAATAATTGCTACAAAGAAAAAGAGCTTATTAAAAAAGCAACTGTCAAGGATTCCTTGACAGTTCAAAAAGAGGGGAACAGGTTGATAAACAGGAAAGCAGAGGTGTATAATCTTGATGTAATTATCTCCGTTGGCTACCGGGTAAAACCCAAACGGGCACCCAATTTCGCCAATGGGCGACCCAGCGGCTAACAGAATATTTTGTAAAAGGTTATGTGATTAATGAAAAACCATTGTTCCGGCTATTTATGCCGGATTCTTCGCTATTGGTTCACCTCGCAGACTGGCATTTACCAGGTAGGCGATAAACCTTGCAAAAGGTTCCATGTTTCTTTCCGTACTGGCCTGCTCCAGTGCCTGCATATACTCATTGCGCAGTTGCACAGGTATTACCGTCCACGGGTAGCCGCCGCTTGCCAGCATCACATTCATTAAGAAACGGCCCATGCGGCCATTGCCATCAGTATATGGGTGTATATAAACAAAAATGAAATGCCCCAACACCGCCCGTACAACCGCTTCCGACTCCTGCGCCAGCAGGTCAAACAAAAGCGGCATGGTTTCCCGTACTGCTTCATTATTCAGCGGCACATGGCGGGAGCCGCTGATGAACACCTGCTTGTTTCTGAACCCCGCCAGGTCGGCTGCCTGTATAATGCCTGCCTGCACAGAGGGGGCAAACAACTCCCGGTACCAGTAGCCATAATCATCATGGGCTACTTTACCTGCATTAGCGCCATCCAATATTTTTCGGATGCTTTCTCTTACTTTTTGTGCAGCCTGCCAGTAACCTCTCGCAGCCATGGCATCCCGTTGCAGTTTATCTTCTTTTTTATTATGATAATCCCAGTTACCACTTTTTACTTTTTCAATCAACTCCGGACTTACACTGTACTTTTCTATGGATAATGAGTGGTAAGCATCAGCGGCATACATATCTTCCACCTCTTTAAGATACTTTTCTTTATCAGCCGGAAGGCTCGGCGCTGCAGGAAAAACAGCGATAACTGTTTCCCGCATATCATACCATAGTTGTTTGATACGGTTGATATAGGGGGATCTCTCTGTGGTGAACAAACCAGGCGGTACTTCTTTTTTAAACGGATTAGTTTCCCTGACATTATATCCGGCCGCTTGCATGGACTTTACAATATCATCCGCTATTTTTTCTTTACCCATGCTGCGAAAGGCACCAGCTATGCGACCGGCAATGGTAGAGTGTCCGCCTTCTAATAATATCCTGCTGATGGCAGAAGCATCCGTTAGCATAGCCAGCGCAGTGCGAACATCGGCTTCATTATGTGTAAACATGGAAACGGTGCAAAAAACTAAAGAAGAAGGCAGGTCCATCATCCGCAGGCCTTGCATTTCAACAAATTTAGCCGCCCGTGGCAATGGTGATTGCCAGTTCCATAAAGATGTGTTATATGGAAGCGGAGTTTTATGGTTTACACCTCTTGAGGTTCGTATTATTAGCTGCTGTGGTATAGTCCGGTTTCCAACATGCATTAATAATGACTGATCGGGAGAAATAAAATAATCACCTCCATATCTTTCATTCAGGTAGCCGGCACAAAAAGCCCAGTAAGAAGTGTACCAGGAAGTGCTGTCTCCTTCCCGCTCATCCGGCGGTGTAGCAATGTACCAGCCCTTGGTCACCTCTTTCAGAAATCCGTTTTTCAGCAATCTTTCCCGGTTAGTCCGGCTCAGGTCTGCTGTTTTGATAGCAATTTTTCCGGCATCCTGTAATTTCTTCAGAGCTTTTAATGATGTAGCAAGGTTTTCTGCTGGTGTTGCCATTATAAATTTATACTATTGATTATCAATAATATGTAATATTGCCAGGTTATCAGGTTGTACGATTACCAGGTTATCAAGTTGTTTTATTACCAGGTTATCGTGCTAAAATAGTCACAATTATTTGAATATCAAATAAAAAATATTTGGTATTGATCATAATCAGCTATTGGCCGGAATGGCTCGCCAAAAATGTCATTCTTCCACCAGCGGTTCTTTTTCAAACTGGTGGTCAATTTAATCAGAGGCTAAACGCTGTATAAATGATACAGAAGGCAGCAGGTAATAAGGGAACTGGTTGTAACTGACCGTGGGGCAAAATTTTTTTGTAAAGAGCTTTGGTATTATTTTACATCGCAGCAATAAAATAAATACATGGAAGAAAATCAACCCGCACCACAGCAAGAGCAACACCTGTTCGACGACTTCAGCCAGCAACTGACCCAGGCCGGTTCCGGCAAACGGCTGGCCAATTATATTATCGACCTTGTCAGTTTTTATGTCTTCATGTATTTCTTCAGCTATGTGATAGTGGCGATCAGCATTGACCTGGCCATTTTGATCTATGGAGAGGGAGATGGCGGATTCAACCTGCTGGGCCGCCTTGTTGTATTATTATTCTATGGCGCCTACATGGGATTGATAGAAGCGATGTTCAAAGGAAGATCACTGGGCAAACTGATCACCGGCACTATTGCAGTGAATGAAGATGGCAGCCGCATCAGTGCATTAACCGCTTTTCTCCGTGGCCTCAGCCGGGCTGTTCCTTTTAATGCCTTCAGTGCATTGGGCAGTCCCTGCTATCCCTGGCACGACAAGTGGAACAAAACCTATGTAGTGGAGTATAAGGATCTGAACCGCGGATAAGAACCTGCTTTATTTTTGATTATAAACAGGAAGAAAAAGCTGTCTCAGGATGACTTGTTAATCTTTTTCATCCCGGGACAGCTTCATCAACTTATTTTCCTTTATGGTTTCCGGTTAGCCCGGTTATATTGCAGCAGCATATCTGCTTTACCATCTTTATTGATACGCCATGTTTCCATCAGTGACGTAGTGTCTTTTTTTCCTTTGGCATTGGTGTTGATCTCGGTTGCCCATACCAGTACCCAGTTTTCTTTTTTATCAATACTGTAGACCGGCATCACGGCATCAATAGTGTCTATAACAGAAGTGTACCTTGCTCTTGCCCTTTTCCAGTCTGCCATCAGGCTGTCGGCTCCTTTGATCATTTTGTTATCACTATGAAAAGCCACAATAGTATCGGCCACCCAGTTCTTCATATTATCAAGGGTGTTGTTTTCCCAGTCTTTCCAGCTGCCCTGCAGTATGGAGACCACATATTCGGGATGGCTGCCCATTTCAAAAGAAGAAGAATAAGCGGCTTTGTAAGGCAGGTCCGCTGCTGGTTTGTTAACGGGTGTTGCTTCGCCGGTTCCGGCGTCAGATTTTTTTTCGTTGTTACAGGCAGCCAGGAATGCTGCTGCCACGAACAGTAAAACAATCTTTTTCATTATTATGTTGGTTTATAGGTGACTTCTTCCGGAACGGATACAATATGGCTTTGATGGGGGACAGGTAGCTGAAGCGAAGGATAAGGAGGTCGCAAACAGAAAGGTAACTAATTATCCCACTTCTGACTTCTTTTTTTCTTCAATTACCTTTGCGCCAAATTTAAGACACAATGACGATTGCAGTTTTAGGAGCAGGTATGGTAGGCCGTGCCATAGCATTGGACCTTGCGAAAGACTATTCTGTTACTTCATTTGACCTGAACAAAGAAAATTTACTGGCCCTGCAGCAACGTAACAGTGCTGTACAAACTGTAATAGCTGATCTTTCCCGATTTGGTGAATACAAGAACTGGTTATCTCCCTTTGATATAGTAGTAACAGCTGTGCCCGGATTTATGGGATACAAAACACTGGAAGCGGTGATACAGGCAGGTAAGAATGTGGTGGATATATCTTTTTTTCCCGAAGATGCATTGCAGCTCGATAAACTGGCCAAAGAAAAAGGAGTAACGGCGATCACCGACTGCGGTGTGGCGCCGGGAATGAGCAATTTCATTATTGGCCGGTATAATGCTGTTATGAAAGTAAAAGCAATTGAATGTTATGTGGGAGGATTACCAAAGGAACGAAAGCCGCCATTCCAGTACAAAGCACCATTTTCTCCCGTGGATGTGATACAAGAATATATCCGTCCGGCAAGACTGGTGGAGAAGGGGACTATTGTAACCAAACCGGCATTGAGCGAAAGGGAAATAATGCATTTTGACAAGACCGGAGAACTGGAAGCATTCAATACAGACGGGCTGCGGTCATTACTGTTTACGATGGATCATATCCCGGATATGAAAGAAAAGACATTGCGTTATCCCGGTCATATTGATTTAATCATGTCATTACAGCAGGCAGGTTTTTTTGAAACAACACCCTTACATATTAATGATACATCTATCTCCCCTCTTGACTTTACTTCAAAACTTTTAGTAAACGAATGGAAACTGGGCGAAGAGGAAGAAGAGTTTACCGTGATGAAAGTGATTGTGAAAGGGGAAGATAAAACGGTAGAATATGATCTGTATGATGAGTATGATCCCGTTACCAAAACTTCTTCCATGGCGAGAACAACCGGGTATACCTGTACTGCTGCCGTGAATTTAATTACCAAAGGATTATTTACAGAAAAAGGAGTATTTCCGCCAGAGCTGATCGGGGATAGAAAAGAATGCTTTGATTTTGTATTGGCGTATTTGAAAGAGAGAAATGTGAATTGGAAGCGGAGCTAAGCGCCATATTTATTTGGCCCGCAGATGCCGCTGATCGGTTCGCAGATAAATACAGGATAAGGCTACATTTATACCACCTATCTCCGTCAATCTGCGTTAAAAATCTGCGCTATCAGCGGGAAGATGTTATAAGAAAAAAGTGTCCCGATTGGAGACACTTACTATCATAATTTAAATGGAATTTCTTACTCCGCTTCTGCCACCACTTCTTTCACTTCGGGTATCATCCGCTTCATCATTCCTTCAATACCTGCTTTCAGGGTGATCATGGATGAAGGACAACCACTGCAGCTTCCCTGCATGGCAAGGTTTACAGTGCCGGCTTCATAACTTTTGAACTGAATAGCGCCGCCATCCATCTCTACGGCCGGGCGAACATAATTATCTAATAATTCTTTGATACGTTTTACTACATCATCGTCATCAGCTGTCACTTCATTACTGCTGGATTGTTTTACCGCGGCGAGTTCTTCTTCATTTACCACGGCCTTACCTTCTTCGAGATAATCCCTTAAAAACTGGCGGATAGAAGGAATCACATCGTTCCAGTCTGTTTCCGGAGTCTTGGTCATGGTCACAAAATTGCTGGCAATAAATACAGCTTTAATAAAAGGGAAACCAAATAATTCAGTAGCCAGCGGAGAAGGTTTGGCACTTTCAGCATCCGGGAAATCGATGCTCTTGCCCGGGTATAACAATTTGTTAGCCACAAACTTCATAGTCTCGGGGTTGGGCGTCATTTCGGTATAAATGCTGATGATAGGGTTGCCTGTTTTGATCATAACTCACTATTTGAAGTGTAAAAATAACAACAATTCCCGGTGGATGTTTACGAAGGCGGGAGAAAGGAAGTCTGGGGGAGGAAGTTTTCTAAATAGCTGGATGACAGGGTGATTGGGAACTACCCGTTTTTTCAAACCTCTTCTCTATTCTTTTAGCTTTCCTGTCTTTTTCAGGTAGCGGATCAGCAGGTAAACCAGGAGTAAGATTCCCAAAACAACACCAAGACGAATTAAATGCACATAGCCCAATCCTAAAGCTTCAAGGTCATTTGCCGGCTCTTCTTTATATCCGGTCAGCATAGGATAATTGATAAAAAGGATTAGCGTAATGCCGATCAGCCAGATGAATTGCGTAGTATGTTCTTTCAGTATCCACCTTTTCCAGTTGAACCTCATGCTGCCAAATGTTTTTCCGATTCCTTTCAGGTTGGGGAACCAGCGGTTTACTTTTTTGCAATAGGCATCAAAGCCTGCTCCGAACTTTTCGCGGAGAAAATTTTCTTCTGCCAATACAATAGCCTGGTAAATGAACAGGAAAACAGGGATCATGATGCCAACATAGAATAAAGAATTGGCAAGGATACCAACACCCAGCAACATCAGAATATTTCCGGCATATAAGGGGTTACGGCAATGGTTGAAGATGCCATCTGTTACCAGTCCTTCTGCATAAGGTTTTCCTTCTTTGCCACCACGAACAATATAGGCAAGCCCGATAGTAAGCCCACGAATGAGCTGACCGAAACAGGTAACGAATAGACCGATACTGACAGGCCATATATAATAACACTCCCCGAATTGTTTTTTAGAGAATAAAGGCCAGGAGGGAATAAATAATGCGCCATAAAAAAGAATGAATATCCAGTTCCGGTACCGGAAGAAAAAATTACCAATACTAACCATGCCAGTTATTTTTTAACAGCGATAAGACCTGCAAAGTTATACCACTTGAAAAAAACTTCGCAATGTGCAAAGCCTTTGTCCCGTAACAAAGTGATGTTTTCGCTTAGCTTGTAAGGAACCAATACATTTTCGAGGGCTTCTCTTTTCTGGGAGATCTCCATTTCGCTATAATTGTTGCGGCGTTTGTAGTTATAATAGTAATTGATAAAATCACGGTTGAAATTGCTTTCTTCTGCCAGTATCTTTTCCACCAGTATGAGTACACCACCCGGATTTAATCCGTTATAAATATCCTGCAGTAACCGGTCCCGGTTGATAGGCCGTACAAACTGCAGCGTAAGACAAAGAACAACCACGGAAGCATTTTCAATTTTTATTCCCTGTCCCAGGTCCGTACAGCGCAATTCATAAGGCCGGGAAAAGCCCAGCTCCATCAATTTGGATTTACACTTATCCAGCATCTCCTGCGAATCATCCACCCCGATAAATTTGATATTCGGAGTTACCATTGTATCCATGCCTATCATGGTGGTTCCGGTGGAACAGCCCAGGTCGTATACAAAAGTTTCTTCACGGGCATGATCAGCCGCCAATTCAGCCATCATGCGTTGTATCTCTCCGTAGTATGGCACCGAACGGTTCACCATATCATCGAACACTTTAGCGACATTGGCGCCAAACTTAAAATCACTGGCTTTTTCTATGTCACCTTTAAAAACTTCATCTTTGCCCATCACAAGAATTAAGGTCACAAAGTAACGCATTTTACAGCGGAGTGAACCAAACAATGGGCCCTGACGTATTATAAGTATGAAGAAAATCTATCATCTCGGCAACTGCACCACCTGCCAGGCTATTATTAAAAAGACCAAAGTGGATCAAAAGGGATTTGCTATGCAAGATATCAAGTTTGAAAAAATTACTCCGGCGCAGCTGGAAGAAATGAAGAAAATGGCAGGCAGCTATGAAGCCCTGTTCAGCCGCCGCGCCATGAAATACAAAGAGCTGGGATTAAAAGATAAAAAGCTGGAAGAAAAAAATTACCGGAAGTATATACTGGAGGAATATACTTTTCTGAAAAGACCTGTGGTCATTCTTAATGATAAGATCTTTATTGGGAGTGAAAAGAAAACAGTAGAAGCATTGAAGAACGCTGCCGGGTAAACTACATCAATAGCAGGATCAATAACTGTGCTGCTACAATTCGTAAGATCATTGTCAGCGGATACACAGTAGCATAAGTGACCGATGGAATATCGCTGCCGGCCAGTTTGGTGGCAAAAGCCAGGGCCGGTGGATCAGTAGAAGCGCCGGCCAGTAACCCGCAAACCTCAAAATAAGTTTTCTTAAAATATTTGCGGGCAATAAATCCTATCAGCAACAATGGAATGACAGTTATCAGAATACCCATACCGATCCATATCCAGCCACGGCCATCCGCAAAGGCAGTTGATAAATTCTTACCACTGCTTAATCCCACACTGGCGAGAAACAGACTGATGCCGAGTTCACGGATCATCAGGTTAGCGCTATTTGTGGTATAATTATTCAGGTAAAATAAATTTCCAAAGCGGCTTAGTGTCAATGCGATGATCAGCGGGCCACCGGCCATACCTATTTTTACCGCTACCGGCATATTGGGAAAATGAAAAGGAATGCTGCCCAGCATTACACCCAGTACAATGCCCATGAATATCGGCGCCAGATCCGGCACTTCCAACTTCTTTAATGAATTGCCCAATGCCTGGGTTACCACCTGAACTCCTTCCTCTGTTCCCACTACTTTTATTGTATCTCCCAGTTGTAAAAAAATATCTCCATGCGGTACCATCTCAATACCGGCACGGCTTAACCTTGTTAAAGTGAATTCCTGCTGATGCAGTTCAGGGATATCGCCAAGTCTTTTATGTGTTACGGCTGTTCTTGTTACCACAATATGCCTGGAGATCAGATCGCTTTCCTTAGCTGTTTTCAGGTTCATGGAACTGGGAGGGCCAATCAATAATTTCAATTGCTCCATTTCTTGTTTAGAAGCTACTACCAGCAACACATCATTCTCTGTAAGTACTATATCAGGAGTAGGTGTGATAATTTCTCCCTTGTGAAACATTCTTGACACTACCACCGGTTCTTTTAATAAATCAAACAGTTTTCGCAAAGGTTGCCCCAGTAATTGTTTATTCTCCAGGCTCAGGTGCATAGACACCGGCCTGTTGGCCCGCAATACTCCCAGCTTGCGGTGAAGCTCCTGTTCTTTTTCAATTTTTACATTGAATATCTTTTTCAGTAATAACAAAGAACCGATGATACCAAATACACCTAACGGATATGTAACGGCGTAGGCCAGGGTAATTAATGATTTGTCTGCTACAGCCACATGCATATCACTTACGGCAGCCTGGGCAGCAGCGAGACCCGGTGTATTGGTAACAGCACCACTCATCACACCAGCCATTACTGCAATACTGTTGCTGCTTAACAGGTAAAGTACCACTGTAATGATCACACCGGTTGCCACTATGGCGAGAGCCAGCAGGTTATTGGTCATTGCATTTTTCTTCAGGGAAGCCCAGAAGCCGGGGCCTACCTGTAAGCCGATTGAATAAACAAATAAGATGAGGCCAAACTCCTTGACAAAATGTTCAGTGCCCGGGTCTATCTCCACACCGAGATAGGAAAATAAAAGACCGGCAAAAAGCACCCATGTAATACCTAAAGAGATACCGGCTATTTTGATACGACCCATCCAGATGCCAATAGCGATCACCAGTCCATATATAATGACTGATTGAGCAATGGATGCTTTTGTAAAAAGATCATGTAACCATTCTGGCATAAAAAGAATTCAAATCAACAAAACACCACAAACCGGTGGCAGGCTGATGTCTGCCACGGGGTTTGTGATTGTAAAAATAGCAGGCAATCAATCAGAGGTCACCCTCACTCCGGCTGCAATCCCCAATGTTCGGGAGATCGCCATAGTGCCGAGAGGAGCAGTTCACGCATAAAGAAAAACTCTTTTGGCAGTTTATCATACATTTTTTCAAATAACTCTTCATGTGACAATAGCTCTTGCTTGCCGGGTTCCCGGTCTACTGTCATGATCTTTGCAAAATCTTCTTTGGAAAAATTTTTCATACCAGCCCAGTCCATATCCTCATACCGCGGCATCCATCCAATCGGGCTTTCTACAGAAGAGGCGTTTCCGCGGATACGTTCTACGATCCATTTCAATACACGGATATTTTCACCAAATCCCGGCCATAAAAACTGTCCATTCTCATCCTTACGGAACCAGTTCACCCCAAATATTCTTGGTGCATTTGGAAGGTCACGGCCAAACTGTAACCAGTGATTTACATAATCCCCAATATGATAACCCATAAATGGTAACATAGCAAAAGGATCACGGCGCACTTTACCTATTTCACCAAATGCTGCAGCGGTCATTTCGCTTCCCATGGTAGTAGCGAGGTACACACCAAAATTCCAGTTGAATGATTGATATACTAAGGGTACGCCGGTGCTTCTTCTGCCGCCAAAAATAAAACCGGCAATAGGCACACCATTCGGATTGTCCCAATCTTTATCAATAGCCGGGTTCTGGTAAGCAGGTGCAGTGAATCTTGAGTTAGGGTGAGCAGCAGGTTTTCCGCTGGCCGGATCATAAGGCTTACCGTGCCAGTCAGTCAAACCTTCAGGAATTTCTTTTGTCAATCCTTCCCACCAAACATCTTTATCTGCAGTGATGGCCACATTAGTAAAAATGGTGTTGGCTTTAATGCTTTCCATGGCATTGGGATTGGTCTTATAGTTAGTGCCCGGAGCCACACCAAAATATCCTGCTTCCGGATTGATAGCATATAGCCCTCCATCATTTCCTTTATGTATCCAGGCAATATCATCACCCACAGTCGTTACTTTCCAGCCATCAAATTCTTTTGGAGGAATCAGCATCGCAAAATTTGTTTTACCACAGGCACTTGGGAAAGCGGCAGCCACATAGGTTTTTTTCTTATCAGGAGATTCGACCCCCATAATAAGCATATGCTCCGCCAACCAACCTTCTTCCCTGCCCATTGTTGATGCAATACGGAGGGCAAAACATTTTTTACCCATCAAGGCGTTACCTCCATAACCACTACCATAAGAAATGATCAATCGCTCTTCCGGGAAATGAGATATATATTTTACATCCGGGTTACAAGGCCAGCTGCTGTCTTTCTGGTTGCCCTGCAAAGGAGCACCTACAGTATGGAGACATTTTACATAGCTTTTCTTTTGTAAATAGGGTAATACCTCACTTCCCATACGGGTCATGATCCGCATATTTACCACTACATATTCTGAATCGGTGATCTGTACACCATACCTGGATAAAGGAGAACCCAGTGGCCCCATACAAAAAGGAATAACATATAATGTTCTTCCTTTCATACAACCCTGCATCAGGTCCTGCAGTTTCTTTTTCATCACCACCGGCTCCATCCAGTTATTGGTAGGGCCCGCATCTTCTTTGCGCAGGCTGCAGATAAATGTTTTGTCTTCTACCCGGGCTACATCGCTGGGATCACTGAAACAGGCAAAGCTATTAGGACGTTTTTCGGGATTAAGTTTAATAAAAGTGCCTTTTGTAACAAGCAACTGGCAAAGATTATCATATTCTTGCTGTGAGCCATCACACCAATGTACATGTGCAGCCTCACAGAAAGAAGCAATTTGTTTTACCCATGTTTCCAGTTCTGCCCGTGCGGGGGCTGTTTCCATGGCAAAAAAGTTGGATTGTTGTGACATAGTTCTTTCTTTTTAAAATGAAATTTATAAAATGGCAGGCAACCGTAGCGCTGAAACGTAGAATTTATTTCAGCACCGTAAAAGTGAGTAATTCCTGTTTATTGACTAATGGTCTATATCATAGCGAAGTATGAGTTTAATTAGGTTTTATCCCTCAACCAGTGGAGGAACAAGTTATTATTAAGCCTGCTTACACCTGCTTTTTTTCTTTACGTAATACATACCATGCAATCAGCAGGCTAAAGAGCATAAAAATAGCACCAAGTAAAAAGAATAATCCCGGGAAATAGAACGGAGCCTGCGGACTGGTGAAGTATTCAAAAATATTGTTCATAATTAGCGGGCCAATTATTGTAGTAAGGCTCATCAGGCTTGTTAAGGCACCTTGCAATTCCCCTTGTTGAGACGGAGGCACATGTTCTGCTAATATAGCCTGTAATGAAGGTCCGGCGATACCACCAAGACAATAGGGAACAAGGAAAGCAAACATCATCCATCCTTTAGTGGCAAAAGCAAATAGAACAAGTCCTGCAGTGTATAATAATAATCCCAGGTAAATACTTTTGTTGTTACCAATTCTTGGAGTAATAATTCTTGTCAGCCCTGCTTGTACAGCGCCGACCAGCACACCCACCACAGCCAGTGAAACTCCTACCATCCCTTCACTCCAGTTGAAACGATAAATGGTGAAAAAACTCCAGTTCCCCTGTACCGCCTGGGCAGCAAGATAAATGAGGAAAAAAGAAATGGCTAAACTGCCGATAGAGGGTGTTTTTCTTAAGAACTGTAAAGAGCCAAAGGGGTTAGCCCTCCTCCATTCAAATGGCCGCCGATGTTCTTTACTGAGAGACTCCGGTAATACAAAATAGCCATACAGTGCATTTAATAAACAAAGCCCCGCAGCTGCATAGAAAGGGGCCCTGATACCAAAACCTGCCAGTAATCCGCCCAAAGCGGGACCAATAATAAAACCTAACCCGAATGCAGCACCAATCATTCCAAAATTCTTTGCCCTAGTTTCAGCAGTACTCACATCAGCAATATAGGCAGCAGCAGTAGTAAAACTGGCACCGGTGATCCCGGCAATGATGCGCCCGGCAAACAACCAGCTATAATCAGGAGCTAAGGCAAGTATGATGTAATCAATTCCAAACCCTAAGAGTGAAAATAATAATACCGGGCGCCTGCCATACTTATCACTCAGGTTACCGATCAGTGGCGCAAAAATGAATTGTGTAATAGCATATACTGATATCAGCCAGGCACCATCTGAACTGGCTTCATTAACAGGAATGCCTTTTAACTCAGATATCAGTTTGGGCATTACCGGAATGATCAATCCCCAACCCATAACATCAATCAGTAAGGTGATAAAAATAAAACCCACAGCAGCTTTACGGGAATCTTTCATGAACAGTAAATGGAGTTAAGTGCTAAGATCAGTTATTGTTACGAAGTATGAAAATTTTACATAAAACCTCTTTTATATGTAATACGAATAATTAACAAACTGAAGAATGATCATCAGTTTATGGCTTTTATCTTTGTCTCCCTTAAGGCTGGTAAAGCAATATGGATACATTCCGTTATTTTTTATTCATCATAAATTCATATATATGAAACTACAGCAAGTGGTATTAGTAGCAGCAACTCCTGTTTTATTATTTTCTTGTGTCAGCAGTAAAAAATTCAAAACGGCACAGGCTGATTATGCAAAACTGGAAGCAAAATATAAAACACTGGAAAGCGACCTGTCAGAATGCAGTACTGAAAAAGCTACGCTAACCCGGCAAAAAGAGACATTAGAAAGAGAAAAAGCATTATTGAATACAAGAGTGACTGATCTGATTGCCCAGGCAGATTATTTAAAGGAGAATAATAACCAGGCATTAAAACAATTGGAAAACCTTTCGGTAATAACCGGTAAACAGGCAGAAAGTATTAAAAAATCAATGGAAAACATTGGGGCTAAAGATGCTTATATACAAACCCTGCAGCAGCAAATGGCCCATAAGGATTCACTGAACATGGCATTGGTGATGAACCTGAAAGGCGCTATAGGAAACCTGGATGACCAGGATATAAATATTAAAGTGGACAAAGGAGTTGTTTACATTGATATTTCAGATAAACTGCTTTTTAAAAGCGGAAGCTATGAAGTAACAAACAGGGCAAAAGAAGTATTGGGCAAAGTGGCACAGGTATTAAAAAACCAGCCGGATATGGAATTCATGGTGGAGGGTCATACTGATAATGTACCTTACAAAGGGGGAGTATTAGCAGATAACTGGGATCTGAGTGTAAAAAGAGCCACAGCTGTAGTGAGAATTTTACAAAAGCAATATGGACTTGACCCTGCAAAAATGGCGGCAGCCGGCCGTGGTGAGTACAGGCCCATTCAGGAGAATACAACTAAAGAAGGAAAAGCAGCAAACAGAAGAACAAGGATTGTGATACTGCCACAACTTGATCAATTCTTCAAATTGCTTGAGCCGGCAAAGTAACAGGCATATATGTAAACAACAAAGCCATTGAAAATACTTTCAATGGCTTTGTGTTTGTTAAATGAATACGCTATTTAAATGTTCTCATATAATTAATAATGGCCCAGATATCATTCGCATCAGGGATCTTGGTTTTATAAGAAGGCATATCTTTTCTTCCCTGGTAAGTTTTATAAAACAATGCACCATCAGTTTGGGATTGAAAAGAAGCTTTGGTAAAATCACCACTTTCTGTATCCAGTTGGGCTGCTTTGGGGCCATCTCCTTTTCCTTTCGTTCCATGGCATGATTTGCAGTGCTGGTTATACAAGGTCTTACCCGTAGTCAGCGATTCTGCATTGCCTTTAAGAGGGTTTACTTTGTTTTTGTAATTATCAGGAACAGGCCATGGCTCCTGTGAAGATTCTTTTGGCACAAATGCAAGTAAGCCAACGGTAAACAGGCTAAAGAGCAGGACAGTTACATTTTTTTTCATTTTCATTGATTTTACTTATTAAAGATGTATGTGTATTAAGAATTAGTTGCATTGCCCGGTAAAACCGGTTGTTCTTTTCTTAATCGAAACAGTTCATATACAATAACAATATAGTGCCCCCACACAGTCACCATTAAGATAGCAAATGTGATCAACATCCACAGCGGCGGATGTGAACTCCATAAGGCCCTTGGTTGTTCTTCCGGTTTATCTGACACAGGAATACCCCATTTTTCGGTGGCAGAGGCTTCAAGATTACCATAAGAATCATTTTCTTCCAGCTTTGCCAGTATAGTGATGTTTCCTTTGGCATCGCCCGGCAGGTTATTGGGAAACTCAATGGAAGCTTCCCCGTTTTCATCAGTAGTTCCTTCCCCGACTTTCATCGGCAGGAACATCCTGGTGACAAAAATTCCAACAGTAGTCTCTTTCACAGGAACTTCTTCTCCTGTTCCGATATCCACCAGCTTCACTTGCACAGTAAGTAAAGAATC
The DNA here is from genome assembly GCA_029558715.1 of Bacteroidota bacterium. GTDB lineage: Bacteria > Bacteroidota > Bacteroidia > Chitinophagales > Chitinophagaceae > JJ008. The sequence continues at coordinate 11,669 of JAKQEA010000033.1, read as the reverse complement.
TTCTTTTACAGGAGTTATCTCCAGTCTTGCTCTTTTGAAAGAAACAAATTCTTCAGCGGATTCCATCGCTTTATTACCTGCAAAAACCACTTTGAACTGCAATTTGCCTTCCGCATCTGTTTTTAAAGAATCTCCTTTTACATTAAAAACAGTTTTGCCATTACCGTCTGTTATTTTGAAACCGATTGGTATCTCTTCCTCATTAAGTACCTGAAAAAATGAAACTTTCATTTTGTACAGGTTGATGAACTGTCCTTTTACTTTGGCCCGCATACCTGCTTTCAGGTCGATGGAGTTATCCCCTTTTTGCACAGCGGTGAAATCTATGGATGGAGAAATTAATGAAGGTTCTTCTTCCGCTGCAGGCTCATCGGCAGGTACTGTCGTGGTATCAGTTGCCGGCGGTGTGGAGTCTCCCTGTGCAAATGAAGGATAGTAAGAACCAAGCAGCAGTAACATGCCTGCTAAAAATGCTGATATAACTTTCGGATGGAACAAATGGGCATTTATGCATCAATTGCTGGTTGCCAGAAAGTTTTCTGACAAATTCTCATTACAGTTTAACCCCACATTGATTCATTTTAACGTTGTACCTTATGGTATCAACAACAGCAATATGGTTTATTCATTAGGAATCTCCGGTAAGTACAAAATGTCAGCCAAAAAGAACCTGACATTTGAATATAACAGGCAACTGAACATGCATAAAAACCTGATCGATAAGAATGGCAATATCGTTAACTACAGTCCTGATTTGCTTTCTGTAGGCCTTGAATTAAATACAGGAGGTCACCTGTTCCAGTTTTACGTAGGAAGCACTACAGCGGCTTCACCAATTGATCAGCTGGCAAGAAACACAAGCTGGATAAAAGACGGAGAATTTGCCTTTGGCTTCACGATCAACAGAACAATGAGTTTAAAGAAAGAAAAAGAATAACTTAAGAGGATAAAAGCGATTGATCTGAAACGGGCCGGATTTCTATCCGGCCTTTTTATTTCATTAAACATTCTGTAATTGTTTCACCATCTTTTTCTATTTTACCGAGATGCTATTTCAGTTTAACCGGTTTAGTTCATTATTGCTCATCTTCTTTGTACATGGACTGGTATATGCCATCCTGCTGTACCGAAAAAGCATCATTAATGAAAGCAGGTCAGATAAGTGGTTGGGGTTTTTTCTGCTGATTTGTGCTTTATATATCGTTCCATGGATGGTAGGTTTTGCCGGCTGGTATGATACACAGCCTTACAGGGATATTTTATTCTATGTTCCATTTCAGCATTTATTTTTTATAGGCCCGGTCATTTTCTTTTATGTGCAAAGTTTGCTAAACCCCTCATTCCGGTTCGGAAAAAAAGAATGGTTGCATTTAATTCCTGGCTTATTGTATTTGGCCTTCCATATTGTAATGGTGGTAACAGATAAGCTGGTATTGAAGGATTATTATTTCCTGATAAACGGACAAGACCCCGATTTTGATACCTGGTACCAGCTTACTGGGTTCTCTTCTATGCTGATCTATTTCTTATTATCCTTACGTTATTACCGGCTGTATAAAAAACTCATTGTGCAGGTAATCAGTTATGCAGAGTTGGTTATGTTCCGCTGGATACAAAATTTTCTGCTGGCTTTTTTATTAATGCTCACGGTGCGACTTGGCTTTTATATCAGTGATTTTTTTATCGGGAGCACTTATGCCAGCAACTGGTGGCATTTTTTTGTATTTGCAGTTATCTTCTATTATATCGCCATTACCGGCTATGCTAATTCTATTGAAACTAAAATTGCTTTTCATCCGAACCTGTTAACCTACCGGCCTGCCTTATTGCTGAATTATCATCCTTCTCTTATCAACGTGAACCCATTAACGGAAGAGGAAGCGGAAATTGATATTGATACAATACCTGTTACCAATAACAACGAGACAGCTGATATAAAAGAATGGAAGGAGAAATTATTACAATTGATGCAATCGGGTAAAGCTTATGAAGACCCGGAACTGTCGCTTGCACAGGTGGCAAAACAACTGCAAAGTAACCCTTCGTTTATTTCCCGGATGGTAAACCAGGGATTTCAGCAAAACTTTAATGACTTTGTTAACCAATTCCGTATTGAGGCGGTAAAAGAAATGCTAAACAGGGGGGATCATAAAAAGCAGACCTTACTGGGAATTGCACTTGACTGCGGGTTTAACTCCAAAGCTACCTTTAACCGGGCCTTTAAAAAATCAACCGGGCAAAGTCCTAAAGCATATATCTCCGCAATTAACCAATCACTACCAGATAGTTAGACAATTTGATATCCTGCAACAGGATTTAAGCCTTGTTTGTAATGTCTCAAATCATGTTTTGCAGCGACTTTCCATTCGCCGGCCCTCACTTTTGTATGGTCAACAAATAAATCATCAAATTTTTTTTATGAAACAAATTGTTTTAATTCTATCATTGACATGCTTAGCCTCAGCAGCCAAATCACAAACTGTTAGTTCTGAAGACTTCAAACCAATAGAAGGAGAATGGAAAGGTAAACTGACCTACCTGGATTATACCAGCAACAAGCAGGATACTATTGATGCCTGGCTGACAGCCAAACTACGAGGCAAGGCCGTTGATTTTTCTATTGGATACCCCGGGGAAAGCGGAAAGGGAGGAAAAGACCGTTATGAGATCAAAGACAACGGAACGAAAATCAACGGGATGAAAATAATTGACCGAACTACTACAGGAGACGGTATGCTGAAACTTGTACTTGAAGAGAAAGGAAAAGATGGTAATGATCACAAGCCAGCTACTTTTCATTATGAGCTGATAATAGGGGAAACAACATTCATTATGACAAAGCTGGTAAAATTTGAAGGAAGCGACCAGTTCTTCCAGCGAAACCAATACAGGTTCAACCGGTAAGAGAAATAGCTGCGAAATTCCTGAATATGAAATTTCGCAGCTATTTTATTTCTTCAAACATACCAGTCTGTTTATTCTTGCGCACATTATCAGCCGTAAAATAACGACCATTCATGGCTACATACACTCCTGCTGATAATGTTTGTGCAAAAGCTAATGCGCTGCCAAGATTGAACAAACCATCGGAGCTGCCGAACTTGATCGGTATCATGGCCCCGGTAAGGATCACGGTTTTATTTTTTACTTTTTGCACCAGCACTTTGGCAGTATCGGCCATTGTATCAGTACCGTGAGTAATAACAATACGATCCTCATCGCAGTTATTACATTGATGAACAATCAGCTCACGGTCTTCAGCTGTCATTTCCAGGCTATCGATCATCATCAGGGTCCTGATTTCAACCGGTACTTTATTCCGTCCCATTTCCAGCAGGTCATGCATATGAGTGTCATTGAAGTAAAGCTGACCAGTTATTTCGTTATATTCTTTATCAAATGTACCACCAGTGATGAAGATGCGGATAGCCATAGCAATCATTTTGCTGTGAAGGTAAAAGAAACGCTGATTTACACAGAAACTGGAAAAGGGATAATCAAAGAAAAAGTACCAGAAAAAGAACTCCTGGTTCTTTGTATATATCAAATAATTGCTACTTTAGCAGGCCTTTAAACAAAAAAGGCCCTTCCGTAGAAACGGACTGACCTCTAACGATTGCTTGCCATATGAAAATTCTTCTTAGTAAGAGTTTTGTTTGCTGACTAAAGGGCCAATTATCAGCTTTTTGAAGATTTTTGGCTTTAACTTTGACCTCTGACGTTTGCCCTTCTGACGATTGCTGCCGTATGATTTAATCTTCTGACACAAAAGTAGTGAGCCACACCTTGTCCCTGAAAACAAATCCGGCATCATTTCATTATGCCTAAAGGACCGGGAAGTGCGCTAAACCCTTGCCAGCAGAGGATTTCAGCAAAAAATCTCTATGATGCCCAACCGCACAACCGACATATTGTTCCAGCTTATAAAATCGCTTGAAAAGGCCGAAAAAAGGCATTTTAAACTATACATAAAGAGAAGTTCAGGTAACGAAAACCTCAAAATCGTCCGGCTTTTTGATGTGGTGGACAAACTGAATGAATATGATGAAAAAATATTATTAAAGAAAATGGACGGGGTCACCAAACCCCAGCTGGCAAATCTTAAAACGCATTTATACAAACAAATCCTGGCCAGCCTGCGCTTGCTGAAAAGTGCAGATAGTATGGACCTTCAATTAAATGAGCAGTTTGACTATGCGCATATTCTATATAAGAAAGGCCTCTTTATGCAAAGCCTGCGCATCATTGACAAGGCCAGGGAAATCGCCAGGGGCAATCAGAAATTTTATTTTCTTCCGCAACTGATTGCGCTGGAAAAAAGAATTGAGGGTCTCCACATCACCCGGCATATTCAGCACCGGGCAGATACTCTTTCCGCAGAGGCGAATGATGTAAACATGCAAATTGATAAAGTGACAAGGCTGTCTAACCTGGCTTTGCAGCTTTTCAGCTGGTTTGTGCAAAACGGCCATGCCCGTGATGAATATGACGAAAAGGATATCCGAAAATTCATGACGCAAAACCTTCCTTCCGGCGCATGGAAAGAAACAGGTTTTTATGAACGGATGTACCTGTACCAGAGCTATACATGGTATGCATTTATTCGCCAGGATTTTTTACAGTACTACCGGTATTCGCAAAAATTGGTAAACCTGTTTGATGAGCAGCCACTGATGAAAAGAGTAGAGACAAGTCATCATATCAAAGCCATGCATTATCTTCTCAATGCTCATTTTGACTTGCGAAATCACAGGGGTTTTGAAAAAACACTCAGGCAGTTTGAACAATTGGCACAAACTGACCGGGTGAGGGACCATGATAATTTCCGGGTGCAGGCTTTTATTTACACCAGCCAGGCCCGTATCAACCAGCATTTCATGCAGGGTACTTTTAAAGAGGGACTTACGATCATTCCTTCTATAGAAAAGGAATTAGCGGAGTATGACTTATTTCTTGATAGTCACCGGGTACTGGTACTGAATTATAAGTTTGCTATGATGTATTTCGGAAGTGAAGATTATAATACCTGTATTGACTATCTCCAAAAAATCATCAATGATAATACTAACCTCAGATATGACCTGCAATGCTATGCCCGGGTGCTTCACCTGATGGCGCACTATGAACTGGGTAATGATATGCTGATGGAATCACTCAGCAAATCTGTATACCGCTTTATGGCAAAAATGAAAAACCTGACGGCGGTGGAAGAAGCCATGTTTAAATTTTTACGCCAATCTATTCCATTATCTCCCCGCCAGCTAAAGCCAGAGTTTGAAAAGTTGTTGCATACCATCAAGCACCTGGAAAATGATCGTTTCCAGACAAGGTCCTTTGCTTATATTGATATTATTTCATGGGTAGAAAGTAAAGTGTACAACAAGCCAATGGCTGCCGTAATTCATGAGAAATATGTAGGCAGTAAGAGGAGGAAATAAATGTTTTACTTCAGGCCAAATTAATCCACAACTTATAGTTTACTTCGTTTTCAGCTTAACTTGCAGCCATGCAGGATTATTTAAGTGGATTGAACGAACGGCAAAAAGAAGCCGTATTACATAAGGACGGACCGATAATGATTGTGGCTGGTGCAGGCAGCGGAAAAACCAAAGTACTCACCACCCGGGTCATTCATCTGATGGCGAACGGGGTGGATGCATTCAATATACTGGCTCTTACTTTTACCAATAAGGCGGCTAAAGAAATGAAGGAAAGAGTAGAGAGAATTTTGGGTAATGGTGAAGCAAGAAATCTTTATATCGGTACTTTTCATTCTGTATTTGCAAGGATTCTCCGTTTTGAGGCGGATAAAATTGGCTATCCCCGAAATTTTACCATTTATGATACCGATGATGCCAAGAATGTGGTGAAAACTGTCATTAATGAAATGAACCTGGATGACAAGCATTACAAACCCAATATTGTTTACAACCGGATTTCGTCAGCGAAGAATGCATTGGTGGGTCCGGCAGAATACAGAAACGACTACGCCATACAGCAGGAAGATATGCGGGCCAACCGGCCTGCTATCGGGCAGATTTATGATGCCTACGTGAAGCGTTGTTTTAAGAACGGTGCGATGGACTTCGATGATTTATTGCTGAAATTTTATGAACTGTTGAAAAACGTTCCGGAGAGTTTATCAAAATACCAGCACAAGTTCAGGTATATATTGATAGATGAATACCAGGATACTAACCCTGCACAGTATGAGATCATCAAACTGCTGGGAGCTATGCATGAGAATGTATGTGTGGTAGGAGATGATGCACAAAGCATTTATTCATTTCGGGGAGCAACCATCCAGAATATCCTGCAGTTTCAGAAAGATTATGACGAAGTGAAAATTGTGAAGCTGGAACAGAATTACCGAAGCACCAAAAGCATCCTGCATGTGGCCAATGAAGTAATTAAGAACAATAAAGGCCAGATCGAAAAAGTTTTATTTACAGAGAACAGCGAAGGAGAAAAGATAAAGCTTGTCCGAACCATGACGGATAACGATGAGGGAAAATTTGTGGCTGACAGCATCCAGGAGCAAAAACTCAGAAATCATTACAGCAATAAAGATTTTGCTATTCTCTATCGCACTAATGCGCAAAGCCGTGCCTTTGAAGAAGCGCTTCGGAGAATGGGGATTGCGTATACTATTTATGGTGGCATCAGTTTTTATCAGCGCAAGGAAATTAAAGACCTGGTGGCTTATCTCCGCATCATTGTCAATCCCAGCGATGAAGAGGCGTTAAAACGGATCATTAACTACCCTGCAAGGGGAATTGGTAAAACAACAATTGATAAACTGGTATTGGCTGCCAATGAAAATAATATCAGCATGTGGAAGGTGCTGGAGAATGCAGCGCAGTATGGTTTTAAAGCAGGAACATTATCAGCACTGGATGAATTTGTAATTATGATCAAAAGTTTTACCAGCATGCTGACCAAACAAAACGCCTATGAAGTCGCCTTTCATGTAGGTAAGCAAACAAGCCTGGTAAAAGAGCTGTTCAATGATAAGAGTACTGAAGGGGTGCAGCGCTATGAAAACATCCAGGAATTGCTGAACTCTATCAAAGAATGGACAGAGAGCCCCGACAATGAAGATGGTGAGCTGGTGGATAAAAGCCTTGCGTCTTACTTGCAGCAAATTACTTTGCTTACTGATGCGGATGAAAAAGATCCTGATGCAGACACAGTAAAGCTGATGACCATACATGCGGCAAAGGGATTGGAGTTTAGCTGTGTGTTTGCCGCCGGTCTGGAAGAAATGCTTTTTCCTAATGCAATGGCGATTAATACAAGAGAAGAACTGGAAGAGGAACGAAGATTATTTTATGTAGTTGTGACAAGAGCTAAGCAACGTCTCTGGGTCACTTATGCCAATACCCGTTACAGGTTTGGTCAATTGGTGCAGAATGACCCCAGTCGTTTTATCGAGGAGATACCTGAACAGTATATGGACAGAAGTTTTGCCGGAGGCGGATCAAAAAATCAAACACAAAGTAAATGGAGCGGTGGTGCTGCATTCAACAGGATGAAGGGCTGGGGTAATGATTCTTCTTATAGTGATGTCAGAGAAGCAGAGAAGAGGTATGGACCAGCTGCCACTAAAAAAGAACCTTCCACACCCTCCTACCTTGCACCCAAAACCACGCAACCCAAAGTGGTGGAGCACAAGCCTTCTGAGGATTTTGTTGCGAGTGATACCTCAAATTTACAAGCCGGACAAAAAGTAGAGCATCAGAAATTTGGTTTTGGAGAAGTATTGAAAATGGAAGGAGCTGCTCATAATCCCATTGCCACGGTAAAGTTTGAGCACAATGGAGAGAAGAAAATCATGCTTAACTATGCAAAGCTTAGAATTGTTGAGTAACAGAATTAACAAACTGAATATTTTCTGCAGTATACATTTGCCCGAAGTCTTTTAGCCCCTACATGCCATCAGCCAGACAAAAAAGAAGAAACCGGAACCTGGTTTTAAGCATACTTATTATCGGATTATTGGGTATGGGTAGCTATATGCTTTACCATTGGCTTACTTACCGTAAGGCCCGGTATACCCGTTACCCTGAGTTTGGTATTTCTATTCCCGGTGGTTATTCTATTCACGGGATAGATGTCTCCAAATACCAGCATACCATTGCCTGGGAAGAAGTAAAAGCTATGAGAGTTCAGAATATTCAGCATGGCTTTTCATTTATTAAGGCAACAGAAGGAACAGGTAATACCGATCCGCAATTCAAACGCAATTGGAAAAAAGCCAGGGAGGCCGGTATTGTCCGGGGTGCGTATCATTTCTTTATCGCATCAAGAGATGGCAGGGGTCAGGCCGAGAACTTTATAAGTAAAGTAGAACTGGAAGAAGGAGATCTTCCCCCGGTTCTTGATATTGAGCAACTGAACGGAACCTCATCGGCACAATTAAGAAAAGAAGCAAAGGAGTGGCTCGATATAGTAGAAAAAAAATATGGAGTAAGGCCCATCATTTATACGAATGTTGATTTTTATATAAAAAACCTGGGCAGCGATTTCGATAAATATCCTTTATGGGTGGCCCATTACTATCAGCCCGAACAACCCCGCATCAACAGGGGATGGATTTTCTGGCAGCACAGTGACAGAGGAAGGGTTAATGGAATTGTTTCTCCGGTAGACTTCAATGTTTTTAGTGGTGATTCGGCTGATTTTAAACGAATTCTTATTCGCTAAACAGAAGAACCAGGGATATTCAAATTGCACTACCTTACTCATTCAATATTTTTTATGGAACAGGGTTGGGATCCCGAGATTAAGAGATTTTTTGTTAAGATCATGAATTCAATTGCCATTACATTGTTTTGGATGATGGCTTGTGCTACCGCCGGATTATACTTTCAATTGGCGTATTCCAACGGGAAACCGGTTATTTATACAATTATCTTCTACTTTCTTATGCTGGCAACATTTTTTTTACTGATCCGGTATTTGTACAGGACATGGAAAAATGCATAGCTCTTTTTTCAAAAATACCCGCCTTCACTGATGGTTAGGAATATAAAAGGGTTTATTTTGAAGCCTGACTATACCAGCAGATGGAATTAAAGCAAATAAGTAAATGGGTAATGATAACAGGGGCCCTGTTTATATGGGCAGTAAAGCTTTTTATCAGGCCGCAGTTTCATTTTGATGAGCCATTACATTTCTTCTTTGGAATAGCGCCAAATCTTGTAGGGTCTTTTCTTATACCCTTTGGCGCCTGTTGGTTCTTTAGTGGCCGGGAGTTTTTGCTGGCCCGTATTTTCCGCGTTGAAAATCTTAATGATCTCCGGATAGTATGCTTGCTGGGGTTCGGTATGCTGGTTATAAACGAATACCTGCAGTTACTGCCTGTTTTTGGCCGTACGTTTGACTACAATGACATTGTTTTCTCTTCAGTGGGCCTTGTGATTTCTTATTTTGTATTCAGTAAAGCACAGGAGAAATATCAACCGGCTTAGCTGCTGTGATCTGCAATAATTACCCAGCGGCCATTTATTTTTTGAAACAAAAGATTATAGTGTCCTCCCACATCACCTATACTTCGTTGCAAGTGCCATTGTCCCACTACATGATAATACTTTTTAGAAAGTCGTTTTACTGAAAGCAGTTTAAACGTCAGCTTTCCCATTGCTGCTGTGTCAGGGTATCCCCTTTTATAATTATTCAGCGTATTTGTCCATCCGTAAGTGATACCGCTTTTACCGATAAACATTAATGAATCATTTTCCCAATAGCCTTTCATAAAATCGTCAATATTTCCCCGGTTCCAGGCTTCGGTTTGGCTGTTTAGCAACTGACGGATTCTTAATTCGTCACCTGATTGTGCAAACAAGTTGAAAGACAGCAACAGCAATAAAAGAGGCAAAACTTTTTTCATTGATAAACTTTTGTTTAAGGTAACGAAAATCAGGAAAGCACAGAGTCCGCTTTAGTGATTACAATCATCCGAATGTGCATGATTGTGTATCCGGCAGGATTTATAATTTAACAAGTGCCCGGCAATAATCAGTGTTACAGCAGGAATCAGCAGCCAGGTGCTGTAATGAAGAAAAAGTTGTTTTAAAATGAGGAACACAAATCCTGCAAAAAAAAGTGAAATAGGAAGCAGGCTGTGATGATGTTTCTTATAACCATGATAAAGCGAATAAGAGCCTATAGCAAGGGCTAATAAGATCATACCTATTTCAAAAGCGGTGTGATGTATGATATTGATGCCAAAAAGGGGAAGACTGCTCAAAAACAAGGGCAATAAGGCACAATGAATGGCACAGGCCAAAGAAGCCCCGATACCTAATGCATCCCAATTGATCCTTAGTTTCATAAAAAGTGAACAAAGATATAAAAAAGCAACATAGTTGCAAAAGAAAATGTTGTCCGGGTTATCAGAACCAAAGGGGCCGTAAATTTGTCTTTTAATTGGTTTGTATGTCGAAAAAGGGATGGTTATATACGGGGTTCTTTGTTGCACTGGCATTGGGTTTTTATTTTGTGCTGGCACAGGTGATTCCTGGTTTTACAAAAAAAGGAGTGGCCCCGGTCAGTTTTGTAAGACCATTTGCCTTTACTACGCAAGATGGTAAAGCGTTCACTGAAAAAGAGGTAAAAGGAAAAGTATATGTGGCAGAATATTTTTTTACGACCTGTAAAGGAATATGCCCAAAAATGAACAATAATATGCGGCTGGTCTATGATAAGCTGAAAGAAGAAAAGGATTTTCTGATCCTGTCACATACCTGCGATCCCGAAACAGATTCTGTTCCGCAAATGAAGAAATATGCAGATTCAATGGCGGTGGATACAAAGAAATGGATTTTTTTAACCGGCAGAAAGGATAGCTTATACAATACTGCAAGAATAAGTTATACGATTGACGACCCGGCCAACAACCTAAAAAATATAGAGGATGATTTTTTGCATACCCAGTTTTGGGCTTTAGTGGACAGAAACGGTGACGTAAAGAAGATATTTGATGGATTAAAGCAAAGCGAAGTGAAAGAACTGATAAAAGACGCTGAAAAATTGTTGCAGGATAAACCGGAAACCGAAAAAAGGTAATTTATAAGTATATAGATATTGCAACGCATGCCAAAACAAGCCAGTATAACTATTGATAAAAGAATTGCGGAACTGTTGAAACGCAATAGCCTCAGTATTACAGACAGCAGGAAGAAAATACTTCAGCTCTTCCTGGAACAAACCGGGGCATTGGCACACGGAGATATAGAAAAAAGAGCCGGGGAAAAATTTGACCGGGTGACAGTCTACCGTACACTACAGACTTTTGTTGATAAAGGAATTGTTCATACTATCCCTACTGCGGACAATTCTATCCGCTATGCTTTGTGCAAGGATGAGTGTTCTGAAGGCCATCATCATGATCATCATGTACACTTTGTATGCAGTACCTGCAATAACACCTACTGTCTTGATGATGTAGTAACTCCCGAAATTAAATTACCCAAAGGATACTCTGCTGAACAGGTGGAAGTGGTGGTGGAAGGAACCTGCAAAAATTGTAACCGGTAGTTTTCATTAAATGCTTTGTATAACTCCTTTAGGGTGGGGCAAAACAAAGCCCCGGTGTAGAAACAGCGGGACTTTAGGTTAAGGCTCTGATTAGTAGCTATGTGATAGTGCGATAAAGCACCTATTTT
>JAKQEA010000015.1 GCA_029558715.1 Bacteroidota bacterium | reverse complement strand
GGTTGTTTTTTTAGCTTGTAGTAGTAATGGGCAGGAGATACAGGCCCGCCTCTCAGTTATTACAAGCAAGGTAAGTACACAGATAGATAAAAAGATATTTCAAACCCTGCAAACAGGACTTACTAACTTTCTGAACAGCCGCAAATGGACCAACGATGTCTTTCAGCCATCAGAAAAGATACAATGTAGTTTTCTGATCACAATCGAACAAGACATGGGCGGCAATGTATTTAAAGGTAAAATGACAGTACAGGCAGCACGACCAGCCTACAATACCACCTATGATTCACCACTGATGAATTTTCAGGATGATAATGTAGTGTTTAAATACCAGGAATTCCAACCCATTGAATTCAATGAGAACAGGGTACAGGGAAATGATCCTTTGGTTGCTAATCTTACTGCTATACTAGCTTATTATGTAAACATGATCCTGGGCTTTGATTACGACTCATACGCTATTCGTGGCGGAGATATTTATTTTCAGAAAGCCTGGAATATTGTGAATAATGCACCAGACAGCCGGGAGATCACCGGGTGGAAATCTTTTGAGAGCCTGAGAAACAGGTATTGGCTGGCAGAGAATATGAACAATAACCGGTTTGCCCTTATACATGATGCTCTCTATTCTTATTACCGTTCCGGTATTGATGTGTTCTTTGAAAATGAAGATGCAGGAAGGAGTGGAATTATCAATTGTCTGAATTTCCTTAACTCCATAAATACCGAAAATCCCAATTCAATGATCATGCAGTTCCTTTTCCAGGGCAAGGGAAATGAACTGGTGAAAATATTCAGCAAAGCCAATGCAGAACAAAAAAGCAGGGCAAAGGAGCTATTGACCCGTCTCGATATAACCAACACTTCTTTGTATAATAAAGAACTTAAATGATTAAACGGCTGTTAATACTTGTGGTGGTCTTAAGTGGCATGATTGGCTGCGGGAAGAAAGAAAAACCTTCAGGGGAGATCCTGCCGGAGGATAAAATGCAGGCTGTGCTCTGGGATATGATGAGGGCTGATCATTTTCTGAACAATTATATGATAATCAAAGACACATCATTGAATAAGAGGGAAGCAGGTATCAAACAGTATAACCAGATTTTACAGATCCATAAAATATCTGAAGAGACTTTTAAAAAAAGTTTCGCCTATTACCGTTCAAATCCTAAAATGATGTGGATGATGATGGATTCCTTAAGCAGGATGCAGGACGATGCGCCTACCCAAAAGATTAAGCCTGTCTCTGATACCAAGTAAGAAGCATACTTCTGTTAATCCATTTACGAGAGAGCAGAAGGTTCATCGTGCATAAGATGAAGATAAGGCCGGCCGGTCAGCCAATAAGGCTTCCTGTACAAATAGTTTCAAGATGCTTATTTTTACGATCTAATATTTTACTACATGAATAAAGTAGTGGCAGGTGCTGATGAAGCCATTAAAGATATTTCAGATGGCGCTGTATTAATGCTTGGTGGATTTGGGTTATGCGGGATACCTGAGAATAGTATTGCAGCATTGGTAAAAAAGAAAGTGAATAATCTTACCTGTATCTCCAATAATGCAGGCGTAGATGATTTCGGTATCGGACTTATGCTGAAGGAAAAGCAGGTAAAGAAAATGATATCATCTTATGTAGGAGAGAATGCAGAATTTGAAAGACAGTTGTTGAGTGGGGAACTGCAGGTAGAACTGATTCCCCAGGGAACGCTTGCAACAAGATGCATGGCTGCAGGGTACGGTATGCCGGCTTTTTTTACACCTGCCGGTGTAGGTACTGAAGTAGCTGAAGGAAAGGAAATCCGCCTTTTCAATGAAAAAGAATACCTGCTTGAAATGGCTTTTGATGCTGATTTTGCCATAGTAAAGGCATGGAAAGGGGATACAGACGGTAATCTTGTGTATAAAGAAACAGCCCGGAATTTTAATCCATTGATGGCGATGGCAGGTAAAATAACCATTGCAGAAGTGGAAGAACTGGTGCCCGCCGGTGAGCTGGATCCTGATGCTATTCATACTCCCGGTATTTATGTGCACCGGATATTCCAGGGTAGCAACTATGAAAAAAGAATAGAACAACGAACTGTAAGGAAAAAGAATTGATATGTCATTAACCAAAGAGCAAATAGCACAACGAATTGCCAGGGAACTGAAAGACGGATATTATGTGAACCTGGGTATTGGTATACCCACCCTGGTGGCTAACTATATTCCTGCCGGTATGAATGTGGTATTGCAGAGTGAGAACGGCCTGCTTGGAATGGGCCCTTTCCCTTTTGAAGGAGAAGAAGATCCGGACCTTATTAATGCAGGTAAGCAAACCATAACAACAGTGCCCGGCTCGGTCTTTTTTGATTCTGCAATGAGTTTTGGAATGATAAGGGCCGGTAAAGTGAACCTGACTGTATTAGGTGCGATGGAAGTAAGTGAGAATGGAGATATTGCCAACTGGAAGATTCCCGGTAAAATGGTAAAGGGAATGGGTGGAGCCATGGACCTGGTGGCCAGCGCCAGGAACATTATTGTAGCCATGATGCATACCAATCCTAAAGGAGAATCAAAGCTCCTGCCTGCCTGCACATTACCGCTGACAGGTGTTCGTTGTGTAAAAAAAATAGTTTCTGACCTGGCTGTGCTGGATGTGACACCAGGGGGATTTAAATTACTGGAAAGAGCCCCGGGAGTAAGTGTGGAAGAAATAAAAGCAAAGACTGCAGGGAAGCTTATTGTTGAGGGAGATATTCCGGAGATTGGGTTCTGAAAACGGAAGTAGGAAATAGGAGGTAGGAGGTAAGAGGTAAGAGGTAAGAAGCAGGAGGTAGGAAGTAAGAAGCAGGAGGTAGGAAGTAAGAAGTAGGAAGTAGGAAGAGGTTAATAATTTATTGTTTACCATAATTAACCACTATAATTGATTTAAATACCTTACTATGATAAAGGCAGTGGCTGACCTTGATGTATTCAATATTTCATATGCCCTTGCTATGGATATATATCACCTGACAAGAAATTTCCCGAAAGAAGAAAAATATTCACTGACAGATCAGATCATCAGGTCGTCCAGGTCAGTTGCAGCAAATAATGCTGAGGGTTGAGTAAAAGAGTATATGAAAATGAATTCAGGAAATATCTTATTTACTCCATAGGATCGTTGGAAGAAACAAAGGTATGGCTGCTTTTTTCAAGGGATTGCGGTTATGTTTCCGCAGAAGTTTATGGCCGGATCAGCCTGAAATGCGACGAGACAGGGGCTAAGATTTTCAAGCTGTATGGAAACCGGAAGTCATTTTAGGCACAGCGGAGTTGAATTCAGACATCATACCTCATACTTCAGCTATCACTCTATCAGATTATTCTTCACCGCAAAAAATACCAGCCCGGCTGTGTTCTTGCTGCCAAACCGTTCCATCAGCCTGTCTTTTATGGCTTCTACTGTACGTGGGCTGATCTCCATTTTTTGTGCGATCTCTGCCGCCGTAAATTCCATGCAGATAAAACGGAGCACATCTTTTTCTTTATCGCTCAGGGTGATCTCGCTGTTGAGGGAGGGTACCACTTTCTGGCGGGAATGAGATTTCTTCAGCAGGATACGGTTCACAAAGTTGTTCAGGTAATAGCCTTTCTCATATACTTCCATGATGGCCCGGCGGATCTCCTGCGGCTCGGCGCTTTTTAATAAATAACCATTGGCGCCATTCTCCATCAGGTGATAAACAAACCGTTCATCTTCATACATGCTCAGGATAAGCACTTTTATCTGGGGATATTGTTTGCTGATGGCCTTGGTTGCTTCTATACCATCCTTGCCGGGCATACGAAGGTCCATTAAAACCACATCAGGCTCTGAAGCCGCCAGCCCGGCCAGCAGGTCTTCACCATTTTCGGCTTCTTGTACAAATTTTACATTGGAATAGGGGCGCAACGAAAGGATGACCCCCTTACGAAAAATCTTATGATCGTCAGCTATCGCTACCTTGATGATTCCCATAGTATCAGATAAGGGATAAAATTAGCAAATAATCGGGTACAAACCGTGCTGTAACAGCTATTCGTAGGGTTCGTCTTTGGGCAGTTCGATGGTGACCTTATAGTAAGTCTGTGAAATATCTTTTTCAAAATTGATATTCCCTTCCACCACCCGCAGGCGGCTGGTGATATTCTTCAGGCCCAGGCCCACATTACTCTTATTCAGTTTTTCAAAATCAGCCTGTACCAGTCCGCGGCCATCATGATGTATACGGAGATAAAATTTTCCGGCATGAACATTTTGGGTAAGATGGATAAAGCTGGAATTACTGTGTTTTAAAATATTATTGATCAGTTCCTGTACCACCCGGAAAATGATGAGTTCTTTTTCTTCCTTCAGCCGTTCTTTATATTCATGAAAACGGCTGCTGGCATTAATAGCGCCGGAGCCGCTTATTTTCTGGAACAGGTCGTTGATGGCGGACTCGAGTCCAAAATTTTTAAGGGTAGGGGGCATCAGGCTATGGCTGATATTACGCACCAGCTGGATGGTATCATCTATGATCTGTCTTGCCTGGAAGATGGATTGTAACTGGGTGGCTTTATCCTGGTTTACCAGGTTTTCGTTCAGGTACAGGCGGGCGGTAGCCAGCAAGGGGCCGGCATCATCATGCAGGTCGGCGGCCAGGCGTTGGCGTTCTTCCTCCTGCAGGCGGATAGAGGCATTCAGCAGCAGCCGCTGCTGCGCCTGCTCCATTGCCTGTATCTTTTCATTAAAACGCTTTACCCGGCGCTGGTGCAGGATGATGAATATGATAAGGCCCACGGTAAGCACCAGCATGCCCAGTGTACCCAATAAAAGCACAAAGGAAACTCCGGAACTGTTGGTGGCTTGTAATAAAAACATAGTGGTTGGTAATGGTGATTTATGGCATGTCTAAATAAGGGTAAGAAGGAGACTGATTTTTCTCACTAGAATTTTTTTGAGCAAAAAAGATAACAGCTATTGTAAATAAAATATTCTTTAAAATGTCTCCTAAAAAAGAATAATGATAATACTTAGCAAACATTTTAGGATCGAGACTATTTGATAATATATTAAAAAAGAAAGTAAATCCGATATAGACTAATATTCCGAGCACAATCCAAAATGAAAAACTATCATAAATATTTTGGTCAGAAATATGCTTAAACTGGAAATAAAAATAGTATACAATAAAAACCATTAAAATTATTGACTCAATACCGATTGGAATAGAGTCAAGTCTCTTAAAAAGTACTGTAGAGTAAAATAGAATTAAGAATAAAGAGAAAACAAAACTCAAGACGTAGAATAGGAATCTAAATTTTTTGTCTGGTATACAGAATAATAAAAGAGTTGAAAGAGAAAAATATTCAAAAAGAGTGTAAAAAAAATAGTAATATTTTTTTCCAACGAACGTCAAAACATGATTAAAAAAATAATTGATAGTAAAAAAAACAGACAGATATAGAATAAGGACTATAATACCATAATCAAGCTTAATTTTTCTATAAAAAAAAATTAAGCCTAGTAAAGGCAGTAAAAAGGAGAAGTTAAGAATATGTAATAAAAGCTCTTCTATACTATTGGAATTTACTCCAAATATAGAAAAGCTTTCACGAAATTAAAATTCGGGTAAACGAATGACTATTCTTCCCAAATTAAAACACTAAGATCCTCTAAAATCACTTGTCTTTTCATAACAGTAACATTTTAAGCCTTGTCTCAAATTAATTTGACTATCAAATATGGAAATACTGCCCGGCGAATACAATTGCCTTCCAGTCAGGTGATTACCCCTATAATCTCATGAAATGCTTGCCAGGTAAGGAATTCATCGAATTTTTATCGGAACAATACCATTTAAAAAAACGTATAATACCTAAGTAAAATTAGTAATTTTACGGTAGTAAAAATAGTAAGTTTACCGTGTAAATTCACGGTTATTAACAGCTGTGGATAAATGAGGGGAGAAATAAGCAGTGACCAGTGAGTGGGGTAGTAACCTTGGTTAATTCATTAATTACTCACTGCTATTTCAAGAAAAGGAAGTTGATTGACATTGGACTTCGCTATGGCATTCAAAGGATTTGGAAATTACATTCAGGACGGTTTCTAAGGACATTGGACGAAAAAATAGGGGCTCCATCTTCTGTCAATCAACTGCTCAAAAGTATATCCACATACCTGTGTGCACAAGAGCAATACTGCGGCATTTCAGCCCTTCGGTATTTACGGAATGCATAGTAGAGTTGCCGGGAACAAATGAAATTGTACGATAGGGTAAATGAAAATTTACGATAAGACCTCACTCCAGTGAGTCAGCTATGCAGATTCAGCATTATTTTATCTCCTCTTCTGGAAGAGAGGGGTGGAGGGGCTATTATCATTGTGATTGAAACTGACAGGTAAAAGCAAGGAATTTACCTCACCCCCTTGAATCATTTTTCTGGTTTCAACATTATTTCATCCCCTCTCCTGCAGGAGAGGGGTGGATGGGCTGACTAGTTGAGTTAACAGTTGAAGGGGTGAGGCAAATCCCTTTCCTGTCTCTTCAGCAAATGTTTTATTTTAGGA
>JAKQEA010000217.1 GCA_029558715.1 Bacteroidota bacterium | reverse complement strand
GTCGTCACGGTATCTGCCAATATCAACGGTAGCCAATCTCATTTCCACTTCTTTATCCACCCGGACGTTTTGACTGCGGGCATCCCAGCCTGAGTAAAATTTTACAAATTCATTTCCACTATTGTACTGGAGATTTCGGATCAACTGATCGTCAAAATTGTTTCCTCCAACTGTATAAGAACCATATACAAATCCTCCCTGTTGTTGCATGGGTAATATCACAACATTCGTAACTGCATAGTCATATGCTTCATTCATCTTCTGCATGACATCCCGGTCGCCGGGTATAAATTTTAAGGCAGCCTGGAATTCCCGGTAGGCATGGCGATAACTTTGTTTGTCATACCGCTGCATAAAAGCAATCCCTCTGTCATAACGAACATCACCTGCTTTTTCCCGGTAAGTCACCAGGTAGGAGGAATAATCAACAGGGTTTACAATAGCGAAAACCTCAGGTACCCGGTAAATGGCATCATACATCCGTTGCAAGGACGCATACTCATTATAAGTCCATTCCCATTTTAGTTCATTCGTACTTGCTGCATTGTTACGGATACGATTTTCATGATCGTTTACCGCATAGCGATAAGATTCCCTGATGATGTTTAGTAATTTGGGATCATCCGGATCTTTCTGTAATTTTTTTGCAGCTACTTCCACGGCTTCGGTATAATTACCTTTTTCATATAATTTACTCGCTGTTTTGCAGGAGATGGCCAGCATACTGATCCCGGTAAAGAGTAGAGTGTAGAGTTTTAGTTTCATAAATACCTCCGTTTTCATGTAGTACGTTCAAATTGCAGTCCAGTTAACAGCAAGTGCCGTCAATTAGATATTCATTAACAAAAAATGAACCACAGGATCAGTATTTAAGAATGTCGCGGATGAAATTGTGGTATTCATCAAAGGAAGGCAGGTTGTTATGTCCTCCCCCATGTATGCGTATGAGGGTGATCTTTTGGGGGTTTATCTTCTGCAGAGCCTGGCTGTGCCTGAAGGGGATCAGCCAGTCTTTGGTGCCGTGGATAATGTAAGTATGACACTTTACGTTGGGCAGCCATTTATCAGTGCGGAGATGAAAGCGGAGTACAATACGAAGAGGCAGGATTGGTAAAAAACGTTCAATCACTCTCAAAAAGTTAAAATAAGGGGCATCCAGGATAAGGTAACGGGGACTATTGTCGGAAGCAAGCTTGGTAGCAAATCCGCTTCCCATGCTTCGGCCATAAACGATCAAATGATCTTCAGCATATTTTTCTTTTAATTTATTATAAACAAATTGCATGTCACTCAGCATTTCCTTCTCACTTCGTTTGCCGGTACTCTTGCCAAAACCTCTGTAATCGACCAGTACCACATCATAGTTATAACGATAGAAATCTTTGGCATACCGGGCCCAGCCTTTTATGCTTCTCGTGTTTCCGTGAAAATATAGTATCAATCCTTTTGGATTTTCCCGGAAGAAGTGTAGTCCATTGATGCGGACACCCGGCTCTATATCAAAAAAATATTCTCTGAATGGGACATCGTATTTGAACTGGAAATCCTGCTTTAATTTTTCCGGCTTAAATATTAATTTTTCCTGCAGAAAGTAGGCAAGTACAGAAAGGGCAGCAATGCCGATAATAATATACCAGATAAAAGTGGGCAAGCCAGTTTTAGTTTATTGGCTGAAATTAAGGAAGAAGCCACAAAGACAGTTCTTTATTATTCATCCACTCTTTTCAATTTCAGGTTAGTTACCGGGGCCACAATCAGCGGGAATTTTTCTACAGTTACATTGGCAAGGTCAAGCCCGAACCCTTTTTCTTCTGACAGGCTATGGTCTTTCAGCCAGAAATGGAACTTCATGATCACCCTTTCAAAGAAAGGCAGTTCATTATCCTGGCTCAGGTATTTTTCCATCACCATGAACTGGAAATCACCAACCGTATTACTGCTGGCAAGACTTTCGTACCGGCTGATAATATTTACTTCTTTGTTGGCCACAAGGTCTTCCACTACTTTTCGGAACATAAGGTTTACTCTGGGTTCCATCCGGAATCCCAGGCGAAAATCAACCCGTATAATATCATTCGGTATGATATGCTCTACTTTATACTCGCAGGTATATGGATCATCAACTGTATCGATATGAACGAACCAGTAGATATCAGCCCTTTTGGGTTTTTTGTTGAGTATGGAATAAATGATCTTATGTTCAATTTCTTTTGGATTATTGGCGCTTGTCATATATACCAGGTGGGTTGCATACTTAGGAACAGATTTATCATTACTCAGCTCCTGTATTTTAGGTATATAATGTTCCAGGCGAACGAACTCGACATAACGATTCTTTATCTTTCTTGCCCTGTACCAGATATACATTACAAGAAAGACCAGTGTGCCGATGATTAATGTAATATAACCTCCATGTGTGAATTTTACCATTAGTGCAACGAGGTAACCAATTTCAACAATCAGGTAACTGACAAGGAAAAAATAAATCCAGGGAGATTTAGCTCTTTGTAAAACGAGGTAGTTAGCAAACAAAATCGTTGTAGCAAGCATAGTGACGATAATAGCAAGACCATAGGCAGCTTCCATGTTGGAAGATTTCCGGAAGTAAAGTACAATACCGGCACAGCCAAGGAACATTAAAAAGTTTATTGCCGGAACAAACAATTGCCCTTTTGCTTCTGAGGGGTACCGAATCTTTAATTTAGGCCAAAGATTAAGTCGCATGGCTTCACTTATCAGGGTAAAAGCACCGGATACCATTGCCTGGCTGGCGATGATGGCTGCTGTGGTTGCAATTATTACTCCCGGTATGATGAACCACTGAGGCATCAGGTCATAAAATGCATTTATACTAAGCGAACTTTTTACTTCAGGAGTAACGGTAAGGCCACTGCGGTGCGATAACAGGTAGGCCCCCTGACCAAAATAATGTACCAGCAGGCATGTCTTTACATAGATCCAGGAAGTGCGGATGTTTCCTCTGCCACAATGCCCAAGGTCACTGTATAAAGCCTCTGCTCCGGTCGTACATAGAAATACAGCCCCCAAAAGCCAGAACCCCCCCGAATAATTCCGAAGAAACTCAATTGCATAATAAGGGCTCAGCGCCTTAAAAATAACAAGGTCATCAAACACATGAATAATGCCAAGTACCAGCAACATGGTAAACCAGATAAACATGATAGGCCCAAACATCTTGCCGATAGAAGCTGTGCCAAATTGCTGCATAAAGAAAAAGAGAGCAAGAATAGACAGAACAATAATGACTACTGTATCGCTTCCGTCTTCAATTCCTAATGTTGATAATTCTTTCAACCCTTCTATGGCTGATGTAATAGATATAGGTGGAGTAATGATACCATCTGCCAATAAAGAAGCACCGCCTACCATAGCAGGGATGACCAGCCATTTTTTGCGACGCCTTACTAAGGCATATAAGGCAAATGTTCCACCCTCACCCCGGTTATCTGCACGCAATACCAGAACGACATATTTAATGGTTGTTTGAAGCGTTAATGTCCATATAATGCAGGATAAAGTACCTAATATAAGATCTTCATTTACCAGCCGGTCGCCAATAATTGCATTGAAAACATAAAGAGGTGAGGTTCCGATATCACCATAAATAATTCCCAGGGCAATAAGCAACCCTGCGCCGGTAACCTTGTTTGTCGATACTTTCACTTTTGGAACTTGTGGTTTGTTTTCTGGCCTGCCCGCCGGTACCCGGTCAAATCCGGATATACAGGTACAGATTTTGCTTCTGTAAGAGCAGAACTACAAAGGTATAGGCAAAATATAAATACAAAGAACAACCTGACGAACTTTACTTTCTGTTTAGTGCCACAAGCCTGGAACAATGCAGCGAAAATTGGTCTTGCGCCCGTCTCCCGAGTGTAATAGTACTGGCAACTGCATCGATGAAAATACGGTCACAGGTTTGGCCGCTATGGCGTAACTTTAATATGGAAAAACTATGAATACAATGTTTGGACAAAGAGGGATCTTTTGCTTGCTGGCGGTATGCTTTCTGCTACCTGCCAGCGCTCAGAAAATTATTTATTCCGACCCGGATAAAGACGATACCCGGCGGTTGAATTTTGAGATAGTCGGTAAAATAAACGGGAATTTTCTTATCTACAAGAATGTAAGAAACAAGAACTGGATAGTAGTGCTGGATAGCGACATGAAACAAATTGCCAAAGAAGAGCAGGATTATGTGCCGGTTAACGACCGGATGATAAATGCGGACTTCTTCCCCTATAGTGACCATGCCTGGATGATCTACCAATACCAGAAAAGAAATGTTGTGTATTGTATGGCATCCAAAATAGATGGGAATGGGAAAAAAATGGGTGATGTGATTGAATTGGATACGACCCATATTGGATTTGCAGCCAATAACAGGATATACTCTGTCTTAAGCAGTGAGGATAAAAAACGTATTGGGATATTTAAAATAAACAGCCGTAACAAACGGCTTTATCTTATGACAACGCTGCTCCTGAATGAGAACCTTGAGTTGCTGAAAAAGAACAGGCTGGAAATTCCTATGGAAGAACGGAATGAACACCTTGGTGATTTTAGCCTGGACAATGAGGGTGATATTATTTTTTCTAAATTTCTACGCACAGGAAATGATAATATCAGTTCAGCCTCATTTATTATTAAAAAGGCACAGGAAGATACATTGATAGTAAAACCGCTGAATATAGAAAAAACCTGGCTGGATGAGATACATATCAAAGTAGATAATTATAATAAGAGATATTTTCTGACATCATTTTATTACCAGGAGAGAAGAGGAAATATTGACGGTTTTTACTTTTATATCTGGGATAAAATTGGCCAGCAACCGGTAGTGGAGGATGTGTGTATATTTTCTGATGATCTTAGAAAAGAATCCAGGGGCGATGCCAGCATGAAAATGGCATTCAATGATTACTTCATCCGTAATATCATTACCCGCAGAGATGGTGGTTTTATAATCGGAAGCGAAGCCTATTATACCACTTCCCGTTTCAACAGCTGGAACCGCTGGGATTACTTGTATGGTTCTCCCTATTGGTCACCCGGGTTTAACAGCAACTACTATTCACCTTATTATGACCGTTTTTGGTGGGGTGGGGGCCGTTCAACCGGCAATCAGTCGGTACGGCATCATGCAGATAATATCACTGTTCTGTCATTCAGTGATAAGGGACAACTGGAATGGAGTAATGTAATGGGTAAAAACCAGTTTGATGATGAATCGGATGATATGCTCTCTTATCAATTGATGAATACCGGCGGACAGATCCATTTTCTTTTTAATCAACAGGAGAGAAGAAATAATTTATTGACCGATTACAGCATTACACCCGAAGGACAAATGACCCGGAATCCAACACTAAAGAATCTTGATAAGGGGTATGAGTTTATGCCTAAGTTTGGAAAACAGGTGAGCGCCAAACAAATGATCATGCCTTGTTTATATCGTAACTATATTTGTTTTGCAAAAATCGATTATAACTAACCCGTAATTCAGTCCATTACCTGTGATCGGTATATTCAAACAGAAAAACCCGGCCAATGTTTTGCTGCTCCTTGTTTTCGGAGTTTTGATAAAACTACCGATGTTCATGCATCCGCATGTAAGCCAGGCAAGGGATGGGGATGGGGTTCTTTTTAAGGGAATACTCACTGTAATAAAATCTGCCGGCAATTCATCTCCTTATGTATACCCTGTATTAGCTTTTATTTTATTATTTCTCCAGGCCATCATCCTCACCCGTTTCATGGCAGCTCAGCGAATGATGAGCCGGTCTACCTATTTTCCGGGAATGGCTTATCTGCTTATCACTTCTTTATTCCCTGAGTGGAATTATTTTACAGCGCCATTAATAATAAATACGATCTTACTTTTTATCCTTTCAGGGCTATTTAAAATTTACAACCAGTCAAAAGCCAAGGGGGCCATATTTAATATCGGGCTTGGTCTTGGTATTGCGTCTTTTCTCTTCTTTCCTTCACTTACGTTTATTGTCTGGATATTACTCGCATTAATGGTTATGCGGCCATTTCGTTTGAATGAATGGCTGCTCTGTTTATTGGGTATTACAGCGCCATATTATTTTTATGCCGTGTATCTTTTTATCAACAACGAGTGGAGCTGGCAAAATATCCTGCCTTATTTTTCATTCCGCCTGCCTTCATTAAAGCAATCAGCCTGGCTGGCAGGAAGCGCCTTTTTGCTCACGGTGCCTTTTTTATCCGGCGGGTATTATGTGCAGGATAATCTTCGTAAGATGCTTATCCAGGTACGAAAAGGCTGGAGCCTGTTACTGCTTTACTTACTGGGGGCCATATTGGTTCCATTTGTGAACAATAGTGAAACTTTTGAGAATTGGGTAATGGCCGCCATACCATTTGCCGCATTCCATGCCTGCATTTATTTATACTCCACACTCAGGATTATTCCGGTATTGATATTCTGGTTATCAGTAGTTTTTATACTTGCCTACCAGTACGCAGGTTCGGGGTGGTAATAACTTTATTGGGGTTGCCGTAAAAGGCTTTTCTTCGAAATCTTATCTTTGCTTTTTCTAATCGAAATCTCCATTATGAAATTTGGCGTTGTTGTTTTTCCCGGGTCTAATTGCGACAGAGATATGCATGATGCACTGAAGTACGAC
>JAKQEA010000192.1 GCA_029558715.1 Bacteroidota bacterium | reverse complement strand
GGCCGTCTTGGAAAAGACTGTGTGGTAAACACAGTAAACGGAAAGAATGTGATCAACTTTACTGTTGCCCATTCTGAAAAGTATAAAGACAGCCAGGGAAATTTACAGGAGAAAACAATTTGGGTGGACTGCGCCTATTGGACAGACAGGACGGCTGTGGCCCAGTATCTCACAAAAGGCACACAGGTATTCACAGAAGGCCAGCCGGAAGCCCGATCATTTCAACGCAATGACGGTACACCCGGTGCTTCCTTATCACTCAGAGTAAGAGAAGTTCAGTTACTCGGTAGCAAAAATGATAGCAGCGGTGGTTCATACCAGCCTGCGGCTTCTGCGGCTACATCTCCATCAAGCAGTATTCCTTCAGCCAATGAAATTACTGAACCGGTTGATGATCTGCCATTCTGATAAATTCAACAATTGCTGATAAATGCCCCGGATTTTCCGGGGCATTTTTATTTTCAGCAATGAATCATGTAACTTGACAATATGAAGCGTATCTGTTTACTGATTGTTTTTCTTTTCCCCTTCTTATCATTTGCGCAGCGACAGGTGAAAGCAACACAAACTGATGTATTGGTAATCGGTGCTGGTGTGGGTGGTACGGCAGCGGCCATTCAATCTGCAAGACTGGGAGCGAAGACGGTATTAGTGGAACCAACAACCATGCTTGGCGGTATGCTGACATCTGCCGGAGTCAGTTGCACCGATGGAAACGATCAGTTGCCAAGTGGTATGTGGGAAGAATTTCGCCAGGCATTGTATAAACATTATGGAAGAAAGAGGCTGAACACAGGTTGGGTCAGTAATACCAACTTTGAACCCAAAGTGGGCGACAGTATTTTCAAAGCATGGGCAGCCAAAGAAAAGAACCTGAAGGTTTATTATGGTTACGAATTTGAATCCGTACAAAAAAAAGGGAATAAGGTTATTGGCGCCACACTTAGAAATAAGGACAATACAGAAGTGTTGAAGATAAAAGCGGAAGTGGTAATTGACGGAACAGAACTGGGCGATGTATTTGCTGCTGCAGGTGCCGGTTATGACCTTGGTATGGATGACCCTGCGGTGAGTGGTGAAAAAGAAGCCAGGGAAAAAAATGATATCATACAAGACCTTACCTGGGCGGCAGTATTAAAAGATTATGGAGCTGGTGCTGATAAAACTATTGCAAAGCCCGAGGGGTATAACGCCAAAAAATTCTATTGTACCTGTACGGATGCGCCCTGCGAGGGAAAGCCGTGGAATGGCGATAAACTAAAAATGCTGAATTATGGGAAGTTGCCCCGCAGTCCTGCGAAGCAGGATAAGTATATGCTCAACTGGCCGCCCTTTGGCAATGATATTTACCTTAATGTGGTGGAGGATAGCTACGAAGTACGAAGTAAGAAGTATGAATTGGCGAAACAGCATACGCTGGGTTTTATTTACTTTATGCAAACGGAATTAGGAATGAAAAATATCGGACTGGCCGATGATGAACTGGATGGCGGTATGGCA
>JAKQEA010000165.1 GCA_029558715.1 Bacteroidota bacterium | reverse complement strand
TCTTCTAAATATATTTTTAGTAAAAAGTTCTTTTAACCATGTGCGGCATTGCCGGTTCCATCAATTTTCCGCTGGCTATTCCCCGTCTTACCAAAGATCTCTGGCACCGGGGCCCGGATGAGCAGGCTACTTTTTCTGAAGGCCACCTGCAGTTGCATCACCACCGGTTGTCCATTCTCGACATTGCCAGTGGTAAACAACCCATGCACCTGGCGCATCTTACCATTATTTTTAACGGGGAAATTTATAATCACCAGGAAGTAAGGATAAAACAAAACCTGGTTTGTAAAACAAATTCCGATACGGAAACGATCCTGCATGCTTATTTGAAACTGGGTCCCCGTTGTCTTGACGACTTTGATGGCATGTTCGCTTTTATTATCTACGACAGGCAGGCCAACTCCCTTTTCATTGCTAGGGACAGGGCCGGGAAAAAGCCAATATATTATTATAGTGTGCCCGGTAAGTTTGTAATAGCCAGTGAACTGAATGCATTGAAGAACCAGGTGCAACCTTCCATCAATGAAGAACATATTGAACAATATCTTCGCTATGGCGCTTTTCACAGGGCTGCTACTCCCTATAAAGATGTGTATGAATTACCACCCGGGCACTATGCCATGGTAAGTCTTGCCGATAGTGCTGTTTCCCTTTATCAATGGTGGAATATACAAGCCTTTTATGAACAACAAACCAATGACGGGCCAGGTGAGGCAATGGAGAAAGTGGATTCTATATTACATACGGCTATCAAACGAAGGCTGGAATCATCTGACCTGGAAGTAGGTTCTTTTCTAAGTGGTGGTATTGACAGCGGGCTTGTTACAGCTATTGCATCGCAGTATAATTCTTCCTTAAAAACCTTTACGGTTTCTTTTTCTGGTTCTTATGATGAAGCGCCGCTGGCAAAACTCGTAGCTGCCAAATATAAAACTCATCATACAGAGATCAATATTTCATTTGATGCATTGCAAAACGATATTGAAAAAATACTGGCCAACTATGGCGAACCTTTTTATGATGATTCAGCTATACCTAGCTATTATGTAAGCCGCGAAGCAAAGAAATACCTTACAGTTATACTCAATGGCGATGGTTCAGATGAGTTGTTTGGCGGCTACCGCCGGTATGTGCCTTTTGCGAAATATGATTTCTTTTCCAGGTCAGCTATGGTTAGTGCTTTGGCCACGGTAATGAAAAAGATCATTCCGATCACTCATGAAAAGCAGTCAAAACTGAATTACCTCTACCGGTTAGCAGATCTGGCTTCGCAAAAAGGAACGGATATTTATTTTTCTGCCACTACGGATAT
>JAKQEA010000142.1 GCA_029558715.1 Bacteroidota bacterium | reverse complement strand
TAGCTGCAAAAGATGTACTTAATAATAATATGGTCAGCCATTTTTTCATTTCAGGGGATTCCAGCCTTTAAGGACATTAGTCAAGGTGTATTTTCCGGCTTCTTCGGTTGTTAGTTGTTTAGCCCATTTTACCCGGGCTTCAGGATCGGAGGATGGACCATAATTGTTGTATTCCTCATAACGGCTGGTTACATGATTATCATTCTTATTCCACACACTCCAGCCTTCTGCTTTGATATGCCGGCCGATATAACAATGTAAATAAGCTACAGCGGCATAAGGTCTCCAGGGCCGGCCCAATGAAACATTGTTAAGTGATGTATCACCCTCCAGCCGGCACCAATTAAAAACATAGCCAAATTCTTTTTCTTTAGGAGTAGATGCAGCTGTGATATGGGAATTCTTCTTGCTGTAAATATGACATTTTTCGAACCACACCGTTGAAGAACCAAAAATAAAATCAGTAGTTCCTTCAATATAACAGTTCTCATAATATTGACGGCTTCTTTCACTATTGGTAAATAAGACATCCTGGTTGCCGATAAAACGGCAATTGACAAAAACAGCTTTGTCTCCATCAGATTCCACAGCTACAGCCTGGCCTGCAGAAAAACCGGCATCATTCTGAAATGTAATATCTCTTGCCGTGAAATTGTCTGCCATTATTTTAAAACTCCAGGAAGTTCTGGTATTAATGGTATCCCCATCAGGGGCAAGTTTTCCAGTATGATCATTATAGGTAAGAACCGTATTAAGTTTGTCTTCGCCAAGTATGGTAATGAATGGTCGGAGTGAATCGATCAGGATCTTCTCTTTGTAAATTCCCTTTTTAATAATAATGACAATAGGTTTCTTATTGTTAACAGGCACAGCATTTATAGCAGCCTGCACCGTTTTATAATCTCCGCTACCATCCTGTGCTACGGTGATTTCTTTAGCAAACTTTTTTGGGGCTGCCGGAAAAACCCGGCGAAGAAATTTATCCATGTAAACCACGGTTGTATCAAACCAGGGATTGAACAAAAGAAATGAATGTGGTGAGCCTTCTAATGTTCTTGTTTCTGAATAAATTTTATGTTGCTTTAATACGGCAACAAAATCTTCTCTTCCCGCATGCATTCTTGCTACACCACTATTGATGAATTGAGTTGGCGGCGTATGTTTTCCCACATGAGTCAGCGGAGCTGCCTGTTTCCACAGCTCCGGGTTTTCAGTTTTGGAATATCCAAACCAATGGGTGGCCGCAGATATTCTCTTACTGTCATCACCTTCACCTGATTCCGGATGTATGAACGCCAGTGTACCATCCAGGTCAATTACTGCATTGACTTTACCCGATTCATTTTTGTAACAGCCTTCCCCTTCAAACTGCTTCATTCCGTTTGTTGCACCCATGAAAGCAGCCAGTTCGCCACCGGCAGAATGACCGGAAACTGCAATCCTGTTTACATCAATATTATATGTTACAGCATTCTTTCTTACCCAGCGGATAGCAGATTTAATATCATGAATTGATGCAGGGTATAACGCCTCTGTGGAAAGACGGTATTCGGGAGTGATACAAACATAACCGAGTGCAGCCAACTGTTGTAACAAAGGATAATGCATGGCTTTGTTGCCGCTTCTCCATCCGCCGCCATGTATAAACAGTATGGCTGTTCTTTTTTTGTTTGATTTTTCTTTTGGTGAAAAAACATCCAGCTTTAACTCTCTTTCTTTGGTCTTGCAATAGCTGATGTTTTTTTCTTCGGTAATGTATTGGTAAGCGAATTCCTGTACGATTTGCAGGTTAGGATAGCTCTTCCGGTGTTTGTTGTACTCATTCGATATATTGTATGAAGTATCCCTAAGGCCGGTAATACCGGCTGTTGATTGTGTGCTGGCTTTAAGTGCGGCCATAGATAATACGAGTGATATGAGCAAATGTGATCTCATTACTTCTTTACCGGTGGTTTAACGATTCTCTCTGCCAGTTCCAGTTGCAGTTCTTTTATTTCTGCCAGCACCAGTTGTGCGATTATCCGGGCACCATAATCATTAAAATGAGTATTGTCTTTTTGCCCGGCAGGATAATTGGGATGTGCCATTGAATCCAGCTGCATGAACAATAACTTTGAATAGTCCGGGCCTAATTGCTGCAGTAGTTCACGGCTTTTTGTATCGAGATCAATCACCGGAATATTATATTCTTTTCCCACTTCCCATGCAGCAGCAGTATATTCTTTATGGGTTTCCTGCTGGATCCCGTTTTTATCAAATCGCATTCTTGTTACAGGAGTGATGATAACAGGATTAGCTTTTTTATTTTTTGTTTCAGTTATAAACCGGATAAGATTTGTTTTGTAATCCGGCACTGGTGTGTAGCGGTCCTTGTATCTCTCTTCCTTCGCTTCATCATTATGGCCAAACTGTATCAGTACATAATCTCCTTCCTGCATACTGTCGGCTATAGGCTGCCAGCGGCCTTCGCTGATAAATGTCCTGGTACTTCGGCCACCTCTTGCCCGGTTATCAACCGTAACGGTGGAATCAAAAAAGTATACAAAGGGCATTCCCCATCCCGCCAGGGGTGCCCGGCTGGCCTCATAACTGGCCATCGTGGAATCACCGATCATCCAGACTTTAATTTTCTTTTTCTTCTCTGCGAAGACAAAAGACAAGAGGATAATGCCAAGAGTAACCAAACTTATTGACCGGTTATATCTCACTGGTTTATTTTTTTACTTCTCTTACAATTATTCTTTCTGTAAGCCCGCAGTCCAGATTCCTCAGTTCTTTCAGTACTATCTGGGCAATCATTCTTGCACCCAGTTCATTGAAATGCGTGTTATCATTTTTCCCCTCGGGATAATTGGGGTGTTCGCCGGGCTGTAATTGCAGAAACAATAATTTGGAGTGTTCCGGGCCGAATTGCTGGTACAGGGCTTTACTTTTTTCATCAAGATCAATAAATAAAACACCTGTTTCTTTTGCTACTTCCCGCACCAGGGCAGAGTATTGCTCATGTGTGGCAACCGCCTTACCGTCTTTATCAAATTTCCTTCTTGAAACAGGGGTAAATAATATGGGAGTTGCTTTTTTTTCTCTGGTTTCTTTAATGAACCGGTTCAGGTTCATTTTGAAAGTATCAGGAGTGGAGTAGCGTTCCTTTTTTTCTACTGATTCGTCGTTGTGGCCAAACTGTATGATCACATAATCACCTTCTTTGGCTTCGTCCATAATGGATTTCCATAAACCTTCGCTCAGAAATGTTTTGGTGCTGCGGCCATTCTTTGCTTTATTCACTACTGTTACTGTTGAATCCCAGAACTGGACAAATGGCATACCCCAACCTGTTTCAGGGAATGCTTTTGTGTCCTTGATAGCAATGGTTGAATCGCCGGCGAGGAAGATCTTTATCTTCTTTTTCTCCACCATAGCAAATGATAGCAGAAAAATACTGCCAAAGAACAGAATTGTATTTTTCATTTTACTAAGCTATTAATATATACTTCTATATTGGTGTAACTTTTACTCAATTTGTAAGACAGGGCGTCTGCAGCATTTGCAGGATCTAAACCATTCTTTTTTTCCCATTCATCAGGCATTCCATCTTTATCCGTATCAGCGGGAGCAGGTAGTGTTTTGAGTACAGGCCATGCATTGACTGTCAGCTCATAAGCAGTACCATGAGGAAAACCGCCCTGTACATCAATAAAACGTCCGGTCCTGTTCTTTACATCGTTTATAATTCTTTCATCCATCGTATCCCTGCTGAAACTTGCGCCGGCAAATTTCAGTACCTCCAGGTATGCATCTTCTGCTGATTGTACCGGGATGGGTTCTGCTGGAAATTCTTTATCCATCACGGCCTCTTTCTTATCCGCTTCAGTTCCGCCATTGCCCATATCAATTCCCAGCCAGTTATTTTTTGAAACATCTTTTGCATCGTCCACATAATTACCGTTCACATACCATTTGCCATACGGAATGGTTTCTGTTTTGGAAGGATTTACAATTCTGTACCTGACATTTTTATTGGTGGAAGGGCCATACTTGTAATAATTTTTTACAATATTATAATGCCCGGCTTCACCACCATATACATTATTACCACCCCAGTTGTAGATAACATTGTTGCGATAATCAGCAAATTCCTGTGCTGCACCCAGCCTGGTTCCATTGAAACGGGGATTCCGGCTAACGCAATGCGCAAATAAATTATGATGTGCAGATAAATGGATACCACCCCAGATACCACCGAAGCCATGCTTTTCAAAATCCTTGTCACCTTCTTCAAAGTGGTAAGAATAATTAAGCGGTTCAGCAATCAAGTTCCATTGCAGGGTAGTACTGTCGCCGCCATACACAGAAAGGCATTCATCCGTACTCCAGCTAAAGCTGCAATGATCAATAATGATATTATTTTTCCTTGACCCACTGAATGCATCATCATGTCCGCTGCCGGGCACCATTCCTTTATTCTGATACCGGTCTCCCAGCCGGAAACGGAGATAGCGGATAATAATATTGTTTCCCCCTAATCCTACCGGTTGATCAGCAATACATATACCATCGCCGGGAGCTGTTTGCCCGGCAATCGTAACATCTCCTTTTATACTGACAGGTGAAGTAAGATGAATAGTGCCGGATACAGTAAATACAACGATCCTTGCTTCCTTAGCTATAACGGCTTTTCGGAAACTGCCTTCCCCGTCATCATTAAGATTACTGACAATATAAATTTTGCCGCCTCTTCCGCCTGTAGTGTATTTGCCAAAACCTTCAGCACCGGGAAAAGCAATTGCTTTTTCATCGGTCGGTGTTACTGAAGTCATTTTAGATTGCTGGGCACAGGAAACCAGGCAGCACAGGGCAAAACAGTTTAATGAAAGGGATATCTTCTTCATAGACTTTGATATAGACGGCGACAAGAAAGTAAGGCTGCATCCTTCGGCAAGTTCAGGATACAGCCTTATTATTAAAAAACTATATGAGAAAAAACTTTTAGTACCCGGGATTCTGTTGTAACTGCCCCTGGTAAGAGGCGATTGTTGCCTGATCAAATGGGAACAATTCACTTTTACCCGGAACAAAAAATGATGCAAGGCCCTGCCATAGAGGTTTTCCATCAATAACATTTGCAGTTAAGTGTCGTGCCCAATCAATCCGTACCCATTTAGCGGCCGGCACTTGTGTTGTTCCGGTTGTGCCTGTTGGAGGCACTTGTGTTGGCCTCCAGAAAGGTTTTTTTGAACCGGAGCTATCTGCAGCTGTGTAATAAGCGATCTCTTCACCGATATTTTTATAATAAATGTATTCAGGTACATTATTATAGGGAGCTACCCTATCCCTTATTTGTTGAATTTTTGTTCTTGTTTCAGCAAGTTTTGCAGCAAGAAGATTCCAACGTATCAGATCATATTTACGGATACCCTCATGTCCAAACTCAAGATATCTTTCGTTTACTATTGCATTAAAGAATCCTGCTTTGTCTGTTGGAGTAGTTCCGATTAAACCGGTATTGTTTCTGTATGCTCTTTTTCTTACTTCTTCAAAAGCGGAAATAGCAGCAGCAGTCGGGGCGCCGTTTATCTCGTTTACAGCTTCAGCATACATCAGCAATACATCAGAAAAACGGATCATGGCCCAGTTATATCCAACATTCAATACCGTACCCGGCAGTAAAGGCACCCTCCAGTCACGACGGTACTTTCCGGTGTTCATTTCACCCAAACGCAGTTGCGATTTGATGTTTGTTGAATTGGTTACCTGGTAGTGAGTAATGGTTACATCCCTTCTTGTATCAACTGAATCAAATGCATAAAAGAAATTAGGAAGCATAATAATACCACCGCCGCCGGCACCATAGCGGGAGGCATTACTTAATCTTGGCCCGTCATAATTACCCATCCTGCTGTCACTATTTCCATTTCCTCCACCTGCACCTACTTCAAAAATGATCTCGGCCTGCGGGTCGTAAGTAAAGGATGTTACCTTTCTCCATATATCCTCATAGTTAGGATTCAGTGTATGCTGATCTCTTCTTGCCATCAACTCTTCACATTCCTGTTTTGCTATATTGTAATAAGTGAGGTAATCACTTCTGCGTTCCATTTGCCCGTTGCTGCGTAAAGAGTATCCTCCGCGATGCAGTGCCATTCTTGCACGCAATGCTTTTGCTACGGCTTTGGTGATGCGTTCATTCCTTGGACCTGCATCTGTTCTCCAGGGTAACATATCTGCTGCTGCGGCGAGGTCAGCAATTAATACATCATATACCGAATCACGGTTTGATTTTGGAATAAACAAAGCTGGTTGTTTGTAAGCAGGAACCAATGGTGCAGGCACATCGCCCCAGTTCAGCATTAACTGGAATAAAAACTGGGCTCTCAGCGTTAATGCTTCACCATGCAGTCTTTTTAAAGCTGCCTGGTCTGTTGCTGATCCGCTGGTGTATTGTGACATCAATGGGATCTGCTCAATGCAGAGATTTGCTTTTTCCACTCCACGATATAATTGACGGAATGGATTGGCAATTTCTGAATTGGTAAGCAATAACTGGTAACGGCCCACACCACGGCGGCCGTTGTCGATATTTCCACTTACAATTCCTTCATCCGAATCATAAGGATAATACATACTGATACGTATGCCATACCCGTTATCACCCTGCAATTCATCATACACACCTACCAGCGCAGTAGTAGCATTGGATACATCAGAGAAGGCCTGCGCTACACTGTATTGTGATACAGGTTCTACTTCTGTATATTTTTTACATCCCACAGCGGTAAATAACACCATCAGTATTATTACTCCTGTCAATGATTGATAAATTTTATTTTTCATATCGAATAGTTTTTGTTTGTTAGAAAGTAACGTTTACACCAAATAACCAGGTTCTTGCCCTTGGATAGGCTGCAAAATCCACTCCCGGAGTTAACGGATCACTTCTTCTTGCAGTTACATCAGGATCATAGCCAGAATAATTACTGATTGTAGACAGGTTGTTTACAGTGCCATAGATCCTGAAGTTAGAGATCTTCATTTTTCCTAACAGACTTTTTGGTAACGTATAGCCCAGTGTAATGTTATTAAAACGTAAATAAGAACCATCTTCAATAGCCCAGGAATGTAACCACCAGCGTTGCACTCTTACAGGTGTCCAAATCTCGGCATTGGCATTCATCTTGGCCAGCTCAGTGGGATCTGTTACACGAATACCTGATGCATTGATATAAGTGAACCTGTTCTTCACGATGTCCAGTGTATTCAGGTTCGGGAAGGCGCCATCGGTCCATTCAAGTTTGTTGGCGTTATAAATATCGTTTCCTACCACGAAGTTCACAAACACTGACAGATCGAAATTCTTATACGTAAACTGGTTGGTCCAGCCACCGGTGAAATCAGGATTGGCATTACCAATTACCTGTCTGTCGCCATCAGCCGTTATCACCCCGTCGCCGTTAAGGTCTTTCCATTTCAGCATACCGGGTTGAGGAATACCATATACCCCGTTTACAGCTATACCGGGCTTAATAGTATATGCACCGGTAGTAGCATTGTAGTTAAACTCATCAATTTTATAAAAACCATCCGTTACAAATCCATACATCAAACCAACCGGCTGACCAACTTTCACCAGGTAATCATCTACACCATCAGACCCCTGCCAGCCGGAGTTTCTTGTTTGTGATTGTATACCACCCAGGCTTTCTACTTTGTTTTTGTTGAAAGCGATATTGAAATTAGAACTCCAGCTGAAATCTTTCTTCGAAACAGGCGTAGCGTTCAGTTGAATTTCCACACCCTTGTTGGAAGTGGCTCCGATATTCTGCAGCTGTGATGTGTAGCCTGTTGTGGGCGGTATGGCTACCTGCAACAAAAGGTCTTTGGCAGAGTTTTTATATACATCTACGGTAAGCTGAACCCTGTTTTTAAACATAGAAAGGTCTATACCAAAGTTGCTGGTGGTATTCTTTTCCCACCTCAGGTCAGGGTTGGCCAGTGCAGAAGGTGCAAAGCCCGGTAAGATAGAGTGATTGAAAGCATATTGCCCGGTTACACCGTACAGTTGCTGGTATAAAAGATTACCGATACGGTTATTACCTACAGAACCATAACCGAAACGAAGTTTACCATCACTCAGCCAGGATGCTTTGTCAAAAAACTTTTCTCTTGAAAATCTCCAGGCTACTGATCCGGAAGGGAAAACCAGTGTTCCGTTATCAGAGCTGAATTTAGAAGAGCGGTCAGCTCTCAGGTTGAAGTTGACTAAGTATTTATCATCATAGCCATAGCTCACTCTTCCAAAGAAGGAGGCGATTCTGGCGGGTGGCTCTTCGAACGAAGTCGGTAATGGTTGCGCAGATCCGGTTGGTGCTGAACCAAGGCCCATATTTGCCAGCGCTTTTTCAGGGCTGATATCGGCCGGGAAAAACCGGGTCTCAATAGAATTTTGTTTGGATCGTACATCCACCACTTCCTGTCCGGCCAGCACAGTAATATCATGATGTTCCTTGAAATTATTAAGTGTATACTGTAGTGTATTTGAATTACTGATGGTGTAATTATTCTGCTGCCCTATAGAGGCTACCGGTTTTGAAGCAAAGTTGCGGGCTGTACCGGTTATCTTGCTGTAAAACAAGTCAGTTCTTACGTTTGCATTATCAAATCCTACTGTTGACCTGAAAGTGAGGTTTTTAAGAATGTTATAGCTAAAATATCCAGTCAGGTACAATGCTTTTGAATATTGTCTTCTGTATTCAGCCTGGGTTAAGATGACCGGGTTAATAGCACCGGCTGAAGCCAGGTAGTAAGCTTCATCAAACTCATCAACTCCAAAACCGGGACGGTCTAATTCAAAAGGACGATAATTGATTGCATGCCGGAGACGGTTAGTGGTTCTGGTACCACTGTTGGTAGTGCCTATACCCTGAATTTCCTGGTCAAGATAACGAGCCGTAAATCCTATCCTGAATTTGTCTGAGGCTTTGTGATCAATCTTAAAGTTTACCAGTCTTCTTTCAAAACCAGATTCAATTTGTATTCCGTCTTCTTTGTTTGCTGTAAGGCTTAAGTTAAATGTTGTTGCCTGGTTACCGCCACTGACAGCTACGTTATGCTGGGTAAAATTTGCTTTTCTGCCAAATACCTGGTCCTGCCAGTTAACGAAATTGGTGTTTTTGTAATTGGCTAATGTATCCCACGTAGTACCATAGGTTTGAGCAAAACTTGCACTGTCCGTTGCGTTTCCTCTGGTTCTTTCATATTGCCATACCACAAAGTCATAAGGTCTCATCACTTCCTGGAATTCTGCCAGTTGACGATAACCAACAGAGCCATTGTAACTAACCTGTGTTTTGCCGGCTTTTCCTGATTTGGTAGTAATGATCACCACACCATTAGCACCTCTGGCTCCGTAGATAGCAGTCGTAGATGCATCTTTCAACACATCCACGGTGGCAATATCCTGCGGAGAAAGTACAGACAGTGCATTTTCCACCTGCACTCCGTCTACTATATACAGCGGCGAATTGTCCTGTGTGATGGAACCGCCGCCTCTTACTCTTACTATAATATCCGCACCGGGAGCCCCTTCGGTAGAAGTAAGCTGCACACCGGCCAGTTTACCCTGCAGGGCTTCTGCTGCAGAGGAAAGCGGGAAGTCTTTAAGTTGTTTGGAGTTGACAGAAGAAACAGAACCAGTCAGATCTTTTCTTCTGACGGTACTGTAACCTACCACTACCACATCATCGAGAGCTCTCACTTCGGCTACCAGTTCCACATCAATCACTGATCTTCCGTTAATTCCTGTTTCAAAGGATATAAAGGAAGCACTGCTGAAGACCAGTGTGGTGGCCTTGCTGTCTACCGTTATTTTGTAATTACCCTGTGCATCCGTGGTCACGGCATTCCTGGTGCCCTTTACTGTTACCGTGGCGCTTGCTACCGGTTGCTTATTTTCGGAAGAAGTAACAGTACCTGTTACCTGTTTCCCCTGGGCAAAAATGGCATTTAGCGGAGATAGTGCTGCCAGCAGCAACAAACACAAACCCGCTGTTTTTAGCATTCTGATCATAGTGCAGTTTTTGATGATACCTGAAATGAAGTTTAGTTTTTGTTATTCCTGTGGCTTTCGCCACCAATCGTCCGTTTAGTTTTCAATAGGCAGGGGAGGGCAATACCCGCTTTTATCTTACAACCCGCTAATGGGTGTTTCTGATAGAATGAACTGATGTTTAAAAAGGAAATTTGCAGTATGACCGGAAGGAAAAAAGATGCTGATATTTTTCAACTGATAGCCTGGATCCTGTGGTAGTAGCAGCGCTCATCTGGTAAAATAATCTTTTCATTTTCGGCAAGCAATTTCTTTCAAAAACCGGCTGTCGGTTGCAAAAACAATAACAGTATGCAAACCTTTAGCCAGAACAAGTCTACACAGAACTTCCCTTGTACAGAATGTTTTCATAGTATTTTTTTACGCAATCGTTCCCGGTAACGATGTCATTTTGAAGCTGTTGTATTGCAAACAGTAACCAGTATTGCTGACTTACATTTTCAGATTTTTCATACTGCTAAAAAGTCTATACAAAATAGTGTTTTTGCAGGCCCGGAAAATGTGTGCTGCTCACTTTCGAAGATGGTTTTTAACGGCATTTAATTGCTAACTTTAGCAATCGCATTTTTAACTGTTGATTGCTCTGAAAATGAAATTTGAAGCCGTTACCATAAAAGATATTGCCAAAGCTCTCGGACTGTCCACATCCACCGTATCCCGTGCATTAAGGGATAGTTATGAAATAAGCCCGGAAACAAAAAAACTGGTACTGGAATATGCGGAAAAGATCAATTATCATCCCAATCCCATAGCGCTGAGCCTGAAGGAAAGAAGGAGCCGGTCTATCGGGGTGATCGTTTGTGAAATAGCCAACAGTTTTTTCTCACAAACCATTAATGGTATTGAGTCCATCGCTTATAATAACGGGTATAATGTGATCATAGCCCAGAGCCGTGAATCTGCTGACCGGGAATTACTGAACCTGCAATACCTGACTTCTCGTTCTGTGGATGGATTGATCATTTCTGTATCAACTGAAACAAAAGATTTCGGTTATTTCAGGGAACTGCACGACAGGGGTATGCCCATTGTTTTTTTTGACCGTATTGTGGATGAGATCGAAACGCATAAAGTGATCGTTGATAATTTTAAAGGAGCTTACGATGCCACCACACACCTGGTCAGGTGTGGTTATAAGAGAATAGCAACTGTATGTAATGCCGCTGTTTTATCTATTGCAAAAGAAAGACTGGCCGGGTATAAAGCTGCCCTTACTGATAATGGTATTGAAGTACATGACGAACTGATTAAATACTGCCAGCACGGAGGTATGATTACTGCAGAAGTGGAAGAAGCAATTAAAGAACTGTTCAGTTCCCGGCAAAAGCCCGATGCTATTTTTGCATCGGCTGATAAATTGACCACCGGTTGCCTGCGCATTTTAAAAGCAAAGGGATTATCGGTACCGGGTGATATCGGGTTGATCGGATTTTCCAACAGTGACCTCACCGAGTTGCTCGACCCGCCGCTCTCCATTATAAAACAACCGGCATTTGAAATGGGTGAGATCGCCACCAACCTGTTATTGCAACTGATAGAAAGTAAAAGGCCGGTTACAGATTTTGAAACCCGGGTACTTACCACAGAGCTATTGATCCGGGAGTCCACCAAAAAACAGAAACAAAAAGCAAAAGAAATTGCGTCCTGAAAGCAGGCAGAATAACCCCGGATTTCCCGGGGTTTTGTTTTGGAACACTACCGTTCAGCGGCTATATTTGCACTCCCAAACTAGGTTTTAAACTCTCCCGTTAATTATCGGGATTGCCAGAACGTCCCTATTGGGCCCGGGATAGTTTGAGGTTTTGATGGGTAGAAATAAAATATGGGGGTTTAGCTCAGCTGGCTAGAGCGTTTGCATGGCATGCAAAAGGTCACCGGTTCGACTCCGGTAACCTCCACTGGTAAAGGGTGCTGATTATAATTAGCATCCTTTTTTTATGTCCTTTCATGTTTACATAGTAACCGTTCCTGCCAATGTCTTCCGTCGGGTCTATGTGTGCAAGCTGAGAGGCATTGGGCCTTATGTATGGGATGTTTCAATTTGCTATCTTCATATTGCACCGGTAGTAGTTGAGAAAGCTGATCAAAGCACCGAGTCCGCTTAGCACAAGGCCGGGCGGGAACAATAATAAAACATATATTATTGAAAAGGATTAATATAATTTGGTTTATAGGTATTATTGGAGTTGCCTGCAATAGTTCAAAAAATATAGTTGGCACTTTCAATATTGATAAAAACTCCATTGTCAATATTGAATTAAATTTAAATGAGGACAATTCATTTGTACAATATGTTCACAGTAGCGGATGTGAGCCAAAATTCTTTTTTGGCTTTTATAAAAGAAAGGGGCACAAGGTATATTTAGATCAAATTTCAGAGAATTTAGGCCATTTAAATAAGCGGGATACAGCAATATTCAATTTTGCTAAGAGTGTTCAAAATAAAACAATTTACGTATTCTATAATCAACTACGGCCATTATTCGATGCTGATGTATATGCCGAGAATGGAAAATTCATTGGGAAAGCCGACAAGTATGGTAAAATTGTATTCCCGAACGATCTTGAGTTTGATTCAATAGTTGTAAAAACTGGCGTTCACAGACCTAGAAGTTTTAAAGTTGTACCCAAACCGTTTAATCAAGTTTTCATAATGATGTATGACTACACTTTCGAGGATTGTTCAAATTTTAGTTTCGTAGACACATTCATTGTATCGAAAAAGGGATTAAAGTATTACCCAAACTGGGAAAGAGTTGAAAAACCAAAACCGGTTTACATGCGGCGTACTTTAAAATAGTCAGATTTCTTTTTCTATTTCCTGCCGAGTGTCCAACCATCTTCGCAGGCGATGTGTCAGATGGCTTTGAGTTTTTGAACCGTAGGAAAATCCTAACTTAAATTTCTTAATTTGTTTGTTGGCGTTTTTGCAATTGCACAAGGGCAGCACACAACACCAACAAAGGCCGTTCAAAATCAGATGTTTGATTCAAGTAATATTCGTTTTTTTGAATTAAAATAGTTCTCAATGTATAAATTCATTATAAGTATAATTATTTCGCAGATAATGTTTGTATCCTGCTCAATCTCACAACCAAGCTTTCCTAAGCAATTAGCGGGAGATTGGATAAGTGTTCAATTTAAGCAAGTACTTTCAGATTCACTGAGTGATAAGATCATTTTAAACATATCACCTCAACTATTGAGTTTTGATTCTTTAGGTAAATGTAATATCCAGGCTTCTTTTGAAAGCTTTTTTTCTATTGGAAGGCCTAATAAAATTCAACTATCTGGTCGTGATAGTCAGGATATAACAATAACATATTATTATAACAAAAGGACTTATTTAATCTGGACAATTTCTAATAATCCTGATTATTTGTTTTTTGAATTACCAGGCACTCCATCAAGAATTCTCTTTATGAGATATAAAATGGATAATTAATATTCTGGTTTCAACCTGATGAATTTGCAAGAATTTGAAAAGCAAATGTCTTAAGCAGTTTTACTATTCTTGCTAATCATTGATTATAAAGTCATCGTTTATAAGACACCAACAAAGTCTGCAAATGTGTCTTAAATTGCAAACAATAATATCTTTAAAATTAATATCAAATGTTCAAAAAAGTATCCATCCAATTGTTTTCATTGCTGCTTATCGGATTAAACGGCAACTCCCAAACCTTCATGCATGGCCTTGGGGCCACGGTAAATGTAATGACCGCTAAAATCAATAATCCTTCTGAGCGATACACAGCTACCGTATCGTTTACCAATTTTACCTATATGCCACGGCTTATATTCGGAGAGAAAGAAAGCTCTTCTTTCAGCCTCGGTTTCCCTGTTTCCGCAGGTGTTGGTTTTGGCAGTGATGTGTTTGGCGAGAGCCATATATACTATGGCGGAGAACTGCCACTGGTGTTTGATTTTAATAAAGGCAGAAAATCAAGCCCGGATAATGAGGACAATTTTGGCTGGTATATCGGTACGGGCTTCAGTTATACCTTGACTAACTGGACAACCGGAGGCTCTACCGACAAGCTCAACAGCTATGGCCCACTGCTGCGGTTTGGTGTACGATTTGGAGGCGGCAGTAACCATCCTGAAAGGGCTACCACGGTGGGCCTTTCTTTCAAACCGGGGCTGGAAGAAGCAAAATTTAAGACTTTCGGTATAGTTGTTTTAATGGAACTATGATGTATGAATTTTTTTTGCTTCATAGGAGAGTCTCGTATGGATTTGTGTGTTTCGCCGCTGTTGGTGTTCCAAAAAAAACAATACGCCGCTGTTGTGTCTTGAGTGCAGGCAAAGAAGTGCAAGTAAAAGACCAACAGCAGAAACTCTTCCCTGCCGAGTGTCCAACCATCTTCGCAGTCGATGTGTCAGATGGCTTTGAGTTTTTGAACCGTAGGAAAATCCTAACTTAAATTTCTTAATTTGTTTGTTGGTGTTTTTTGCAATTGCACTAGCATAGCACACAACACCAACAAAGGCCGTTTAACGGTTTGGAAGACCAACAAAGGGCAAAACAGGTTCAGTGTTAAACAAAGGTGTTGGGTTTGGTGAAATATTAGGAGGTCTTGATAAGGCACCTAGACAATTTGCAGAGAAAGTATATGAATTTATAAAATGAACTAATGAATATGAAAGATAAAACTCACAAATGGATTGACGCCGCCAATATTTTAAGACACAACATTAATGCGAAAGTTATTTGTCCTGAATGTGGGATAGGTAATTTAACAGTAAAAGATGAATTAATCAAGAATTGGCCTAGTAAAATAGATCGTTACATCATATGCAACTATTGCGGAAAATATAATATTTTGACGATGAATAAGAATAATGATTCAAATTAGGGTAGGGTCTCAGTTTGAAATTAATCAATCAAGTTTAGCATTTTTATCAACCCCGTTGTCTTTAGAATGTTGACTTTCTTCTCTGCCTAGTGTCCGCCACCCCCGTTTCTTCCCTGCCGAGTGTCCATCAAACTTCACAGGCGATGTGTCAGATGGCCCTGTGAGTGGGTTTTGTGGCACTCGCCGTGCTACGGAGAAGAAACAAATAAGTTGGGAATTGTTGCATGCCTGTAAAGCGACAGATAA
>JAKQEA010000013.1 GCA_029558715.1 Bacteroidota bacterium | reverse complement strand
CGGTTACCCACCACATCTTCCCGGTTGAAGGTAAGTTCGGTTCCTAAATTCAGATAAGGGAACAAGGCTCCGTATACGGTTCCAAAACCTACAGCACTGGTCTTTTCATTTTCATTATACAAATAATAAAGCTCCGTTTGCTGCGTATTCAATACATTTTCTCCATATAGGGAGAAAGTGAAAATCGGATCCTCGTAGTAAGGTCTCCAACTGTGAAAATTCAGCAACTTTGTCCTTTTTTTGTATTTGCTTACAGTAAAATTTCTCTCCTGCACCGACCCCAGTAATATATCTCCCTGACTTGTAAGACCGGCTACCTGGAATTTTGGTTCAAGTCGTTCAGCACTTGCAGTGCCCATCTCATTCCATACAATATCCTTTTCTGCTACTTGTTGCAACTGGTAGCCCTCTGCCGTAAACGCAGACCAGGTAATTTTTCCGTTAGCTGCATTCACATAATAGTTGCCCAAAGGCCCACTGCTGATCTTAAATATCTTCTTATCACTCATCCGGATTGCAAAAACATCATCATTCCCTTCATAAGTA
This sequence comes from Bacteroidota bacterium, assembly GCA_029558715.1. Taxonomy (GTDB): domain Bacteria; phylum Bacteroidota; class Bacteroidia; order Chitinophagales; family Chitinophagaceae; genus JJ008. Next base: position 26,542 of record JAKQEA010000013.1, on the reverse strand, counting down.
GCTGTAAAATAAATCATCCCGTTATTCACACAAGGATAACCGGCTACATTAAAAGATGGTGGGGTAAGCCTTATTGTATTACCGGTAGAGATTTCTGCTGTAGCTAATGCCATTCTGCCATCCTTTAATCTGACAGCCGTAACAATTGAATTATCATCAATGAATTTGGGATCAGTAAATAAACTTATTTCAGTCGAATGGATTCTTTGTGATACCTCTCCGCTTTTTACATCCAGGATATGTAATTCACTTTTTCCATTTATACTGACTTGTACTGCTGCTATTTTTGACCCGTCTGACGATATATCCGGGGTAAAGTATTTTGTTTTCTTTGTAACTGTTTGTTGCTGGCCGGTTTTCACATCCAGTAGTTTGATCACACTATAATCCTGCCAACCCCACCGGGGATTATTCTCATAGGCTGAATAAACAATCTTCCCATTGCGATAGGAAAATTGTTCATCAATTGAAATATCCCTGACGCCAAGCTTATGCTCACCATTTCTATCTTTTACATAAAATGCCGGCCGATGCCGGTAGGTTGTTTTCAGGTATATCAATGAATCAATACCAGCTGAATAAGGAAAGTAATAACTGGTTACATATTTTCTGTTCAGCTGGGTAACCATATTAAGCTTATCTCTGCTGGTAAAGCCTTCTGTATACTTTGCTTTTCTATTCTCCTCTGACATAAGATGTGACTGATACTGCTGCTTATAAGATTCAAAAGCCTGCCGGAGAAATGTTTTATAATCAACCCCGCTATACTTCTTCACCGCGGTTTGGAAAGGATAGAAAAGTCCTTTAAAGGCGCTGGCATCCTTTGTAACATTGGCCCAGAAACCTGCACCATATTTTTCGTTGCCGTAATTAACAAGCAGGTAACCGAGGTTATAGTGATTAGGTACATAATCCTTCAGCGAACCATTCCGCAACTTCATCCAGGAATATTTTTTATCTGCCTGCCACAACGATGGAAAAGAGTTAAGAAAAAGAGGTATTCTTCCCCTGCCCTGTTTACTAAGTACGGTTTCATTATAAACTGCATCACCTTCATAAAACCAATCAGGAATAGAAGCATTGATTGCCAGTGCATACCCTTCCTCGCCAAATAAAACCTTCATGGCCTTACTAAGGCCATTATTAAAATTATTGAACTGTTGAACATGCCTGTATTCATGCAAAGCGAGTTGATCGGTCCAACTCACACTACCCTGTCCAAAGTTGTTCAGTTCGGGATTTAGAAAAAATTCACTGCGGTAGGGTCCTAATTGAACATAGCCATTAGGGATCACCGTTTGATTTTGGAGTACTATATTGATTTTCTTCAACTGCTCCCCCAATGAAACTGGCTTCTGCTTTGCCATGTAATGAACAAGAGAGGCTACTCGTTTGGCATGGCTGTCAAGACCGGTAGGAAAAATGATCCTTGCAGTATCTGAATTGATCTGCTTCCATTTTACAGAAGGGGGATTCCCTCCAAATAATTGTGAAAAAACAGCAGTATAAATAAATAACGAAGAAAACAGGCAAAACAGCTTTCGCATAGCAGTGGATATTTTATCATGAAAGTTACGCAGGAAAAAGTGATAATAGAAAGCAGCTGCTGATACCTGGCAGAGGCTCACTCAAACAGGAATCTTATCTTTGTCCAATGGCAGAAGATCTGCAAATTCATACAGGCACAAAAGCAGAACAATACCAGTCGCTTATTCCACAGGTCAAAGGATTACTGGAAGGTGAAACTGATCTTATAGCCAATATGGCCAATGTTGTTGCTGCACTGAAAGAACAGTTTGGCTGGTTGTGGGTAGGTTTTTATGTAGTGAAAAATGAAGAGCTGGTATTGGCGCCCTTCCAGGGGCCTGTAGCCTGTACAAGAATAAAAAAAGGAAGAGGAGTATGTGGTGCCAGCTGGGCGCAGGCACAAACATTGATCGTTCCTGATGTTGAGAAGTTCCCGGGACATATCGCCTGCAGCAGTTTATCAAGGTCCGAGATCGTAGTACCAGTTATACGACAGGATGAAGTAGTGGCCGTACTTGACGTTGACAGTGTCAACCCTGATGAGTTCGATACAACTGACCAGGAATACCTTGAAGAGATCGTTGCATTAGTCAACTTTTAGCTTCCATGCAAACAGTTTCCATTATTATAAGTGGCAAAGTACAGGGTGTTTTTTTCAGGCAAAGCACAAAAGAAAAAGCTGATAGCCTGGGTATCACCGGCAGGGTGAAGAACCTTAGTGATGGAAACGTATCTGTTATTGCCACCGGAATGCCGGAACAATTAAACAAACTAACCGATTGGTGCCGGCAGGGACCTCCCAGAGCTGACGTAACAAATATTGTGATTGAAGATCTCCCTGTACAATTATTCAACAGCTTCCGCATAGAAAGATTTTAGTTATACTTTCTGCTCATTTAATTAATGAGTCACATGCAGGTAGCTGATGAACAAAACAGCAGCATGGCATATAAACAGCAGCAGCTTCGTCATAAAAATGCATTTTTTATAGTGCCTGCGAATTTTCTTCAGCTTCCCTTTATGAAAATGATGGATATGTGCCAACTCATCCCAGGATGGCACATGGGCATGTGCCTTATCAACAGGATGATGTCCCTTGGCGGCCTGCTGATGAGCTGAAGTCTTACCCGTCATATCATATGCAGTTGTTGCTTTACTATCCCCTTTGTGACCTGCCTTTTTAGAAGTATGGGCTTCATTTATACTCCCATAAACATGATTGCTGGCTGTAAATAAAGTTACCAGCAAAATAGCGGTAAGAATGAAATATCGTGTCATAACAATTGATTTATGACCAAAATTTTCATCCATCAATGCCCCCCAAACAAGGTAGGAAATGCGTAAAAAACAGATAAGGTAGTTGAACTGGTAAAGTATCTTAACAACTGAGTAAGAATGCCTTATTCAGCATAATGCGTACAACTACGTATTATTACGGAGTATATACGCAATCTTAGCCGAAGGACTTTGAAAGTTCAATGGAGCACCCTACTTTAGAGATAGATATCCCGCCTGCGAAAACTCCCTCCCGTTATTTTTAACCACCAAAAACCAACCAGTATGCAACGTAACAAATCAATCATCGGGCTATTCGCAATGCTGATTATTATTCTTTCGGTAGTTTCATGCGGCCCGAGTGGTCCTGCGGGTAAAATAAAATTTGCTTCTCTCCGGTATGATTCAACAGTAATAGCAAACTGGATGGCAGATGGCAAGAAGACCAAGAGATTCTTCTTCCAGTTCTATACTCCGCAAGTTGAAAAGCCGAAAGAATCTTTTCAGCTTGTGTCATATATATTAGATAGTGCAGGAGCCTACTCAAATGGATCTTCACCGGATACTTTAGCAATTGTGACGGATAGTATACCAAAAATCTTTACTGATAAAGCTGTTTTAGGTAATAATGAGTTATCAAGGCGAAAAATAGAGTTGCTTATAACCAACCCGGGAGGAACCCGGATCAGTTTTGATTACCTGTTATTTATTCCCAAGTTATTAAAGTCCAACAACCATGTTGTCTATGATATCAAAATAATAAAAGACAAGAAGGTTGTTCCTGCTGCTATGCCTGGTGTACAAAGCGGAGATGAGGAGACAAAACCGTCACCACCGGCGCCGCCAGAAGATCTGTAACTATTCATCAAATTCAAAACATTAAAAAAAGATAATTATGAATATCCCTGTTATTCAATTAAAGAAAAAAAAAGTATCTCTTTACAAGGCCTTACTATTTATCAGCATGTTTTTATTAGTTGTTTCATGTAACAATGAAAAAAAGGAAGAAACAAAGCAACCTGAGGCAAATATCAATGGTATATCGCAAATGAACTGCATGATAATGACGCCTGAACAGGTGAGATTAATTCTTGAAAAAGGTGAAGGAGGTGAAGAAGAACATAAATACTCAAAATTAATTCTCAGGATATCATCTTCGGATCTTACAAAGACCACCCCTGTCTTTGAATTAATCGGCTATAAAGTAAGACATCATGAGGAATTTGGTCGGGAAAATTCAACTACCCCGATTATTCTAAAAGCGGCGGAAATCTGTGCTAATTCTTTAAAGTTTCAGGTTAATACACAATATATATTTGGGAATAATGAGATAGCAATTAAACATCTTAAGAGACTTGGCAAAAAAAATGATACCGAGTACAATTATCTTTTGTTCACTCCGATGAGAGATGCTTCCGGTCAAATATACTTTACCGTTGCAGCTTCAGATGCAAGAGGAAATAAGATAAGTATGACTCAGACAAATGATGATGACACAAAGCCATCTCCTCCTGCGCCTCCAGAGCCTTAAAATAAATCAATTACCCTAGCAAGATTTAAATGAATTCGATTCTCAGAGAAATATTAGATTGGGCAGAGGTATGGCCCTTGCTTATACCTCTGCCCTTTATTATAAAGAACAAAAGCTTACCCAAATACTTAAAACCGATAAAAGCTTATGTTCTTATTGCTCTAATAATAAATCTGGGAACTACTGTTATATGGAAGTACAAAGAACCCTGGGGATTTAAAGAAGGAGATTTTTTATGGAGTAATAATTTTCTCTATAATATTCATTCAGTTATCAGGCTGCTGCTGTTCAGTTATTTTTTTATCTTACTTGAACAGCGATTTATGCACAGAGTGAAAAAGGCTCTCCCATTTCTTTTCTTATTACTGGCTGCAGTCAATTTTATTTTTTTTGAAAATTTTTTTGACCGGTGGATGTTCAGCAACAGGCTCCTGGCAATGGAAGCTGCCATCCTCTTGTTCTATTGCCTTCAATATTATATTTACCTGACCATTGAAGATAGGTCAACTGCATTAGTTAAGCAGCCGGGGTTTTGGATAGTCACCGGCCTGAGTTTTTTTGTGGCTGCCAGTTTTTTTATATTTCTTTTTTACAGTTACCTTACTGCAGAAGATTTAAAATTTGCAGTTGACATTTGGGACGTACATAATATAGCCTATGTATTGTTGTGCATTTGTATAGCAATCAATTTTAAAAAGCAAAATGACTAAAGATCTTACTTTCCTGGTTATCATGGGCATTGCCGTAATGCTGCTGATGATTGTAAGTATACTACTGGCCGTCATATTCAACCAGCGAAAAAAGAGTCAGCACAGAACTGCTATGGAAAAACTCCGCGAACAACAGCAGAACCAGCTGATAGAAGCAGCTGTTCGGAGTGAGGAAACAGAACGGCACCGAATTGCTGAAACACTGCATGATGAGGTTGGCGCTATCTTATCTTCGGCTAAGCTTCACCTGCTCGGTATTAAATCAGAAGTACTGGATGAAAAGGATAAAAAATTACATGAAAAAGGCCGGGAGTTATTAAATGAGGTTATTCAAAAAGTAAGAGGCATATCACATAACCTGCATTCTAATATTCTCAAAGAATTCGGTCTGAATGAAGCAATACGGCACTTTGTCAAAAAACTTACCCAGGAAACGATTATCAACGCTACTACCAACCTCGATGATAACTATAAAACCAGTAATGCTGATGATGATATAAGCCTGTACAGGATAGTGCAGGAACTGATAAACAATATTCTCAAATATGCCCATGCATCAGAAATGCTGATCAGCTCATCGTTTCAAAATCAGGTACTGGATCTTGTTATCTTTCATAACGGAGACGGATTAACCCAGGAGCAATTTGAGGAATTGCGCTATCAGAAAGAGGGGCTTGGCCTGAAAAATATCCAGAACAGGATTATATTGCTCAAAGGAACCATTCTCTTCACCAGCGGTACTGAAGGTTATCGCATTAATATTCATGTACCGGTAAAAACAGCACAGCATGAGTAAAATAAAAATAGCTATCGCCGACGACTATAAGATATTCAGGGAAGGTTTAAAAGTAGGTTTGTCCGCTGATGATGGGCTGCAGGTATTGCTGGAAGCTGACAATGGCGAAGACCTTCTTAAAGCATTAGAAACTGAACAACCCGATGTTATAATTATGGATCTCAAAATGCCTATAATGGATGGCATGGAAGCTACCAAAGTGGTTCGCAAAAAATATCCCTCTGTCAAAGTGCTGGTAGTAAGCATGTACGAGGATGATAAATTCATAATTCACCTTATGGAAAATGGAGCTAACGGGTATTTATTGAAAAATGCAGAACCTGATGAGATACGCCGTTCTATTTATGCCGTGCATGAAAATGGATATTATTTCAATGATCTTGTAAACAAAGCCCTGTTGAAAAAACTGGTATTGAAAAATAACCTCAAGCCATCATTCAACCAGAATATTGATCTAACCGAGAGAGAACAAGAAGTACTCAAACTCATTTGTGAAGAAAAAACAGCTGCAGAAATAGGAAAGGAAATATTCCTGAGCCCCCGCTCGGTAGAAGGAATCCGTCAACGCTTAATTGAGAAGATTGGCGTTCGCAATACAGCCGGCCTGGTGATGTTCGCTGTAAAGAATGGGATTGTCGATTAGCTTACTACAGGTTATCAAACATATCTTTTGTCATCGCTGACAGATCATACTCTTCTTTCCAGCCCCAGTCATTTCTTGCCACTGTATCATCAATACTTTGAGGCCAGCTGTTTGCTATTACCTGCCGGTAATCCGGTTTGTAGGAGATAGTAAAGCCAGGAATATGTTTTTGAATTTCAGCTGCTATTTCTTTGGGAGAAAAACTCATACCCGACACATTGTAAGAAGTGCGGATGCTGATTTTGTCTGCCGGTACTTCCATCAGTTCGATGGTAGCCCTGATAGCATCAGGCATATACATCATAGGCAGATAGGTATCTTCTTTCAGGAAACATTCATATTTTTTTTCTTCCAGTGCTTCATGAAAGATCTCTACGGCATAATCAGTAGTGCCGCCACCCGGTGCCGATTTGTAAGATATTAACCCGGGATAACGGATACTTCTCACATCTACTCCAAATCGCTGGAAAAAATAATTGCACCAGAACTCACCTGCATATTTACTGATACCATAAACAGTGGTCGGTTCGATAATTGTTTGCTGCGGGCAATTTTGCTTAGGTGAAGTAGGCCCAAAGACAGCTATGGATGAAGGCCAGTAAATTTTATGTAATTTTTCCTCCCTTGCTATATCCAGTACATTCAGCAATCCCTGCATATTCAGGTTCCAGGCCAGACCGGGGTTCTTTTCACCGGTAGCAGAAAGAATAGCAGCGAGCAGGTATATCTGGGTTATATTTTGCCGGATCACCTGTACATGCAGCATCTCTTTGTTCATTACATCCAGCGACACATAAGGACCGGTGCCTTCCAACAATGGATTTTGTTCCCTCAGATCCGATGCGATCACATTGGCATTACCATAGATCTTCCGAAGAGCTAATGTAAGCTCTACTCCTATCTGGCCTGATGCGCCTATTACCAATATTTTTTCTTTTACCATAGCAAGCTTTTATCAGCAAAGATTAAATAACAAATTTCAAATTCCAACTTAAAAACCAAAACTCGGAACTTACAACTATTTTTGCTGCATGGAAAAATTTTTAACCCAATTATTCGCTGGTCAGCAATATGATGAAAAAAATTTCTTTTTGCTGGCAGGACCCTGCGTAGTAGAAAGTGAAGAATTGGTTATGGAAGTGGCAGAAAAAGTGGCAGGCATATGCAAAAAACTTGGTATCCCTTATATTTTTAAAGCCTCCTACCGGAAAGCCAATCGTACCAGTGCTTCATCATTTACCGGCCTGGGTGACCAGAAGGCCCTTGAAATACTAAAAAAAGTAAAAGATAAATATTCACTGCCTGTTGTTTCCGATATCCATGCACATGATGAAGCTGCACTGGCCGCTGCGTATGTGGATGTACTGCAAATTCCTGCTTTCCTGTGCAGGCAGACAGACTTGTTAGTTGCCGCTGCGCAAACAGGGAAAGTAGTAAATGTGAAAAAAGGACAATTTCTCAGCGGACCCGCTATGAAGTTTGCAGTTGAAAAAATAAATCAGGCCGGCAATAACAAGGTAATGTTAACTGAAAGAGGAACTACTTTTGGCTACCAGGACCTGGTGGTGGACTACAGAAATATTCCCTGGATGAAAGAACATGGCACCCCGGTAATAATGGATGTAACACATTCATTGCAGCAACCTAACCAGACAAGTGGTGTAACAGGCGGTAACCCACAATTAATCGGCACAATTGCCAAAGCAGCTATTGCCACGGGTGCAGATGGTTTATTCATAGAAACACACCCCAATCCTGCTGTTGCAAAAAGTGACGGCGCCAATATGCTAAAGCTGGATCTGCTGGAGAATTTACTCGGACAATTAGTAAAAATCAGGAAAGCTGTAACTGAGTAGTTTAATAATAAAAAAGGATGCTGGTTTACAGCATCCTTTTTACATCAAACAAATTAGTTATCTCAGATCTTCCACTGTCACACCAGGATATTTACTTTTATCAAAAACAAACTGGTTATCCTGCACAGGTATATTTGTCTTCATTGAGTTTACAGTATAGGAATACCTGTTACCTGCATTTTCTAACACTTTTGTGCTGTAAATAGTTTTAGCCGCTTTGTCTATTTGCAGGTATACTGTATGAAAAGATTTACTTTTATCAACCGGTGTCATCTGTATTTCCTGTACTGTTTTAGAACCTACTTTCTTTTCTCCATTCAGGGTATAAAAGAAATCTTTATCGTAGAAATTAGAGAATAATTTTTGAGGAGTGATCATACCACTGGAAGCGTCCAGGTTGTTAATTGTAACCTCATTGGCTGCTTTATCAAAGTTCCAGACAGTGGTGCCATTACAAAAAATTTCCTGTCCGCTGAAACTGAGACGGTATTTGGTTCCTTTCATTATAATAGTTCCGGTTTTAGTTGAAAGGGCTTTCCCGGCAGCATTTTCTACTTTGTAAGTGAAAGAGGCCTGCACTGTGGAGAAAGTCTTGAACTTAGCACTTACAGCATCGAGAATCTTCTTGGCTTCAGGATCATTTTTGGTCTGTGCAAAAGAAAAAGATATAACCAGGGTAAAGATTGTAATAAGAAAATATAACTTCTTCATTTTTTGGTATTTGTGTGGCTGCCGGTAAAAGGCGGCGCAAAGATAATTGAATTACAGGAATAGGATTGACAATGAGTGCACCGGGTTGCATAAGGGCTTTTTTCTTAACAAGCTGATAACTGTTTATTTAATCAGGATCAACCTATTGCATCCAAGTGTTGTTGCAACTCGATCTCAGTTTTAATGAGTACATCCCTTGCCTTGCTTCCCTGGCTAGGGCCAACAATACCCGCCGCCTCCAACTGATCCATCAGGCGGCCGGCCCGGTTGTAACCAAGCTTCATTCTGCGCTGTAATAAGGAGGTGGATCCCACCTGGTTTTGGACAATAAGCCGGGCTGCATCCTCAAATAAGGAATCTCTGTCAGCAAGGTCAAAATCTTTGCCTTCCAGTTCTTTTTCATCTACATATTCCGGTAATAAAAAGGCTTGAGGGTACCCTCTCTGTTCGCTTATAAATTCAACTATTTGCTCAACTTCTGGTGTGTCTACAAAAGCACATTGCAGACGGGTTAGTTCACCATTATGAGAAATCAGCATGTCTCCTTTTCCAATTAATTGTTCGGCACCTCCGGTATCAAGGATTGTCCGTGAGTCAATCTTTGAAGATACTTTAAAACCAATGCGGGCAGGGAAGTTGGCTTTGATGGTTCCTGTAATGATATTTACAGAAGGTCGTTGGGTGGCGATGATCAGGTGTATACCAATAGCCCTTGCCAGCTGTGCCAGCCTGGCAATAGGCATCTCCACTTCCTTACCAGCGGTCATGATCAGGTCGGCAAATTCATCAATCACCAATACAATGAATGGGAGGTATTGATGGCCCTTCTGCGGATTAAGTTTCCGCCTGATGAATTTCTCATTATACTCTTTAATATTCCTTGCACCAGCCTCTTTCAAAAGATCATACCGGTTATCCATTTCAATACACAATGCATTCAGTGTATGTACCACCTTTTTAGTATCAGTGATAATAGCATCTTCTTCTCCGGGTAATTTAGCAAGAAAATGTTTTTCGATATGCCGGTAAATACTTAACTCCACTTTTTTAGGATCGATCAGTACAAATTTCATCTGAGAAGGATGTTTCTTGTACAATAAGGATACCAGTATCGCATTAAGTCCTACTGATTTTCCCTGACCGGTAGCTCCTGCCATCAGCAGGTGTGGCATTGATGCGAGGTCTACTATATAGTTCTCGTTATCGATCTTTTTACCAATTGCAATAGGCAGGCTGAAATTATTATGCTGAAATTTTTCAGACGATAATAATGTCTTCATACTAACTACTGTCTTTTTCACATTAGGCACTTCTATACCTATTGTTCCCTTGCCCGGGATCGGTGCAATGATACGAATACCTAATGCTGCAAGACTCAGCGCTATATCATCTTCCAGGTTCTTGATCTTGGAAATACGTACTCCGGCTGCAGGAACTATCTCATACAATGTAACAGTCGGGCCAACTGTAGCACTTATTTTTTGTATTTCAATAGCATAATTCCGCAGCGTCCCGATGATCTGGTTCTTGTGATTCTCCAATTCATTGGTATCCTGTACTATTTTTTCACTGCCATGTGTTTCAAGCAGGTTCAATGTTGGGTATTTGTAATCCCGCAGATCAAGAGTTGGTTCATAAGGTGGCAGGTTTTCGGGTACTGAAGCCTGTTCTTCCTCTTCTTTTCCTGGCACTGCTTTAATTTCCAGTTCCAGGTCCTCATCTGCTTTTGCAACGGACGGTTTCTCTTTTACTGGCCTGATAATTTCTTCTACTGGTGTTACAGGTGGAATATCCAGTTCATGAGAATGCATTAAATCGCTTATAATTTCTTTTTCCACAGTGGGTTGTTCCTCTTCAATCTTTGCAATGATGTCCTCAATTGGTTCCTCTTTCTCGATCACCTGGAACTCATGAAGAGGCTTTTCATCAGGGAAATTAATAACAATACCAGCATCAGATTTTACCGTATTTATCTTTTGCTCTGTATTCCCTTTATCGCCATACAAATCATTAACTGTTTGTCCTGTCGATGCAGTTGCAATAGTAACGCCTGTTTCTTCCTGGCCCGGCTCTCCTGTAATCTCATCCTGTTTTCTCCGGGGCAAATTAAATGCAGGGTTAAATTGCCAGATAAAATAGCCAATAGCGAGCAATAACAGGATTGCTCCTGTTCCAAAAGTTCCTACCGCACCATGCAGTTGCCGGTTAAGCATATCCCCGACACCACCGCCAAAAGGAAATTCATTTTTTGCAAAAACAAAAGAAAGTGAAACGGCAAGAACCATTAATCCCACAGTTACATATTTCAGGTTCCTCCAGATAGAAAATACTTTGCGGCGGACAAGAAGATTTACACCTACAACAAAAAAGAAAGTACAGATGAGAAATGATGCAACTCCGAAAGCTTTAAAAATGAAAAAATGTGATAAGACAGCCCCCAGTCTTCCCAAAAGATTAGCCACCGGCTTATCATTATCAAGAAGTGCTGAAAGCCCCTGTTGTGCTACAGCCTGGTCCTCTTTCCAGGTAAAAAGATAAGATGCGAACGCTATAAAGAGGAAAATTGAAATTAGCAGAGACACAGCGCCAATAATCTTCCAGGTACGTTCATCCCGGGCCAGTGACTTCCAGTCAACAGCCTCTTCCTTTTCAGCCTTAAACGCTTTCATATCTGGGTTGGCTGGTTTTTTCGAAGGAGTAGCTTTTGTTTTCTTTTTCAGCTTATTAGCCATAGCCGCAAAGATAATTAGTTTGCTGTTCAAGTCCTTTTCCGGTCAAAAGGATTATACCCGCATATAAAAGGGTATATCCAATAAATACCGGAAAGTAGTATCCGGGTTATTGGCAAAACCGGAAACGATATATTACATTTGAAATCGAACCGGTTTCATGAGAAAATTACCTGTTAAGCTATTCCTTCTTGTATCAATAATTACTGCCTGCACAGCAGCAAAAACCGTTGCACAGGATAGCCTTGGTTTCGCCGGAACTTATACTGACATCAGTAAAGTAGTGATTGAGGAAAGAATACTGAAATCTGTCAGTACATCTTACACAACAAACAAAACGGAACTGTCTCTTATTTACAAGAACCTGGAATTCAAACCCGGATTACAAATCAAGGGGCTTATTCCAATAAACATGGTGACCAAACGGATAATTCTCAAATTCAATATCCGGAATACTTCCGCTTCGCCAAATGCTGTTTATTTCTGCCCCGGTTTTTATTACAGTAAAATAGACCTCTACAAAGAAGGGAAAAACGGAATAAGTTCAATACCTGCCGTTTTACCAGATATGCCTGGTGGTATTGGCTACAGACTGATAACGTTGAATGCAAATGATTCTGCTACAATAGTGGCAGAGCTTTCTGCTGTAAAAACGTATAATAATGGAATGAGACCCCGGCTGATCGGAAAGGATCACCTGTCGGCTTTTATCGCCAGGCTTCACAGCGAGTATAACCAGAGTACCCTGATCACTTATGTTTTCTGCGGTCTCCTGCTAATGATGATACTTTTTTCCATTACAAATTTTATACAGGGTGGAAACCAGGAATTCCTGTACTATTCCGGGTATGCTATTTTTCTTGGCGGATTACTTTTTTCTCAAACGATACTTCATTTGCACCCGAGTCGTTTCAGTTATTTCTTTGAAGGTTATCTTGATTTCATCATGCAGGGAGTTGGCATTATTTTTTACATGCTGTTCATGAAGAAATTCCTGGATACAAAAAATAAACACCCCTTCCTGTTCAAACTGTATAATGCAGGTATCGGAATGTTGTATTGCTCTCTACTTATTTTCTCAATACTGCATTACTTCAGTAATAATTACCGGGCAGAGTACATGGTCGAAAACCTGACAAAGATTTTGCTGCTTTCCATGATACTGGTATTTCTTGTTTATAGTATCCGGCACTGGAATGATAAACTTCTGCGTTACCTGTTCTGGGGCAACTTATTTTTATTCATCTTCGCCCTTATCTCGCAACTGGCTATACTACTGGTCGAGGAATTTAAGTCTCTCCCGGGTATTTTCAGGTCAGCAGTTATATATTACCAGGTGGGCTTATTTCTGGAATTGGTTTTTTTCCTGGCCGGATTGAATTATAAGAACCGGCGCAATATCATTCTTCAGACAAAGGAAAGAGAAAACCTTAAGGCGCAGAATCTCCTTAAAGAATATGAAAAAGAAATAGCTGTATATAAAGCACAGCAGGAAGAAAGACAGCGGATATCTGCTGATATGCATGATGAATTAGGAGCCGGGATGACAGCAATAAGACTAATGAGTGAAATTGCCCGGAATAAAATGAAAGAAAATACCCCGGTTGAAATTGAAAAGATATCTCACTCCGCTGATGAAGTGCTAAATAAGATGAATGCCATTATCTGGAGCATGAACAGTGGTAATGACACCCTGGATAATCTCATTTCCTATATACGATCCTACTCGTTCGAATATTTTGACAATACACCGATACAATGCAAAGTAAATGTGCCTGCTGAGATTCCGGAAAAAGAGTTGTCTGGTGATAAACGACGTAATATATTCTTATGTGTTAAGGAAAGCCTTAATAATGTTTTGAAACACTCAGGCGGATCACTGGTAACAATTGATATAGAAGCAACCGATAATCTTCGTGTTATTATCACTGATAACGGGAAAGGTATTGACCTGGAAAAACTTCGCCGGTTTGGAAACGGGCTGAAAAATATAACCCGCCGAATGGAAAGTATCGGGGGCTCATATAAGATCGAAAATAAAAATGGGACAGTCACGACTCTGGATCTCCCTCTTTAACTACTTTTTCTTGTCACAGCCATCAGCAACAACAGCCAGCCTGCAATAAAAAACAAACCGCCGGCCGGTGTAATGGGGCCAACCCATTTTGTACTTGCATCCTGGATCTTCAATACTGTCAGCAGATACAAAGAACCGGAGAATAAAATAATTCCCGTTATAAAGCAATTAGCCACCCAGCGAAGCCATCGGGATGAAAATTTTTCAAATAAAACAGCCACAGCCAGCAAACCAAGTGAATGATACATCTGGTATTGCACTCCTGTATTATAACTATGCAGGATTGCGGCATCAGAAGTTATTTTTTGTAACCCATGTGCACCGAAAGCGCCTAAAGCAACAGCCAGGCCTGCAAAGAAAGCAGCAATGGCCAGGTAATTTTTATGCATGAAATATCTTTTCTATCAGTTTATCTAATTCAACAGGCTCTTCATCCAGTATCACATCTGCCTGCTCATAATAAATCCGCCTGTCAGAGAATTTCTTAATGATAAACCCCTTCAGCTGTTCATCAGAAAGATTCCTGATCAGGGGTCTTTTATCTTTTTCCAGCAACAACCTGGAATGAAGTGTATCAATCGGTGTATTGATCCACACTGTTGTCCCGGCACTATTCATGTACTCAATATTATTGAAGTAACAGGGTGAACCTCCCCCGCAAGCCATCACAAAACTATCCTGGCTTTCAGTAATAATATGCAGGGCATCTTTTTCCATTAACCTGAATTGCTCTTCACCTTCGGAAGCAAAGATCTCGGGAATTGATTTTCCGGCATGTTCTGTTACCTGCTCATCAAGATCAAAAAAACGGATACCCAGTTTCTTACTCAGCAACCGGCCCCAGTGTGTTTTACCGGAACCCATGAATCCTATGAGGAAAATTTTCATATCTGAAGTCTGAAGAAAGAAGTATAAAGAGTCATACTATGCCAAGCTGCTTTCTGGTTTCATACTTCCCGCTCAGGTTTTTATTTAAATGCATTAAACCCTGTCACATCCATTCCGGTAATCAACAAATGAATATCATGTGTACCCTCATAGGTAATCACACTTTCAAGATTCATCATGTGGCGCATCACAGGATACTCACCAGTGATGCCCATACCTCCGAGCATTTGCCTTGCATGACGACAAATATTGGTAGCGATCTCGCAAGAATTTCTTTTGGCCATACTTACCTGCTGAGGTGTGGCCCTGCCTTCACTCATCAAAACACCCAGGCGCCAGTTTAGTAACTGTGCTTTAGTGATCTCTGTAATCATTTCTGCCAATTTCTTTTGCTGTAACTGGAATCCACCAATCGGTTTACCAAACTGAATTCTTTCCTGCGAATAACGCAAAGCAGTATCATAACAATCCATCGCTGCGCCAATAACACCCCAGGCAATACCATAGCGGGCCTTTGTTAAACAACCCAACGGTCCTTTTAATCCTTTAACATTGGGTAAAATATTTTCTTTAGGCACTTTTACATTATCAAATACCAGTTCCCCGGTTGCTGAAGCCCTTAAACTCCATTTGCCGTGTGTGGTGGGGGTACTGAAACCTTCCATTCCTCTTTCTACAATTAAGCCTTGTATCTCTCCGGCTTCATTTTTTGCCCATACTACGGCTACCTGCGAAAAAGGTGCATTACTGATCCACATTTTGGCACCATTAAGTATTACATGGTCACCGGCATCCCTGATGTTGGTAAGCATGCTGCTGGGATCGCTTCCATGATTGGGCTCTGTTAAACCAAAGCAACCCAGCCATTCACCACTTGCCAGTTTGGGCAAATATTTTTTACGCTGCTCTTCACTGCCATATTGATAAATGGGAAACATAACCAATGACCCCTGTACTGATGCAGTAGAACGAACACCACTATCCCCTCTTTCCAGTTCCTGCATCATCAATCCATATGAGATATAATCAAGACCGCCACCTCCGTATTGTTCGGGTACTGTTGGGCCAAAACAACCGAGGTCGCCTAACTGCTTTACAATATGCTGGGGGAATTCCGCCTTTTGGGCATAATCTTCAATGATGGGAGAGATTTCTTTTTTAACATAACTGCGAACGGTGTCACGAATCATCTTATGCTCTTCAGTCAATAGTTCATCTACCAAAAAGTAATCCGGGCTTTGAAAAAGGTCTGTTCGGGCTGCCATCGTTATTTGCGATTTAAGATTTTTGATTTCAGATTTAGCTCGGCAAAGGTATTAGAAAGTTTGTAGTTAATGCCTGATTGTTTATGAATAATTGACCTGGAACCTAGTACCATTCCTGTCTTTTTCCCTTTGTAAAAAAATGATATATTTAGTAAAATATACCTGCATGAAACGAAGTTTGCTATTACTAATGCTGTTGATGATCCTGTGCCAGGTTTCATTTGGACAGAAAGATTCCACGGCAAAAAAAACAGAGCCGGCCTTAAAACAATTCTGGTTAGTAATCCTGAAAACAGGCCCAATGGATAAAACAATCACCGACACAGCGCAACGTAACAAAATATTTGCCGGTCATTTTGCCAATATGGAACGATTATATTACGAAGGCATTCTAAAAGCTGCCGGCCCTTTTGGCAAAAATGAATATACCTGGAGAGG
The DNA here is from genome assembly GCA_029558715.1 of Bacteroidota bacterium. Lineage (GTDB taxonomy): Bacteria > Bacteroidota > Bacteroidia > Chitinophagales > Chitinophagaceae > JJ008. Next base: position 10,096 of record JAKQEA010000013.1, on the reverse strand, counting down.
GCTTTTCATCATGGATTGCGCCACAAAAGAAGAGGCGGAAAGCAATGTAAAAACCGATCCATCTGTAGCTGCAGGCATTTTCATTTATGACATCGCACCTTGGTGGGGTGAACCGAGTGGAAGTTTTAAACCGGGTAAACCAGAGAAAAAAGAATAATGAGTTACCCGGTAAGAGAGATAGTGAGAAATTTTTTATCGGTGGTGGCAGGTGTACTTATAGCATTAATCATCATTATTCCCATTGGTATCTTTGCCGGCTTAATGGTCTTTTCAGACGGATCACTTCCAAAATCACAACAGATAATTTCAGGTACCCTACTTATTGGAGGTATTGCTGCCGGTTGTATTGCCGGAGGGTATTTTACAGTAAGAATTTCAACAAGAAAAGATTTAATTCATGGGTTTATCACCGGATTAGTATTAACTTTTTTATTTGGACTCATTAATGATTTTGAATTTGATTGGCGATACCCTGATCTTAGTATTTCTTATTTGGGGATACTGCCGGCAGTATTAATAGGAGCATGGGCTGGAATAAGAAAGAAAAAGAAGGTTATATCAAATATGTTTTCATCTCCTCCTGGTACTCCCTAGCCACTTCCATCGCCTTTTCGGCAAAATCTTCCCCTCCGGAAGCATAAATAATAATCCGGCTTGCATTTACCAGAATACCACAGTCTTTTGTCATTGCTTCTTCAGATACTTCTTTCAGGCTGCCACCCTGTGCACCCACACCGGGAATAAGATAGAAATGATGAGGAGTTAATTTCCTGGCATTACTTAATTCTCCTGCCCTGGTAGCTCCAATCACAAACATCAAATTATCTTCCGTGCCCCATACAGAAACAGTCTCCAGTACTTTCTCATAAAGAAACTCCCCGCCAGTATGCAACAGTTCAAAATCATTGGCCCCTTTGTTGGAAGTTAAACCCAGCACAATGGCCCATTTTCCCTTGTGCTGCAAAAAAGGTTTTACACTGTCCTCACCCATATAGGGAGACACTGTAACGGCGTCAAAAGGCAGGGCCTCAAAAAAAGCCTTTGCATATTGATCAGAAGTGTTTCCTATATCTCCTCTTTTAGCATCGGCGATTTTAAAATGCCCGTTGCCGATGTAATGAACGGTCTTCTCCATCGCTTCCCAGCCTTTTACTCCCAATGCCTCATAAAAAGCAGTGTTGATCTTATAACTGACACATAAATCTTTTGTAGCATCAATTATAGCTTTATTAAAAGCAAATACCGGGTCAGGCTCAGTCAAAAGATGTTTGGGAATTTTTGTAATGTCGGTGTCCAAACCAACGCAGAGGTAAGATTGCTTCTTTCTGATCTGTTCAACAAGTTGATGCCGTGTCATGGCTGCGAAGTTAACTGGTTTGCTGTTAAACAAAACGTTGTTTACCCGTTTACCTGCGTCCGATTTTTTCCAGGATTATCTTTTCGATTTCTTCGCTGTCCCATTTTTCTTCAATACCACTCTTCACCATTACCTGTTGCATGATCACTTCCTGGCGCAATGAATTATTATACGCTTCTGAATAGCGTATATGCGGACTGAAAGTAACCTGTGAATAAGCAGGTATCCATTTGTCAGGATATTTTTCATGCAGCCTGGCTTCAATTTTTTTCTGCAGCAGGAATCTCGGATCGGCAGTCCTATCCCGCATTTCTGTAAAATTGTTTATCGCCAGGTCAGCAATGGCATCCCCATCGGGTTTTCGCAATGCCTGGTATTTTTCCAGGATTTTTTTCCAGTCATCATCATACTGGCCAATTAGTTCATCCAGGATACGGCAGTCTTCAAAACCACAGTTCATACCCTGTCCGAAGAAAGGAACGATAGCATGGGCAGCATCACCGATCAATGCAAACTTGTCTTCCCGTATCCATGGAAAACATTTTACGGTAACCAATGAAGACGTTGGATTAGTAAAAAAATCATTGATATAATCCGGCATCAGCGGAACGGCATCCGGAAAGGTCTTTTCGAAAAACTCTTTCACCTTTTCCTCATTGGTCAGTTTTTCAAATGATGCTTCGCCTTCAAAAGGGAAAAATAAAGTACAGGTGAATGTCTTATCAAGATTGGGTAATGCAATCAGCATATAATCCTTCCTTGGCCAGATATGCAGGGCATTTACTTCCATAGCGAAATCCCCTGCAGAAGTCGGAGGAATAGTCAATTCCTTATAACCACAATCGATATAAAACTGCTGGTAATTAAATTTATCATGCTGCAACTGGTGTTGTAACCGGGCTGCAGAAAAAGCCCCATCCGAACCGAGAATCAGCTCCGAATGGTGAGAGATCAGTTCTCCTCCGGGATTTTCAAAAGTAACCGTATTGGTTTTCCAGTCAATTGTATTGCATTTATGATTGAAAAATATTTCCACGCCATGTTGTTCAGCGAGGTCCATCAGTTTCATATTCAACGTACCTCTTGAAACAGAATTGATATATTGACCCTCTTTACCATAAGGTTGAAAAGCCGTACTGCCATCAATGTTGTGAATGTAACGGCCATGCATGGGAATAGAGATCTTTTTTATTTCATCTGCCAATCCCACCCTCTCCAATGCCAGAAGGCCCCGGTCGCTTAGTGCCAGGTTGATAGAACGTCCTGCACTCATTTTTTCTTTCCGCATGTCTCCCCTGCGTTCAAATACTTTTACCTGAAGCCCTCTTTTAGAGAGATAAATAGAAAGTAGTGAGCCTACCAGGCCTGCACCGATTATTGTTATATTTTTTTTCATAGCCTCCCCGGGAGGGGTTTTAGAACCTCAATTTACTGAGGTCGTTTATATTAAAATTGAACTGATAATTTCACCAAACCTGTAAATATCTTCAAACGAATTATACAAAGGAACCGGGGCCACTCTTATCACATTCGGCTCCCGCCAGTCAGCTATTACTCCCTGTTTTGTTAATTCATCGAAGATTTCTTTGCCTCTTTTCAGCATCAGCATAGAAACCTGGCAGCCTCTTTCCTCCTCTTTATCCGGAGTTATTATTTCAATTATTTTTTCAGCCTGCCTGTTGTTTATATCATTCAGCACATAATGTAAATATCTGGCTAATAGCTTTCTTTTTTCATGAAGTTTGTCAACTCCCGCCTCTTCAACAATATCCAATGCAGCTTTGTGAGCCGCCATGCTAAGCACCGGGGCATTACTCAACTGCCATCCTTCAGCAGTGGGTATTGCCTCAAAGCCCTTTTCCATTTTAAAACGGGTCTCCTTTTTATAGCCCCACCAACCGGCAAATCTTGGCAGCTCTTTATTGGCTGCATGTTTTTCATGAATATAAGCTCCTGCCACTCCTCCGGGACCACTGTTCAGGTATTTATAAGAACACCAGCAGGCAAAATCAACATCCCAGTCATGAAGTTTTAATTCCACATTACCCGCTGCATGGGCCAGGTCAAATCCGGCATAAGCACCTACCGAGTGAGCTGCTTCAGTGATAGCTTTTATATCAAACAATTGACCGGTATAGTAATTCACTCCTCCAAACAGCACAACTGCTACTGAATCTCCATGCTGCTGAATCGTTGAAAGAATATCTTCTGTTCGCAATGTATGTTCACCAGTCCTCGGAGAAACCTCAATCACTGCATCAACAGGGTTTAATCCATGATACTTTGCTTGCGTCTCGAATGCATATTGATCTGAAGGAAATGCCCTGGCCTCACAAATGATCTTATATCGTTGTTTGTCCGGGCGATAAAATGTCACCATCAGTAAATGCAGATTCACTGTCAGCTGGTTCATTACCACCACTTCGTTTTCTTTACAACCAACGATCTTCGATAACTGCTTCGGAAAAATTTCATGATAAGGCATCCAGGGGGTTTTAGCCTGGAAATGACCTTCCACTCCCAGTTTCGCCCAGTCGTCCAGCTCCTGCTGCACATAGCTGGCTGTCGATTTGGGCTGAAGCCCGAGAGAATTGCCTGTGAAGTAAATACCATCTTTCCCGTTATGCTGAGGAATGAAAAATTTCTGCCGAAAAGATTTTAATACATCCTTTGCATCAAGACCCCTGGCAAACTCAAGATTGTTCTGAAAATTCATTGTTTAAAAATTTGGGGCTGAAGCCCATTCTCATTTTATTTCCTTTGCCCAGGTCTAAAGACCGGAGCAATTAAGTTTTAGCCTGAAATATCAATCAATTGTGGCAATTACTTTTAGCTCAATTGCGATAGGTGTCGGCAGACTTTTCACTTCCACCGTTGTACGGCATGCCTGTACTGAAGTAAAGTAGTCTGCATATATTTTATTATAAACCGGGAAATCCTTTTTCATATTCGTAAGAAATACTGTCACATCGATGATCTTATCCCAACTGCTACCACTTGCTTCCAATACAGCTTTTATATTGGCAAAAACGGAATGGCATTCAGCTTCAATATCATATTTTACGATATTTCCATCTGCATCTAGTTCCAGGCCCGGGATTGAATTATCCTTTGGGTTCCTGGGACCTATACCGGATAAAAAAAGAAGATTGCCCACTTTCCTTGCATGAGGATATGCACCGAGAGGAGTTGATGCGTTTTGAGTTTTTATGATTTCAGACATTACTACGTTGAATTTTGAATAATGAATGTTGAAATGCTTTCATTCAACATTCTTCATATAATAGTTATCATAATTGTATACAAACATTCTTCGCCTCTGTAAAAAACCGCAATGCCTCCCAGCCACCTTCTCTTCCTACTCCACTATTCTTCATACCTCCAAACGGTGTACGCAAGTCACGGAGCAACCAGCAGTTGATCCAGATGATACCACTTTCCACTTTTGCTGCCACCCGGTTTGCTTTTGAAATATCCTGTGTCCAGACAGTTGCGGCTAATCCATATTGTGTGGCATTGGCCAGTTGCAGGGCCTCCTCTTCGGTTTTGAAAGATTGTAATGTTACTACCGGGCCAAATATTTCTTCCTGGTTAGTCTGACAATTGGGGCCTAAACCTTCGATCACCGTAGGTTCAATAAAATATCCACCAGCACATCTTCCTTCCGGCTTTACTATATGACCACCACACAATATTTTCCCTCCTTCCAGCTTTGCTGTATCGATACAACGTAATATTTTTTCAAAATGCAGTTTACTTACAATAGCTCCCTGTTTTGATTCCGGTTCCAGTGGGTCACCCACTTTCAATTTCTTAGTTCGCTCAATAAAATCTGCTTTGAATTTTTCATACACTGATTCTTCAACTAATACCCGGCTGCCGCACAAACAAATTTCTCCCTGGTTAGAAAAAGAAGAGCGGATAGTTTCTGTCATCATCTTTTCCCAATCACAATCAGCAAAGATGATAGCCGGGTTTTTCCCTCCCAGTTCTAAGGAGAGTTTTTTAAACTTAGGTGCTGAAATTGAAGCGATACGTTCACCAGCCCTTGTACTTCCTGTAAAAGAGATGGCTTTTACATCCGGGTGAGAAACGATCGCCTCACCGGCTCCGGGCCCTGTTCCATGTATGATATTCAATACACCGGCAGGCAAACCGGCCTCCTTAAAAATTTTGGATAACAGGAATGCAGTAACAGGTGTTACTTCAGATGGCTTTGCAATTACACAATTCCCCGCAGCGAGTGCCGGGGCAATTTTCCAGGTAAATAAATACAGCGGCAGGTTCCAGGGTGAAATACAACCGACAATTCCAAGCGGCTGACGAAGGGTGTAATTAACCGCTTTGTCTTCCATATTGTGGCTTTCAGTAGCAAAGTGCATAATACCGGTGGCAAAAAATCTGAAATTAGCCGAGGCTCTTGGAATATCCACTTTTTTACTTAACCACAAAGGCTTGCCATTATCATTCGTTTCAGCAAGAGCTAACTCTTCCAGGTTTTCATCGATCAGTTCGGCAATGCGGTTGAGGGTTTTAAATCTTTCCTCTACCGGAGTAGTACTCCATACAGGAAATATTTTTTTTGCAGCTATGACGGCTGCATCCACATCTTTTTTATGTGAATCAGGAATTTGCCCGTACACCTGGCCAGTTGCCGGGTTGACATTATCAATAAAATTTCCACTTAAGGGACCGATAAGATTACCCCCGATAAAATTCTCTAAATGATATGGAACTTCAAGATTCATGTTGAATTTTAAATGCCAAATGTTGAATGAGTCATTTAAAACTCATCATTCAACATTCGAAATTAAATGGAGCCTGTTCTTCCCCCGTCCACAGGAATGCTAACACCATTTACATAAGAAGCCGCCGGTGATGCTAAAAAGGCTGCCACAGCTGCAATTTCTGATGCATCAGCAAATCGTTTCATCGGCACTTCTTCCACCATATTCTTTTCCACAATATCAACAACCGTGTTTCCTTTTTTGGCTATGTTATCGATCAAAGTGGACAAACGCTGCGTGGAGGTAAATCCGGGTAATACATTATTCACAGTAATATTATATTGTCCCAATTCATTGGCCATCGTTTTTGCCCAACTGGCTACCGCACCCCGGATCGTATTTGAAACGCCAAGATTCTTTAATGGAATCTTCACTGATGTAGAGATAACATTGACGATTCGGCCATATCCTTCTTTTTTCATAGAAGGGATCACTGCCCTGGTCAAAATATGATTACAGATCAAATGCTGGTTAAACGTATTCAGAAAAGCTTCTTCTGTGGCTTCCGTTATTGGCCCTGCAGCCGGCCCACCGGTATTATTGATCAGGATATGAACGGTGTTCTTGGCCGCAAATGCTTCAATAACCTTCTTAAGTTCATCAGGCCTGCTGAAATCAGCTACAAGATATCCATGCTGCTGCCGCAACTGTGTGTCCAGCTTCAGCACAGCTTCTTTCAATCCTTCTTCATTACGGGCTATTAATGTGCAACCGGCACCCAGTAAAGCCAGTTCCTCTGCTATTGCCAGGCCAATGCCCTGGGTACTTCCGCAAACAATCGCTTTTTTTCCTTCGAGGGAGAGATTCATAAAGTCAAACCTACGGTAAAAAGTTGTAATTTTTCGACCTCAATACATCATTAAAAACTTGCTATATGGCTGTAATTGCTCCTTTTAATCTGAAAAAGTGGATAGATGAAAACCGTGACCTGCTGAAACCACCAGTAGGCAATCAATGTGTGTATAAGGACGCTGAGAATTTTATTGTAATGGTGGTAGGCGGACCCAATGCCCGGAAAGATTACCACTTCAATGAAACAGAAGAACTCTATTACCAGGTAGAGGGTGATATTGTGGTTAAAATAATTGACAATGGCGAGTTCAAAGACATTCCCATTAAAGAAGGTGAAATATTTTTATTGCCCCCAAGGACACCTCATTCGCCACAACGTGGACCCGGTACAGTTGGATTGGTGATTGAAAAGAAAAGAGAATCGGAAGATGATGGCTTTCTCTGGTTCTGCGAAAAATGTGGTAACAAATTATATGAAGAAACCCTGCATGTGGATGATATTGTAAAACAACTCCCTCCTGTTATGAACCGTTTCTGGGAAGATACTATGAAAAGAACCTGTAATAAATGCGGGGCTGTCATGGAGCCGCCGGTGAAGAGAAGTTAATTGGTTTATTAGTTAATTGGGATTCGGCTCTAACCGAGTAGCATTAGTTTTTATCAAGCACCCAATTGACCAATACCCGATTCACAAATTAACAAACATGAAGATAGACATCCACACCCATATCATGCCTGAACATATGCCAAACTGGACCCAAAAGTTTGGTTACGGGGAGTTCATTCACCTGGAACATCGTAATTGCAAAGCCTGCATGATGAAAGGAGACAAACTATTTCGTGAAGTAGAAGATAACTGCTTCAAAGAAGATACCCGTATAAGAGAAATGGATGAAACGGAGGTGACGATGCAGGTGCTATCCACCATTCCTGTGTTGTTCAACTATTGGGCCAATGCGGATGACGGCCTCGAAACTTCTCGGTTTTTTAATGACCATATTGCCGAAACAGTAAGCAAAGAACCGAAACGATTTATCGGACTGGGCACTGTGCCCCTGCAGGATATTGATCTTTCCATAAAAGAAATGGAACGTTGCGTAACAGAATTAAAAATGCCCGGGCTGGAGATTGGCTCCAACATCAATGGAAAAAATTTATCCGATAAAGAGTTCTTTCCTTTTTATGAAGCGGCTGAAAAACTCGGATGCGCCTTATTTGTTCATCCCTGGGAAATGATGGGCGAAGAGCAAATGCAGAAATACTGGCTGCCCTGGCTGGTGGGTATGCCTGCTGAAACAGCAAGAGCCATCTGTTCGATGATATTTGGCGGCGTACTGGAACAATTTCCAAAACTAAGAGTAGCATTTGCTCATGGTGGCGGCTCTTTCCCGTTTACCATAGGCAGGATCAAACATGGATTTGACGTAAGGCCTGACCTGGTAGCTGTTGATAATACGGTTTCTCCCGAAAATTATATTGGAAAATTCTGGGTAGATAGTTTGGTGCATGATAAAAAAGCAATGGAATTCCTGATCGATGCAATGGGTGAAAACAAAATCTGCCTTGGCAGTGATTATCCTTTTCCTTTAGGTGAACATCATCCCGGTAAACTGATCGAGAAAATGAAATTGGGGAAAAAGACTCAGAAGAAATTATTGTACAGGAATGCAGAAGACTGGCTGGGAGTAAAATCCTGAAATATGAAATCAAAAAAAATCATACCAGGAATTGCATTACTCTTCATCCCAACAATTCTGCTTGGTCAAACAAATCCCGAGGCTGTTACTGATGAAAGTATGGACATGTTTTTGTTGCTGTTTGCATTAGGAATAATTGCAATAATGATTGGTGCTGCTGTAGTTGGTTCAATATTTGTAACCATACTTATGCTATTAATTTTTTTATTTATAAGTATTGGCATCATCTCTGTATCTATACTTGCAGGATTTCAAAAAAAATCATTAGCGGCCGGGCTTAAAGCGTTTATCTATATTACAAGTTGCCTTATCGGGATATCATTTGGCAGTGTTGGAGTTTGGTTTGTGTTTAAACTATTGAATCTTGATGTCCACAATTCTGTTGGTATAATAGTGGGGGTTGTCGCCGGTCTTGCAGGAGGCATACTGATAAGCTACTCTGTTATAAAGATCTTCCCGAGGCTAATTCAGCAATACAAACAGAGATTATCAGTTAAATAGATCCGGGTAATCAGTAATGATACCATCCACTCCCATATTTTTCAATTCATCAATTTCACTTTTCTCGTTTACCGTCCAGGGGATCAGCTTCATTTTTAACTCCCGGCATCTTTTGAGCATCTTGTTGTTAACTAGCTTATAGGCAGGGCTATAAATAGCAGGTGTAAATCCCAGCGCTTTTATTTGCTCTCCCATCGTTCGCTTATCATATTCTTCAATCAGCATCGCAGTTTTTATATGCGGATATTTCTCATGCAGGTATTGCAGTGTTCTGAAATCGAATGACTGAATGATAACATGGTCTTCAATGTCTTTTTCTTTAAGAATTGCCATCAGTAACTCCACAAACTCTGCCGGAGCCGGATGATATATATTATCTGTGGCCGGCTGGCATTTTGTTTCAATATTGAAATAAGGGAAAGGCCTTCTCGCCATCATCATATATTGTTTGACGCTATCCAGCATATCCGCCAGCAACGGCTTTACCGCCTTTATTTTCTCCTGCTTCGGAAAACGGGGATGTGGTTTCATTCCCACATCATACATTTTCACTTCCCCGTAATTCATCTGGTAAATATTCAATCCTCTCTCCTCTTTTTCTGTTACGTAACTGCCATCAGGTTTTGTTGTTATCTCATGATTAAAAAATGGTTCATGCGACAATACCACTTTCTTATCCTTTGTGATTACCACATCCATTTCAAGAGTAGTTACACCCATACCCAGCGCATTCAGCATGGCGGGCACCGTATTCTCAGGGAAAAGTCCCCGGCAGCCACGATGTCCCTGCTTATCAAATTCAGTTTGCATATTGCCTTTTGTTTCCTGGGCTTTCTGGCTTACATGACAGGCAGCAAAAAAACAAAAGACTGTCAGTGAATAGTTAAGTAATCTTTTTTTGGTCATAGCCCAATGATAAAACAATGAATTAGTGTTACTGGTTATCAGTCATTAAATAATTG
>JAKQEA010000131.1 GCA_029558715.1 Bacteroidota bacterium | reverse complement strand
TTTCCTGATGTAAGTATGCAGATTCACCGGAAATAAATTGTGCCGTCGTATTGCCTACCGGATCAATACTGGCTTTTTCCTTTTTCGCTTTCCGCTTCTGTATGCCTTTTTTAATGGCAAGAGCCAGGACGCCTTGAGGCCCCCCGGCAGTCGCGAAAGCGGCAGCACCTTTCAATATCTTTTTGAAAAAAGACATCAGGCTTTTATCTGCGGAAGCAATACAGAAAGTATATAAGCTGGTGTTGCGGCTGCGCAAACCATTGTCACCTTTTGTATGTATGCAAGCTGATTATTAATCAGTATTGCGGGTACCTGCTGCGTGAAACTTGACATCGCAAGAAGATCAGCAACGGCAAAGGTCTGACGGTGCCCGTCAATAAATTCCACTTCGGCCCGGTCTGTCGCGGCTGCCATTGTCGGCACAACCAGGACGGTAAACTTTGTAAATTCAGTAGGATTGTTTGCCAGGATCGCGGCATTTTTGAAAATATAAGGAACGGTTCCTTTGTTGTCAGACGATCCGAAAAACGCAATCGCGGCGGCGGCGGATGTTGTCAGCGTTACCGTTACGTTTTTGCCCTCCAGATGTCCGTCAGCCACGCGAAGTGTTACCTGGTTTGCAGCCTGTGCCCCTACCATACCAAAGCCGTTAAGCGCGGCAATTCCGGCGGCGTTATAGTCTGCCAGTACTCCGTCCTCTTGCGTTTCCACGCGGAAAAGGGTTATAGGTGCCCCTGCATCGTTCCAGGTGAAAAGTTCCGGCAGGTATGTAAGATTGAATTGATACGTTCCGGCTACTGCCGGGGAAGTGTAGAGAAGCATACGCAATTATTTTAAGAGTTTGACATTCAATTTACGGCCAATTATCTTGACCAGGACGGCCCCGACTGCCATAGTAACCGCAAGCCAGGCCAGTTTTTGCCAGTTAAAGCCGCTATCATGCACTCCCTCAGTAGGATACGAGGGTATTTTGTCTGCGGCGACCTTGTCCAGGGCTTTTCCGACGCCGATACCTGCGAAGATCGGCACCAGTGCGCGAAAAAACGTTGTAATTATAGCTCCCATGTTGATAATCAATAAGTTAGTTTATTTGACTGTTAATTTACTGTCGTTTCAGCACAAAGTTTATAATAAATTAATAGAATAAACAAGCTTTTACTTAAAATTATTAAGCAAAGACAGTAAAAAAGTTAATAAAAGTCAGAAAAAGACAGAAAAAAGACAGATTTTAAGAGAATAAAAGTTAACCGCCAGGTGGTTTTTTATCAGGGAATGAATAAAGGTCAATCGGCTTTTCATCCTTAATATAAAACAGCGGATATATTAATTCCTGGCACATCCGGTCAAAATCTTCATTATTTTCAATGCGAAACGCGCTTGTATAGTCATTCAATTTAGTGACTTTTACGCTTTTGAATTGCAATAAATAACTTTGAACATCATAAATGCCGGTACGGTCAAAATATTGCGCGTCCTCATTCCTTACCGGCATGGGCTTTTTAAGTAAGTTATTCGACATGAACAAAAGCCGCGTTTTACTTGACTGGTTTTTACATTTGCTTATATATTTACAGATATATCGAACAGCCCGTGCAGGGCTTTCGAGATTTTTAATAATACGATTTTCTTTTCTTGATTGTAGCGCATTTGGCGAAGTTTCGCAAATGTCACGAATAGCAGCGCACCAGGCACTATTAAGGTCAGCAAAAGGAACAAAAGGGATAGAACAAACAAGATGATAATGATAACGACGGGTAACTTTGCCAAGCTCGCGAGCTGCGATATAACCCATGCAATTATAATTTGCACGTAAATTTTCCATAAACCGGCTGAATGCCTCATTAAGTTTGTTTTCATTTTTATACGGATTAAAGCCTGGTTTCCAGGGCGGGAACGTTAATAATAAAAACAATGATTTATAGGGAGAAGTTTTTACAAGATGATGCGCTGCACTTGCTACCTTGCGATAATTAGTATTGTCAATCCTGAAATGCTTTTGTTTTTTTGAATTCTGGTATCTCTCGCGCGCTTTTTTACAGATATATATTTCTTTTCCTTTATACTTAATTTTTTTGTGTAGCGGACAATGTACGGTTAACCTGGTATGTATATTTTTTGCGTTTTTACGACAGTATAACATCCAGGTGCGGCAGTAACATTGATGCACTCCGAAAGGGCAAATAAAATGATCATCGCGGATTTTTGCGGTGTGCTGTTGTATTGCCGCAATATCTGGACATCGGATTATATCGCCGTTGAAATGTACGTTTATCACTTAATAACCTGGATATAATACCCGCTTGAAAAATGAATTGCAGTAAAAGGGCCGGAAAAATTTATTCTTGTTCTTGTGTCGGGAATTGTAAAAATATTCCCGCGTGAATTGTGAATTGATGTATAACTATGAACGCTGTCAATAGTCGCATTGTGCCAGGTATATACTTTTTCATCGTCCGGGCCTCTTAATATTACAGTTTTTGCCATATTGATTATCAATTATTTACAACGGTTAATCGGAAAAAGGGGATCACTTGACAAGATCACGCGGTTTGTAGTTTGATAACTTTAATTATTGCTTTCATTGAAAATTGATTTTTTTATATCCTCAATAAAATCAGCCTGCCACGCGTCGCGCTTTTTAACGGACCTGGTAACAACTATTGATTTATTTCCTTTTTGAATAGGGAAAAGCAAAAGCATATTAGAATAAACGGTGTGCTTTTTTGTAGTAATCCGGCTTTGCCATATCCCCGAGCGATATTTTTTTAATTCAGGGAAAAACGTTTCGATGCGTCCGACGGTTGTTTCAATAAACCAGGGACGCCCGGAAAGCTGGCAGATCGTTAAGCATTTACGAGTTACTGCAATTTCATATTCCGGATATGCTTTCCAATTCCGATTATTTGCTACTGTAAATTGATTGCAGGGGGGGGCGGCGGCAATTAGATCAAATTGCTTTCCGTATTCGTCGGGTAAATCAAAAATATCTTTATTGTTTCTTATATCGTGGCTTTCAACTTTGAACTTCCGGCCCCATAGATTAGTAAAACAACAAAGTTGAAGAATTTGCCTATAATTAATATTTTGTCCTGGTAACATAAATTATGTTAAATAGTCTTTTTAAGCTCTTTTTTAAGCTTTCGAATTTTCCGGGCCTGGTATTCCATAATAAAACCGGAAGCAACCAGGGCTGCCAGGATTAATAAAAAAAACCATAATTGTAACTCAATCATGGTTTCAAATTTCGGAATTGCTTTTCAATTCCGGTTATTATTATGTCAAATAGAAATTAATTTAGAATTGTTCTAAATAACTTCCGGCTTCGTGTAAACTATCAAAATTTTAGATAGGGCCGGGGCCAGGCTGCAAATATGCGTTATTACATATCCGTCCTGTAATTTTTCCTCAATCAGCGTTTTTGAATTCGCTGCAATATCGAGCACTATAATTTTTTGCTTGTCGTTTGCTGCCATGTCTTTAATATATTATCCGAAATCCGAGAAATTTAAGATAGTCGTAATTTGACGCGGGAACGGTGCGCGAAAAATAAATATTTTGAAGTTTTGCGTGTGTCCCGTATGTAACGGCTGCTGTTGCAACAGTATTCCAATAAACAGAACAAGGATAAACGGCCATATTTAAAACGTTATTTTCATTATATAGTTCTATCCTATCGCCTAATGTACTGGCGTTATTATCGCGGCCATATTCCAGTTCCAGGGCAAAATAAATTCGCCTGGCCCGGTACGTTAAAAATTCCGTTCCTGCGGACAAGCCGCAAAAATATAATTGCGCAATACTCATTTTGTCACCGCATAACAAAAATAAAGCGTTCCAGATAACGCGCTGTTCTGCGGTTGCGTTTTTTATAATTTCTTCCGGCGATTGGTGAAAGTTTCTCTGGTCTATCATTTTAGTATTCTTTTAACTTAATAACCAGGCTCAACTGGTAGTCGTATGTATTAACAGTATCAAAATTTTCGTATGTGAATACGGCGTTAAGGCCATTAAAGAAAATTACATTATCATAAAAATACTGGCCTGGATCAAAAATAATATAGTCATAAATTGTCGGTGCCGGGACGTTTATTGATTGAAATACTTTATATAACGGGTTTGCAGTTCCGACGTCGCGCGCAAGTGTCAAACGCCAACGCGACGTAGTGTTAATTTGATCTGGGCGCCTTGTAAGTACCGCACCTAATTGCACTATTTGATGTGACCACGTTATTTGAAGTAGTTCACATTTGCGACATTCATTATTTAAGCGCACACCGGGGCCATTTGCCACGCCTGGCAGTAATTGAAAAGAGAAGTTTCCGCCATATGATACAATTCTACCCGCCAAAGTAAAGCTTATAAAAGTGTTTCATCCCGGCAATATAATTTTCCGGTTTATCCTCAAAATAATGCTTTTCGTGTATTGCTTTAACATATTCGTCAATACTGGAATAAGGTCTGACTAATCTATGAAAGTGTAACCAGTCCAGTAAGTCCAGTATGCTATCTTCATAACCTGCATAAATTGCGTATCCCTGGCTTTCACCGACGGCGTGAGTAATACGAATTTTCGGGCACCGCATCCCGAAAAGATTATTATTAGCTTTAAATATGTGGGAAGTGAAATTTGCCGTTTCGTGCGCTGCCTGGCAAGTAATTATATTTGATAAAAAGCCGTATCCCTGGTCTATCAAAAAACCGTTAACGGTAAGGCCAATATCATTTATAGTATTCATCTTTTTCCGGCGGCTTACTTTTGATAGCTGCCACAAAAGCGGAAGCAACGGAAGCAATAAAAGAAATCCAAGCCAGGCCCCACGCCCACCAATCAAGCTTTTTTTGTTCCTGGCTCTCACTCATTGTTTACTTTTTCTTCGGTTCCTGGTGTTCCTGGTTTTTCCGGTTCCGGTGTCGGTTCCTTTTTATCCGCTTTCTTTTTCGTCGGTTTCTGTTCCTGTTCCGGTTCGGCGTCGTATTCTTCGGCCCGTTTGTCTGCTTTGAAACTTAAAAAAGCCCCAAGCCCTGCCAATAGTGCGATAACTGCAATAATCAATGTCCGCTTGCTCATATTTTACTTTTTTTTACGGTTAAGAAAGTCTGAAATCCATTTCAGTATATCAATTACTTTCGCGATCCAGCTGTAATTTGCAACAGTCGGGATCAGCCTTACAACAACTTCATATATGGCTGCCAGGAAAGCAACAATAAGGTGCCATGAAAACTTAAACGGTTCCGGTTCGACAACTTGCGCGGCAAGTGCAAGCGGAACAAACAACAGCGCAAAAAGCGCAATAATGTATTTAAGGAAAGTTTTCATGTTATTTCATTCTTCTTAGTCGTGCCATGTGCCTTTTTGCTGCCAGGCTGCCTTTTATCTGCCAGGGCTTTTTTGCTTTCCCTCCCTTTGTATATCTGCGGCGCGCCTTACGCATACCAACGGAACGCGGAAGTTTGCGCCTGCGGTGCCGGGAATTAGTGCCGATAAGCTTTTTTATCGCTTTCGGAAAGAAAAGAATAACGAGCAAAAGCCCGGCACCTATCGCAAGCGGCAGGTTGTCTTTTATCCAGGTTTTAACCTTATCAAACATTTCATTCATATCAGAAAATTTTTATTGCCAAAATTATTAAGCCACCAACAAGCGCACCACCACCGGAAAGGATTAACAGCGTTAACCAGGCGCACCCTTGCTTTGCGGCTGTCGTTACCTTTGTTTGATCGAAATTAATTTCCGGGCCGCTTTCTTCTTCCGTTCCAAGCCATGCGGCAGTCGAAAATTTACTAACCGGGCCTAAACCTACCTTTGCGCGCGCCTCTGATTCACTCATCCCGGCGTTAATCAGCTTGTTTGCAAAACGAATTTTTGTAGCCTCATCGCGCATTTTGTCCTTTTGCTGATTAAGCAATTCGCGGTAATATTTCGCGGATCCGTCAACAAGCTCGGAAGCGGTTGAAGCGACCGGGTCAAGGCCCTTTTTTGCGGCTTTCTTTTCCTTGCGTTTCGCAACACCTTTTTTAATGGCCTCAACTGCGACGCCTCCAACCTTTTTCCCGACCTTAACAACTCCTTTTATTAGGCCTTGTGCAATACTTATAAAGCTCATAAGTAATATTTAGTAGGTTCGTTGTATTCTGTTTCTGTCAGTTTAACGGCGTTCATTGCGGCCTTAACTGACTGGCCCCGGTTAACAAGCTTTTGCGCTTCCTTAATCTTAAATAAGGTCTTGCGCTGCTTTTCTTTTTTCGCTTTTATTTCCTGATGTAAGTATGCAGATTCACCGGAAATAAATTGTGCCGTCGTATTGCCTACCGGATCAATACTGGCTTTTTCCTTTTTCGCTTTCCGCTTCTGTATGCCTTTTTTAATGGCAAGAGCCAGGACGCCTTGAGGCC
>JAKQEA010000121.1 GCA_029558715.1 Bacteroidota bacterium | reverse complement strand
TTATCCATCCAGTAGCAGATAGCCCACATGAAGGTGATAACACAAAGGGCATATAACAATGATCCGTTTTCTTTTGCGCCCGGTGTATGAATCAATACTTTTCTATACAGCCAGTTCCAGGGATTAGTACCATCACCCAATTTTATCAAAGCAAGTCCTTTGGGTAAAAAGGCACTGAGTGCAAAAACGAACAAAGCATTTTTTCCAAACACATCAAAGAAACGGGCCAGTCCACCACGGATATTGTTTATTTCGATCATGTATATCATTGTGGCGATAGTAAGTGTGGCCAGACCTGTTGTATAAATCACATAAGAGCTCGTCCATATTTTTTTATTGATTGGGAACACCATATCCCAGCAAAACCCGGTAACGAGCATGGCTACGGCCACGACAAACAAACCGGTGAGCATGGGATACATACCCCCCGTAGTTTCGCCGGGTTTATCAGAGATGGGCAACACCTTGCTTTTCTTTTGTATATAATCACCAACGAGGTAGCCAAAGATCACCTGAACGATTGCAGGTAAAGTACTCATCAACCCTTCCGGATCGAAAGGAATACCTTCTCCCTTATATACATGGGATATACCCAGAATTTTTATATCTATATCGGTGCCAAACCAGCCTTTCAGACTGTAAGGGTCTGCCGGATTGCCAATATAACAAAGCATCCAGTAAACCAATAGGAAAATTAAGCCAACCAGGAATGCTTTTCTTGCCTTAAGATAATATACCAGTATAGAAGCAAACAGGTAACACAAGGCAATTCTTTGTAATACTCCCAATACTCTGACTCCTTTTACTGTTTCGATAATGTTTCCAGCTTTGTCTTTTGAGTAATCAACCCATGTAAAGCCTTTAAAGATGGTTACTTTTTGAAGCCCGGTAGTTCCATCCACAAGCCGGTTTACTTCTGTTACGAATGGCCACCAATTGAGAAACAAACCAATAAGGAATATTAATGCACTTCTTTTCAGTACTTTTTTCCAAAATATAGCATCTCCTCCTGCTTCGAGCCGGGGCATAACAAAAGACATCGCATTACCTACGGCAAAAAGGAAAAAAGGGAAAACAAGATCTGTTGGTGTTAATCCGTGCCAGGGAGCATGTTCAAGCGGATCATAAATATGTGACCAGGAACCCGGATTATTTACAAGAATCATAAGACAAACAGTAGCACCACGAAAAACATCCAGGGAATAAAAGCGTTGATTCACCAGCAAAAATTTTGGTGATTGAAGATAGCGTAAAGTTCAGAGTTTATCCGAAGCATACTTTTAGGAAAATGACAGGGACCTCTGTAAAATTAAGTGGACAACCATGTACATAATGATACAGGAAGCCTTGCTTTGGGATTTGTGTTTTGAACGAAAAACACATTTTTTGAAATATAAATTTATCGTCTCGTAGTTATACGAATAGTTATCAACTTATGGGGGTAAATCCTTCAAAATCCGGCGATTTTATTCACTTCCCACTCACATCTTCTACTATATTTGCCTGCAAATTGGGGTATTATATTCTTCGGTGTATCTGTTTTTAGTATAAAATCCTGATTATCAATCGTATAAATTTAAAATATGTGATTGATATGGCGAAGCCATGAGCAAAACTGATACTAAAGTGATAAAAAAGTGGTTAGCCATATATACCCGGCCCAGGTGGGAGAAAAAAGTAAACCAATTGCTCACGGAAAAGGGATTTGAGAGTTATTGCCCACTGAATAAAGTCAGAAGAAAGTGGAGCGACCGAGTGAAGATTGTAGAAGAGCCCTTATTCAAATCATATGTATTTGTAAAAGCTACGGATGAAGATCGTACTGAAGTGAGGATGACGACCGGGGCTATCAATTTTGTATATTGGAATGGAAAACCGGCAGTGATCCGGGAGAAAGAGATCACTGCTATTAAAAGATTCCTGAACGAGTATGAAAATGTGGAGGCCCGGCCGGTGGATGTTAAAGTGAATCAGCGGGTAAGGATAACGAACGGTTCATTCATGGACCAGGAGGGCAAAGTGCTGGATATTAAACATAAACTGGTCAAAGTAGCTATTGACAGCCTGGGCTATATTTTAGTGGCATATATTGAAAGAAGTAAATTAACTTCGGCGCTGCCAAAATAACAGAACCTAACCTTATTTCTTGCAGCCCTGCTGCAGCTATTTATAAAGACGTATCAATGAAATTCAACCGGCTTTTACTTTTGCTTGTTTTACCACTGTATTTTTTTTCTTGCAAACCCGTGCAAAAAATTCCCAACTACCTTGAGAATGTTACAGACAGCACTGGAAAAGGGGAAGTAAAGATCCCTGAACTTAAAATTCAAAAGAATGATATTCTTTCCATAAACGTCTATAGTGCCAGCACCGACCCCAGGTCAGACGCACCTTACAACCTGCCGGCTTCAGCAGCAAATGCCGGGTTTTTGGTAGATGCAGCCGGAAATATCCAATATCCTCAATTAGGTACCATACATGTGGAAGGACTTACTAAACAAGATCTGTCAGCTGAAATTAAAAAGAGACTTACTACTCCTGTTGAGTTATTGAAAGATCCTTCTGTGATCATCAGATTCTTAAACTTTAAAGTTACTATACTTGGCCAGGTAGGGAGAGAGGGGTCTGTTACTGTTCCGGGGGAACGATTGACCATCCTTGAGGCATTGGGCCTGGCAGGAGGCATTACTGATTATGGCAAAAAGAATAGTGTAAAAATTGTCAGGGAAACTAACGGACAAAGAGAAACAGGTATTATAGACCTTTCTTCAAAAGATATTTTTGAATCACCCTATTATAACCTGGTGCAAAACGATTTAATTATTGTTGAGCCTACCAAGCAGAGGATGAATGATGCAGAACAGACAAGAATATCCCAAAAAATAGCATTTGCCTTTACTTTAATAACTGCTGCGGCAACGCTGGCGAATATTTTTATCCGAAACTAAGGAACTCCGTGAATTAATAATCTTATCCCATCGATGGAAGAATCAATACACAGCGATATCAGTAATATCAACAAAAATAAAAGCGAACTCTGGAACCTGAGTTTCAGAGATCTCTTTTTTAAATATATACGGTTCCTCCCGCTATTTATCTTGTCTATTGCTTTGTGTCTTTTAGCTGCTTATTTGTATTTAAGATACACTGTTCCGATTTACAGTGTTGGCGGAACTATGCTTGTGAAAAGTGAACAGGCAGGTGGAAGAGGAGATAAGTTTGAGGAAATGTTTGTGAACAACCGTACACAGAATATTCAAAGTGAAATGGAGATTATCAGGTCAAGGCCTCTGATGCAAAGGGTGGTGGATAGCCTGGACCTTCGGTTTTCTTATTTAGCAAAAGGGAAAATAAAAACAGTTAATATTTACAAACAGAGTCCATTTGTAGTACGAGCACTGAAAATAGCGGATTCATCTGCTTCTTTTACTTTCAAAATTAAATTCCTGAACGAAACTGAATTTCGCATCATAGACAAAGAAGGAACCTTCAGGTTTGGCCAGGAGGTGGTAACCCCATATGGCTCTTTTGTTTTTCTGAAAACGGCGATACCTCCTGCAAGCAATGAATACATAATTACCTGGCAGCCTTCCGCTGTTGTGGCTGGTGGGCTGGCTGGCAGCATTATTGTAAACCCCAAGACTCCCGGAACAGGTATCCTTTCAATAGGTATGAGAACGGCCAATTCACAGATGGGAGCAGATATTATCAATAAGCTCATGGAGTTGTATGCAGATTATAGTATTGAGCAGAAGAAACAATCTTCAGACCAGATCGTGAAGTTTATTGATGACCGGCTCGAGGAATATGGTAAAAAACTCGATAGTGTGCAACGAATGCTGCTTGACTATCAAACCAGGAATAACCTGATCGATGCGGAGACGCAATTAGGAAATTATTTTGAGATCATTGGGGATGCAGATAAAACAAGTAATGAACAGGTCTTAAAATTGAACTTTGCAAGTGATATCGATGATTACCTGGCGGATAAGAAAAATGAATACAAGGAGGTTCCCGTTGTACCTTCTTCACTGGGCCTTGAAGATGCAACACTAAATGATCTGGTAGGTGCTTACAATAAAGCTCAACTGGAAAGGCAGCAATTACTTGATGCAAATGTACCGGTAGCAAACCCGGTGGTAAAAGAGGTGACAGGGCAGATAGAACAACTCAGAGTTAGCATCCGTGAAAATCTAAAAAATATTAAATCTTCTTTAACCACAATAATTGGTCGTTCACGTCAACGGGGCAATATCAGCGAAGCCCAGCTTAAAGCTATGCCGGAGAAGATAAAAGAACTGGCGGAGATAAAACGACAAGTAGAGATTTCACAGGATTTGTTTAAATACCTGCAGGAAAAGAAAGAGGAAACTGCTATTTCAAGAGCTTCAACAATTTCAAATTCAAGTATTATAGACAGGGCTTATCCTTCATCTGTGCCTGTAAAACCAAACAGGAGAGCTATTCAGATCATGGCCATCTTAGTTGGCCTGGGCCTGCCGGCACTGTTTATATTTATCGGTGAAGTGCTGAACGATAAAGTCAGTACCAGGTTCGATATAGAAAAACTTACAGCCGCTCCGATTTTGGGTGAAATCGGCCACTCCTATTCTGATAATGTTTTAGTAGTAAATAAGACCACCCGAAGTATGGTGGCGGAGCAGTTCCGGATCATACGTTCCAACCTGCAATATGTTATTAATAAAAAAGACAAAGCAGTAATCCTGACTACTTCCTCTTTTAGTGGGGAGGGAAAATCGTATGTGTCTACAAATATGGGAGCTGTGCTTGCTTTAGCAGGTAAGAAGACTGTTATATTGGAATTTGATATACGTAAACCTAAAGTTTTATCAGGGTTGGGTATTGCCAAAGGACAGGGTATTACCAATTTTTTGGTAGGCAAAACAAATGATCTGGAGGGATTGATAAAGCCTGTACCCGAGCATGAAAATCTTTTTGTGCTGGGTTGCGGTCCTATACCGCCTAATCCTGCTGAATTATTACTTGATCCGCGACTGGATGAAATGTTTAATTGGCTAAAGGAGCACTTTGATATTGTTTTGATTGATACTGCTCCTGTGGGAATGGTTAGTGATGCGATGACATTAAGCAAATTTGCAGACTGTACACTATACCTGGTGCGTCAGGGCCACACTTTTAAAAAGCAGATTGCTCTTATTGATGAATTCTACCAGGAAAATAAGTTGCCAAAGGTTTCTATAATTATCAATGATGTAAAAGTGAAACCAGGCTATGGATATTATGGGTATGGCCGTTATGGTTACGGGTATGGCTATGGGTATGGAAGTTATTATGAAGAAGAAACCCCGCCCCAGGGCTTTGTTGAAAAGACCCTTGCCCGGTTTTCAATCAAAAACCCATTCAGAAAGAAAAAGAGAAGATAAAAGTATAACCTTATCCAATGCGTATTCTAATAACTGGCGGTGCCGGCTTTATCGGTTCTAACCTTGTTGAAAATTTATTGCAGGATGAAAGAGTATCTCTGGTCAGGGTATTTGATAACCTTGCTACCGGGTCATTGAAAAATATTGAAGGGTATAAAAATCATCCCAAATTCGATTTCATTGAAGGGGATATCAGGAGTTATGAAACATGTTTGACGGCCTGTGATGGAATTGATCTTATTTCACACCAGGCAGCACTTGGTTCTGTTCCCCGTTCTATCAACGATCCGCTTACCACCAATAATGTAAACATTACCGGCACTCTCAATATTTTCACAGCAGCGAAAGAAAAAGGAATCAAAAGAGTAGTGTATGCTGCCAGTTCTTCCACTTACGGGGATCATCCCGGGCTGCCCAAAGTAGAAGATAAGATAGGAAACCCCCTTTCGCCATACGCCGTAACAAAACTGGTGAATGAACTGTATGCAAAGGTGTACGCCAGTCTTTATAATATGGAGTTCATCGGGCTACGCTACTTTAACATATTTGGCCCCAGGCAAAACCCCAATGGCCCCTATGCTGCGGTGATACCCTTATTTGCAGAAGCATTGTTGAATAATAAGCAACCTGTTATCAATGGAGATGGCAGCCATAGCCGGGATTTTACTTTTGTTGACAATGCTGTACTGGCTAATAAGCTTTCTTTATTTACCACAAATAAAGAAGCAATAAACCAGGTATATAATATTGCCTGCGGAGAGCAAACATCTCTGCTTGAACTTTTTAATGGGTTAAAAAAAGAGGCAGCTACTTCCTTGCAACCTGTTTTCGGACCTGAAAGGCTGGGGGATGTAAAGCATAGCCTGGCCGACATATCAAAAGCACGGCAACTATTGGGGTATAACCCGGTTGTTAATGTAGAAGAAGGATTACAAAAAACATTTAACTGGTACAAATCTCAGAAAGGATAATCATTATGTCAAAAACAATTATCATTACTGGCGGGGCTGGTTTTATTGGTTCACATGTCGTACGTCTTTTTGTTACAAAGTATCCAGAATACAAGATCATTAACCTGGATGTATTAACTTATGCAGGTAACCTGGAAAATTTGAGGGATATTGAAGATGCTCCCAACTATTTCTTTGAGAAAGCAGACATTCTTGATAAGGATGCACTGGAAAGAATTTTCGTATTGCATCAACCGGATGGGGTAATTCACCTGGCAGCCGAAAGTCATGTAGACCGGTCTATTGTATCACCCCTGGATTTTGTTTACACCAATGTTATTGGCACAGTGAACCTGCTGAATACGGCGAAACATTTCTGGAAAGATAACTATGAGGGCAAGAGATTTTATCATGTCTCTACCGATGAAGTGTATGGTGCACTAGGAGAAACAGGATTCTTTACTGAAGAAACAAAATATGACCCACACTCTCCCTACAGTGCCTCCAAAGCTTCCAGCGATCATTTTGTAAGGGCTTATCATGATACATACGGATTACCGGTGGTAGTAAGCAATTGTTCTAATAATTATGGACCCAATCATTTTCCTGAGAAACTGATCCCTTTATTTATCAATAATATTATCAACAAAAAACCTTTACCCGTTTATGGTGATGGTTTATACACCAGAGATTGGTTGTTTGTAAAGGATCATGCTACTGCCATTGATCTCGTTTTTCACAAAGGGAAAAGCGGGGATACTTATAATATCGGTGGCTTCAACGAGTGGAAAAATATTGACCTGGTTAAATTGCTTTGTAAGCTGATGGATGAAAAGCTGGGTAACCCGACAGGAAAAAGTGAGGAATTGATCACTTACATCAAAGACAGGCCCGGTCACGACAGGCGTTATGCTATTGATGCAACAAAAATCAATAAAGAATTGGGCTGGAAGCCATCTGTGACTTTTGAAGAAGGCCTGGCTAAAACAATTGACTGGTATCTTGAAAATACAGAGTGGCTGAAGCATGTGACCAGCGGAGAGTACCAGCATTACTATGAAGAGCAATACCACAAAAGATAACCATCTATGAAAGGAATTATTTTGGCCGGCGGCTCCGGCACCAGGCTTTATCCCATCACCAAAGCCATTTCCAAACAGCTGATGCCAATATATGATAAACCGATGATCTATTATCCATTGTCGGTGCTGATGATGGCCGGCATCCGGGAAGTATTGATCATCACCACCCCTGAAGATAATCCTCAATTCAAAAGATTATTGGGAGATGGCAGCAAAGTAGGGTGCAAGTTTGAGTATGCCATACAGGAAATTCCCAATGGACTGGCGCAGGCTTTTGTTATCGGAGAATCTTTTATCGGCAATGATAAAGTGGCATTGGTTTTAGGAGATAATATTTTCTACGGAACCCGGATGGGTAAGCAATTGAAAGAACTTGCCGATGTGAAAGGAGGTTATGTTTTTGCTTACCAGGTAGCTGACCCCGAAAGATATGGCGTGGTGGAATTTGACGCTGATTACAATGCATTAAGTATTGAAGAAAAACCAGCAAAGCCAAAGTCAAACTTTGCGGTGCCCGGGCTATATTTTTATGACAACTCGGTAGTTAAGATCGCTAAGGAACTTAAACCTTCTGCAAGGGGTGAATACGAAATAACCGATGTAAATAAAGAATATTTAAAAGCCGGCACATTAAAGGTGGCACTTCTTGACCGCGGCACTGCCTGGCTTGATACAGGTACCTTTGATTCCCTGAGTGATGCCAGTGAATTTGTGAGGGTAATTGAAAAAAGACAGGGAACCAAGATCGGCTGCATTGAAGAAATAGCTTATCGCAATGGGTTTATAAATAAAAAACAATTAGATACCATTGCTGATGAATTATCAAAAAGCGGATATGGTGAGTATCTGAAAAAAATAACCCTATAAAATACTGAAATGAAAATAGCTGTTGTCGGAACAGGATATGTTGGATTAGTTAGTGGTACTTGTTTTGCAGAGACGGGTAATCATGTTACTTGTGTTGATATTGATAAAGCAAAAGTAGAAAGGTTGTCAGCAGGGGAGATAACGATCTATGAACCAGGGCTTGAAAAAATATTTTCCAGGAACCTGAAAGAAGGTCGCCTTCAGTTTACCACTTCTTTAAAAGAAGGAATAGATGACGCCAAAATAATATTACTCGCCTTGCCAACACCCCCGGGAGAAGATGGAAGCGCTGATTTGAAATATATTCTTGGTGTGGCAAAAGACCTTGGGAAACTGCTTAAAGCAGAGGACTACAAAGTGATAGTTGATAAAAGCACCGTTCCGGTAGGAACAGCAGATAAAGTGAAGGAAGCAATATTGCAAAGTGGCGGTAATGGTATTGCTGATGCATTTGATGTGGTCAGTAATCCGGAATTTCTGCGGGAAGGGGCAGCGGTGGAGGATTTTATGAAGCCTGACCGGGTTGTAATCGGTACTACCTCAGAGAAGGCAAGAAAAATAATGCAACAATTGTATGAGCCTTTTGTACGACAGGGAAATCCAATCATTTTTATGGACGAAAAAAGCGCTGAGCTTACTAAATATGCAGCGAATAGTTTCCTTGCTGTCAAAATATCATTCATGAATGAGGTGGCAGTGTTGTGTGAAAAGCTGGGAGCAGATGTAGATATGGTTCGCCGCGGTATTGGCACAGACTTCAGAATTGGAAAACATTTTCTGTACCCCGGACTTGGGTATGGGGGAAGCTGCTTTCCAAAGGATGTGCAGGCATTGTCAAAATCTTCTACAGACGCCGCTTACGATTTTAAGATATTGAATGCGGTAATGCAGGTGAATAAGTTGCAGAAACAATTTTTTATCTCTAAGATCAACCAATATTATAAGAGTGATTTGAAAGGGAAGAAATTTGCTGTATGGGGGCTTGCATTCAAACCGAACACAGATGATATAAGAGAAGCGCCGGCTTTGGAAGTTATCGAACAGTTATTGGCCAGCGGGGCCACTGTTACCGCATTTGATCCTGAAGCAATGCCAAATGTGAAAAAAGAAACAAAACTTGATATCGTTTTTGCGGAAAACCAGTATGAAGCATTACAGGGGGCAGATGCACTGGTCATTTGTACTGAATGGAATGAATTCCGTACGCCTGATTTTGACAAGATCGCATCACAACTGAAAGCAAAAGTGATCTTTGATGGAAGGAACCTGTATGATATTGAAATAATAAATTCACTCGGGTTCTATTACGAAAGTATTGGACGAAAAAAAATAACAGCGTCTTAAAATGTTTACCGGGACATTGTGCTGATCAATGCCCGCAATTAAATACGCACAATAATTTTCTTCATGAAAAGAGTTCTTATTACAGGTGCTGCAGGTTTTTTAGGCTCTCACTTATGCGACAGGTTCATCAAGGAAGGCTACGAAGTGATTGGTATGGATAACCTGATTACTGGTAATCTGAAAAATATTGAACATTTATTCCCGCTTAAAACATTCAGCTTTTATCATCACGACGTAAGCAAGTTTATACATGTACCTGGCCACCTGGATTATATCCTTCACTTTGCTTCACCCGCCAGCCCGATAGATTATTTAAAGATCCCGATTCAAACCCTTAAAGTAGGCTCCCTAGGCACACATAACTGCCTGGGGCTTGCATTAAATAAGAAAGCAAGAATTTTAGTGGCGAGCACCAGCGAAGTATATGGCGATCCGTTAGTGCATCCGCAGAATGAAGATTACTGGGGAAATGTAAATCCTGTTGGTCCCCGCGGTGTATATGATGAAGCAAAACGTTTCCAGGAAGCGATAACCATGGCCTATCATACTTACCATGGTGTGGAAACAAGGATTGTAAGAATATTCAACACCTACGGTCCCCGGATGCGGTTAAATGATGGACGGGCATTACCTGCTTTTATAGGCCAGGCATTGCGGGGTGAAGATCTTACTGTATTTGGTGATGGTAGCCAGACCCGCAGCTTTTGTTATGTGTCCGATTTAGTGGATGGTATTTACAGGCTGCTGCTTAGTGATTATGCACAACCTGTTAACGTTGGTAATCCTGATGAAATAAGCCTGAAGGATTTTGCTGAAGAGATCATTAAACTGACAGGCTCTCAGCAGAAGATTGTATATAAACCATTGCCTGCAGATGATCCTAAACAGCGGCAACCAGATATCACAAGAGCCAAACAATTATTAAACTGGCAACCCGTGGTATCCAGGGCTGAGGGGTTAAAAATCACCTACGAGTATTTCAGGTCTCTTCCGGAAGAAGAGATATGGAAGGATCACCTGGCTTTTAAAAAGTAAAAAATCAGAACTGGTATATTATACTCTTTAATAACCTTATCAATTTACTTTATCATCACCAATTAGAAATTTTATGAGTAAAAAGGCCATTATAACAGGTATCACCGGGCAAGACGGTGCCTACCTTGCAGAATTACTGCTGGGCAAAGGATATGAAGTGCATGGGATCAAAAGAAGGTCATCCCTGTTTAACACTGCCCGTATCGATCACCTGTATGCTGATCCGCATGAAAAAAACAGGAAATTCATCCTCCATTATGGTGATCTTACCGATAGTACAAACCTGATCCGTATCATTCAGCAGGTGCAGCCGGATGAGATATACAACCTCGGTGCAATGAGTCATGTGAAAGTGAGCTTTGATGTACCAGAGTACACTGCTAATGCAGATGGTATCGGTACCTTGCGTATACTGGAAGCAGTACGGTTGCTTGGCCTCACACAAAAAACAAAAATATACCAGGCCTCTACATCAGAGTTGTATGGACTGGTGCAGGAAGTACCACAAAGTGAAACAACACCATTTTATCCACGAAGTCCTTACGGCGTAGCAAAAATGTATGCTTATTGGATCACCGTCAATTACAGGGAGGCCTATAATATGTTTGCCTGTAATGG
>JAKQEA010000111.1 GCA_029558715.1 Bacteroidota bacterium | reverse complement strand
ACTGGTGAATGTTGACGGAGAAGATATAACTGCATTTATTTTTAACCAGCATAATGCAAAATTATCCGGTGTAGAGTTGTCTTTGGATATTCATCCGCACCCGTTACACTGGTTGCATTTCGAAAATACTTTTTCTTTTGTAAGAGGCCGGTTTGATAAAAAACTTGATAACGATCGCTCAGGTAGCGATAATATCCCGCTTATTCCTGCTCCAAGATGGAATGGTGAATTAAAAGCAGACTTTAAAAAAGCAGGTGGCGTATTCCGTAATCTATACATAAGGTTTGAGGCAGATAAAACATTTAAGCAGGATAATTTTTTTACAGGGTATGCTACAGAAACGGCCACAGATGGATATTTGTTACTGAATGCTGGCATGGGTAGTGATATTGTAAATGAAAAAAAGAAGATATTGTTCAGCCTGCATATCGGTGTTACGAATATTGGCGATGTGGCCTGGCAAAATCATCTTAGCCGGTTGAAGTATACAGCAGAAAATAGGGTAACCGGCAGAACCGGAGTATTTAACTCAGGCCGTAATTTCTCTGTAAAACTCAATGTACCATTGGAGTTTAGCAAAAAATGATAGTGTAAAGGCTGATAAGCGTAAATATAGCCCTGCAAGGCAGGGCTTCTTTTTTATACAGACATTTGCAGCATGGAAATCACTTTAAATACACCAGCTTTACTGTTCCCTGCAATCAGCCTCTTATTGCTTGCTTACACTAACCGTTTTCTGGCTTTAGCCAACCTCGTAAGAAAATTGCACGATGAGTATGTAAGCGGGCAAAAAAACAAGATATTGCTGCATCAGCTTAAGAGCTTACGACGCCGGATCAATTTTATCCGTTATATGCAGGGGCTTGGTGTATTTAGTTTTTTATGCTGTGTGGCTTGTATGTACAGCCTTTATAAAGGTTGGGCGATCATTGCTGAATTTATTTTTGCCACCAGCCTGCTCAGCTTGCTGGCCTCATTGATCATTTCACTGGTGGAGATAATCCAGAGCACCAATGCAATTGAGCTTGAACTGAGCGATATAGAAGACCTTGAAAAGTCAAATATTTTTACTGACCTTATAGCAGGAAGGGATGATAAAAAAGAAATGTAATTCACCTTATTAAAAGAGGGTTATTTTTTGTAGTTTCTATTATTGCTTCTGGGATGGTTTTTACTGCCTGTTCGAAAGGAGGCACAACTATAGAAGAACCTGGCGGTGGCCCGCATGTTGTGACCACAAGTGATACCACACAACCTATCCTTGATATTTATACACCTGTAAATGACGAGTCATTTACAGGTGGTGAACTGATACAGGAACAATTGTACGAAATACATGGGATTAGGTTATATAATTTCTGCATTAGTCATATTGCTTCGGTAACGGCCCTGACTAATTGTACTGTAACTTATTTTTTGAGGATCATGGCCTGAATAGCGTAACAAAATCAGTCAAAATAAAAATGAATCCCTGATATTACATTGATTCAATCGCTTTCAGCACTTTCTCCCAATTTCCTCCGTTATATACTTCTTTCAGGCCAAGCTGTTTGAGTGTGTTGGCAGCTATTCTGCTTCTGTGCCCGGAGGA